>PALO01000037.1 GCA_002706465.1 Flavobacteriales bacterium
TCTCCATGATATTTCATCACCATAATTGTCTGTGTTTATATTTATTGTAGATGTTTCTCCTGAAAAAGTATTAAAGTTAATACTCAATGAATCATTATTTGTGTTTTGATCTATAGAGTTGTTAGGATTTGTTGAAAAAACAGTTATGTTGTGTAATCCGTTATTTAAATTACTTACAATAGGTAGGTGTATTATTTCAGATTGCAAACTATTTATTTGTCCTTCCCAAAAATAATAATAATTTACACCATCTATCAGGTATTCTATATCTAAACATAATAATTCTTCTGAAGAAAAATTTTTTATTTCTATTATTGGAGATATTTCTTGGCTACAAATTTGTTGGTTTTCTGATATGTTTAATATACTTGTTACCCCGGCATCTTCTAGTGGTTCTATACATCCATTATTACATGATATTAATTCTGTTCTTATTGTATCTAGTGTGGCTCTCATTCTTTGTTTTTGTCCATGCGTAAACATATTCATGCACCCGTCATTTGAATAATCCATATAATTTTGAAACATATCTCCATTATTGTTGCAAGAAATTTTTGGGTGTGATGGGCATCCAAAGTTTGGGTTTTCTTGTGTTGGTGTGTCATTTATAAAGTCATCTCCACAGTTCATGTCCCCCCATATATGTATTAAATTTAACCAATGTCCTACTTCGTGAGTAGTTGTTCTTCCTTTGTTAAAAGGGAAAGAAGCTGTTCCTGTATTTCCAAAATAAGAATAATTTACAACAACACCATCTTCTTCTTTAAAAGGGTATCCAGGGAAGGTTGAAAAACCAGCTAAATTATCAATATTTGCAACCCATATATTTAGATATTTCTCACTATTCCATGCGTCTTTACCACCAAGACTGTCATAATATATTTTTTTATCAGTTATATCAAATGATGTTTCGTTTGTGTATGTTCTTGTGATTCCATTTGTTGTATTATTGTTAGGATCTCTTCTAGCTAAACAAAAGTTTATTTTACAATCACTGGCATATTGTAAAAAATCAGATGGGGTGTTTATTGTATCTTCATTTNTTCTTCTAAAATCTTCATTAAGTATATCTATTTGTGAAAATATTTGAGCATCTGATATATTTTGATTGGAGTTGTTATGTAACACATGAACAACAACAGGTATGTTATAAGTAATATTACTTGTGCTCTTTTTATTTTTTTTTATTTTTTTCTCTTGTTCATTTATTAAATATTTTATCTCTGGATATTCTTTTATGTATTTTGATTTTATAAAGTCATGACCACATCTCACAACTTGAGATGTTAGTTGCGTAGATATTAAGCACAAAAAAATAAATATTACTTTATTCATTAGGGTCTGATAAATTTACGTTGTTTATATATTCATAATCTGACAGTGTTTTTAAAAAATTAACTAAATCAATTTTATCTTGTTCTGTTAGGTTTAAACCAATTCCGTTAAATTTTAATAAAGGAGAAATTGTAGAAGAGTATACTCCTCCAGAATTATAATGTTCAATTACTTCTTCTAAAGTTGCAAATCTGCCATCATGCATATATGGTGCTGAAAATTCTATATTTCTCAGCGTAGGNGTTCTGAATTTACCTTTGTCTAATGGATTTCCGGTAACTAAAAACAATCCTTCATCTAAATATTGACTTGAATCAAGTCCATTGTTATGTAGTGAGTTGTCATGAAATAAAAGATTGCTTTGTCCTCCGTGGCAATGAAAACAATCTCCTCCTTTTCCGTTTATTAAAGGGTCTTGATTGAAAAGTAAAAAACCATTTAATTCAGAAGATGTTAGTTGTTCTTCTCCTCTTANATATTTGTCAAATNTAGAATCACTGGAAATCATTGTTTTTTCAAATTGAGCAATAGCGTTTGTTATTTTAATTGAGTCTATTTCTTCTGTCCCAAATGCCGCTTTAAATAAATTAGGATATTCAGGGTCTTTTGTTAGTTTGTTTACAATACTTGTCCAATCTTCATCTAGCTCGTCAGGGTGTGTGATTGGTCTAAAAGCTTGTTCTTCTAATGATGTTTCGTCACCGTTCCAGTTAAATGAACTAGACCATAATAAGTTTGAGAGGCTAGGTGCGTTTAATTCTCCTGACACTCCAGAAACACCTACACTATATCTTGTTCCGTTTGAAAAACCAAACTCCTGTATATGACAACTTGCACAAGACATTTGGTTGTTTTGGGATAGTTTTTTTTCATAAAAAAGTTTTCTTCCTAACATAACACCTTCTTCTGTTAAGTCTAAGTTTTGATTTACATAAGGAAAGCCTGAAGGTATTTCTANATTTAAAGGATTTGGATTAAAGTNATTNTCTATATATTGTACTGGTATATCTTTTTCACATCCCATAAAAAATATTATCAATAATAGAATGTATTTAATTTTCATTACTACAAAAATAAGTTAAATTAGTTATATGAAGAAACAATTTGAAGTTATTAGGTCTTCTGCTGGTTCAGGTAAAACTTATTCTTTGGTTAAGAGATTTATTACTCTTTCTTTGTTGTCAAAAAAAAACAATTATTATAAAAATATTTTAGCAATTACTTTTACTAATGCTGCTGCATATGAAATGAAAAATAGAGTAATAATTGCTTTTTCTAATTTATCAGAAGGTTTAAAAAATTCTTACATGGATGTTGTTTCTCAAGAAACAAGAATGTCTCCTTTTGACATTCAACAGAAATCTAAATTAATATTAAGAGATATGCTACATAATTATTCTGATATCTCTATTTGTACTATAGATAGATTTGTTTATAGGATAATTAGGACTTTTGCTCGTGATCTTCATATTTCACAAAACTTTGATATTGAGATGAATGAGGATAACATAATTAATCCGTCAGTTGCTATGATATTGTCAAAAATAGGAGAAGATAAAAATTTAACTAAGCTTCTTGTTGATTTCTCTATTTCTAAATCTTTAGATGGCAAGAGCTGGGATATAGAGAGTGATTTGAGTCTTTTTTCTAAGGTTTTGTTTAAGGAAGGGTCTTTGGTTTTTTTAGAAAAAATAAAATATTTAAAATTAAAAGAATTTGATGTAGTTAAAAACCAAATAAACAAAGAGTTAATTTTCTTTAAATCAAGTGTTTCTTCTATGGGTAAAAAAGCTTGTGATTTAATTCATAACAAACTATCAAACGTGTATTCTATGTCAGGAGGTTCTGGTAGTACTAATATTATTAATTTTTTAAAACAAATTTCTGACTGCAATGATGGCTTCAGAAGTAATAATGGAATATCTTATTTATTTGCTTCTCGGTCTGTGCAAAATAATATTAATAACGATAAATGGTATTCAGGTAAAGCTACAGATTTAGAAAAAAGAGAAATAGATAGTATAAAAGAAGAAATAAAGACAATGTATTTTAAAATAAATGATTTTATAACAAAAAATTATAAAAAATATTATTTAAATAAATTAATANATCAGAATATTTATAGTCTTGCTGTCTTGAATGAGATTGAAAAACAAATTGTAGATTTTAGTTTAGATAATAATATTAAACACATATCAGAATTTAATAAGTTGATTTTTGAAATTATTAAGGAAGAACCTATACCTTTTATTTTTGAAAGAATAGGGTCTAGATATCATCATTTTTTAATTGATGAATTTCAAGATACTTCTATTTTGCAGTGGCACAATTTAGTTCCTTTATTAAGTGAATCTTTGTCAAATGGTAAATATAATATGATTATAGGTGATGGNAAACAGGCTATTTATCGTTGGAGGAATGGAGAAGTAGAACAGTTTCTTGATTTGCCTAATTTGTCAACAACATCAAATAGCCATTCAGCAGAAAGTGCACTTGTTTTTAGTGAAAATTATAAAGAAAATATTTTACCATATAATTGGAGAAGTGGTTTTAAAGTAGTTGAGTTTAATAATAGTTTTTTTGAAAAAACAAATTNTTTATTAAATACAGAACTTAGCAATATATATAAAAATCATACACAAATTCCTAAAAAGGATTTTTCAGGATTTGTAGAAGTTGATTTTTTTGATAATAAAAAAAAATATAAAGAAGATTCAATGTTTATGATGTATGAAAAGATNATAAACATGCTAAATATTTATAACAAAAAAGATATTGCTGTTTTAGTGAGGAGTCATACAGATATATCTATGATTTCTAATTTTTTTGAAGAAAGAGGTCTTGACTGTATTAGCGCAGAAGGTTTGTTGCTTCAAAATTCATCTAAGGTGAATTTTGTAATTAATGTTATTAAAATAATAAACGATCCTAGTGATGAAATATCTAAAACTCATATTATATTGTTTTTGAAAAANATGAATAATAATGCANATAAATTGAAGTTAAAAAGTTTACATGATGTTTTTGTCAATTTAAAAGATGAGAGTTTTGAGAAAATAAGTTCTTATTTTGGTTATAGCGTAGATTTTGAAAGATTAAAATTATTTCCAGTTTATCATATATGTGAATATATAATTAATGTTTTTAAACTTAATCTAAATTCAGATCCATATGTGGATTTCTTTTTGAATTTTGTTTCTAAATCTTCTCTGAGGGCTTTTAATCATTTAGATGTTTTTTTAGAAAAATGGTCAAAGGTTAAGGANAAGGAGTCTATTAAGATGTCCGATGATGTTGATGCTGTTAAGATTATGACTGTGCATAAATCTAAAGGATTAGAATTCCCAGTTGTGTTTGTCCCTTTTAATTGGGATATAAATATAAAAAATGATAATGTTTGGGTCAATTTGCCAGACAATCTTTATGGTGAAGTAAATGTGTCTTTAGTTAAAGTTGACAGGAGATTGGAAAATACGGATTATGTAAATCATTATAATAAAGAAAAAAACAAAGTTTTATTAGATAATTATAATTTGTTATATGTTGCAATGACNAGAGCTGTTTCTGCTTTGGTTATTCATAGTTTTAAATACTCTGACTTTACAAAAGTCAATTGTACAGGTAAATTTTTCTCTTATTATTTTAATGATTTGGATAAAAATAACTTTCAGTCAGGAACTCTATTTAATGAGAAAAAATCTTATGACAAAATAAGTACACCCATTAATGTAAAATCCTTTGATTCACAAATTGACCCTAAGCTTTTAGTTAAACATGAAGCTAAAAAATTATGGAGCTTAGAGGATCATAAAGATTCTATTGACTGGGGAGATTTAATACATTTTTTTCTTTCTCATTTAAAGTATGAGGATGAAGTAGAAGAAACACTTAATTATTTTCTTCATGAAGGTTTTTTTGATAAAAATACACATGATAAAGTAAATGATTATATTTTGAAATTATTTTCTAATAAAAGTGTTTCCTTGTTTTTTGATAGAAAATGGGATGTTGTTACTGAAAAAGATATTTTGACTCCTGATGGAGATTCTTTTGTGCCGGATCGTTTAGTTATAGAGAAAGGGAATGTTAAAATAATTGATTATAAAACAGGTAAAAAGAAGTATCATAAAGAACATACTAAACAGATTTTAAAATATCAAAAATTACTCTCAGAAATGTCATTTTATAATAATGTGGAATCTTACTTGTTATATACTGATTTAGTAGAGGTTGTTAAAGTTTATGGATAGATTTTTACCAAAAATAGCCAAGTATATACTCGATTACCATAATGGTGATGTTAAAAATATTTGTATTATTCTACCTAATAAAAGGTCTATTTTATTTTTAAAGAAGTATTTGTCTTCTAATATATCTAAACCTATTTTGTCTCCATATATATATTCAATGGAGTCTTTTTTAGAAAAGATTTCCGGTTTTAAGATTGATTCTAAGTTTAATTTAAAATTTGAATTATTTAGTTCTTATGAAAAATTTGTTAAAGAAGAAAAATTTATTTCTTTTTTAGATTGGTGTAATGTTATTTTAAATGATTTTAGTGATATAGATGCTTATTTGTTAGACCCTGTTAAAGTTTTTAAAAATATAGAGGAAATAGCAGAGATAGAGAATTGGTCTTTAGGTAATGATGATTTAACTGATTTTCAGAAAAAGTACTTGTTTTTTTATAAAAGCATGTATGATATTTACACTGATTTTAACAATAATTTAATTTCAAAAAATAAAGGATATAGGGGGCTCGTTTACAAACAGGCTTACAATAAAATTAAATCTTCAAAATCGTTTTTGAAAAATTATGATAAGTTCTATTTTGTAGGTTTAAATGCTTTTTCAAAAGCAGAAGAATCAATAGTCAGTCATGTTATGTCTAATTATAATGCTGAAATAATATGGGATGCAGATAAGTATTATATGGATAATGAACACGAGGCAGGTTTTTTTATTAGAAAATATATGTCTAATTATAAAAACGTTAAATTGTTCAATAGTGATTATTTTAATAGTCATGAAAA
This sequence comes from Flavobacteriales bacterium, assembly GCA_002706465.1. Lineage (GTDB taxonomy): Bacteria > Bacteroidota > Bacteroidia > Flavobacteriales > SAT41. The sequence goes on from PALO01000037.1 coordinate 6,369, forward strand.
AAATATTAATATTTATTCTTGTCCAAATAATATATCTCAGGTTAGAATGGCTTCTAACATTTTGCAAAAAATTAATTACAAAGAATTAGAAGAAGGTAGTACTGCTTTAGTTTTTTCTGATCCAAAATATTTAGATATTTTTGTTAACTCTATTCCTGAAAATGTAAAAAACATAAATATATCCTTAGGAAAGGAGTTAAATGCTTTTTCTTTTTACAGTGTTCTTGTTTCTTATGTTGATTTATACGTTAAGAAAGATAGGTTTAAAGTTTCTAAATATTACCACAAGGATTTAGAGTTATTTTTAAAAAGTCCTATTTTCACGGTTTTATTTCAAAATAAAAAATCTGATATTATTGAAAAAGTTTTATTAGAGATTAAAATTAAAAATTATATTTTTTTATCAATAAAAGACATTGAAGATATTTTTGGTTCATTTTACTCAGAAATTGAATTTCTTTTTCACGGTATTGATAAGCCACAAGATTTAATTAAATCTATTAAGAATATGATTTTAATATTTAAAGATAAACTTAGTAGTTCTTCATATGAGTCTGAAATTCTATATCATTATTTTAAAACAATACAGAAAATATCATTTTATGTTGAGGNATTTGAATTCATAGAGTCTTTNGATGACTTAAAGGTTTTAATATTAAACCTCATAAGAGATAATAAAATTAATTTTATTGGTCNGCCTCTTTTAGGTTTGCAGGTTACAGAATTGNTNGAAACTAGGNCTTTNGATTATGATAATGTTATAATTATAGGNTCTAATGAAGGNGCTTTTCCTTTAAGTAAGTCTGTTGGTTCTTTGATACCTTATGATATAAAAAAGTTTTTTGGAATGCCTGTTTATAGAGATAGAGATGCTATTTTTTCTTATCATTTCTATAGATTAATTCAAAGAGCTACTAACGTACATCTTATTTATAATTCTGATTTTTCTGATTTTGGAAGTTATGAGAAAAGTAGATTTATATATCAGTTAGAGCATGAATTAAAATTAAATAAAAATATTTCAATAAATAATTATTATTTAAAGTTTGGTCAACCTGAATTGATGAATTACGATATAGAAATAAAAAAAGACAGTAATGTGATGAAAATTCTTTATTCAATGGCTGAAAGAGGATTTTCACCATCCTCATTATCCACATATATTAATTGTGGATCTTGTTTTTATTTTAAATATATTTTAAAGTTATCAGAGCAAGACAATGTAGAGGAAAATATAGAGTCCAGTACTTTGGGTACAATAATACATGATTCTCTTTATGATTTATATTTGAATTCTAAGGGTAAATTACTTTCAAAAGAAACTTTAGACAAGATGATTTTAAATTACAAGTCTGTTTTGTTAAATAATTTTGAGAGTTTTTTTTCAAAAAGAGGTATGCTTTCAGGTAAAAATAGACTGTCTTATGAAATGTCTAAAAAAATTATCAAAAGATTTTTGGAAAATGAAAAAAAAATAGTGGATAAATGTAAAATTATAGATTTAGAAAAAGAATTACAAGGGCACATCAAGATAGGGGGTCATAATGTTAAATTGAAAGGTAAAATCGATAGAATAGACAACCTAGATGGATTTTTTCGTATAATAGATTATAAAACTGGATTGGTTAAAGAAAATGAGCTTAATATGATTAATAAAGATTTTGATTTGATATTCAATGATTATAGGTTATCTAAATCTTTTCAATTATATTTTTACATGTTTTTATTTGATCAATCAAACGATGTAGATAATTTGAAATCAGGGATTATTTCTTTTAGAAATAAAAAAAATAATTTTATTAATTTGTCAGATAATTTGTCTTTTAAAGAAAGACATAATGATTTTCATGTTGGTTTGTATTCTCTTTTAAAAGAAATTTTAGACCCTTCAAAAAAATTCACTCAATCTAAAGATGGTAATAGATGTGTTTTTTGTCAACATCGATCAAATTTTAAAAAATGATTAGATTTTTGTTTTTTTTAATATTTTGTATTTCTAATTATTGTGTTTTTTGTCAAATCAGTCACGGAGGGTCTCCTATTTTGATTGGAGAACAAGTAGATTCTGTTTTTAATGTTAAAGATTTAGATTATAATACTTTGTTTATAGAAGATTCTGTTAATAATTTAATTGGTAAGCCTCCAAGGGTAGCTAAACAGATTAAGTTGGATGTTGATTTTTTTGATATTGCAGAAAAGCGGTTAACAGATAAAGGTTTTATCTATAGGTTGTCTTTTAGTTCAGTTAATGCTAAGTCACTAGCTTTAAATTTTAATAAATTTTATTTACCTGAAGGAGCCAAGCTTTTTGCTTACTCTGTTGATGGTAATCAGGTTTTAGGTTCTTTTAATAGTAATAATAATCATCAAACAGGCCAATTTGTAATAGGTTTTATTTATTCTAATGAAATTGTTTTAGAGCTTTTTTTACCTCTTCAAACTAAATCTTCATCTTTTTTAAATATATCTCATATATCTTATGGATATAAAAACTTTTTAAAATCAGGTCCAGTAGATAATTCAGGTCCTTGTCAAGTAGATATTAATTGTTCTCCAGAAGGAGATAATTTTCAGGATGAAAAAAGAGGTGTTGTTAAAATATTGTTTCTTGAAGGAGGTAGTTATTACATATGTTCAGGTTCCTTGATTAATAATGCTGCTTTAGATTGTAAACCTTATATTTTGACAGCTGATCATTGCGGTGGTGGTGCTTCTGCTTCTGACATGAATCAGTGGGTTTTTTATTTTAATTATGAAAAAAATGGTTGTGGTTCAGGTTGGGCTTCAAATAGTCAATCTGTGTCAGGAGCTTCCTTTATTTCTTCTAGTGGTGATCCAAATTTAAATTCNACTGCTTCTGATTTTTTATTATTAGAAATGAATTATAATGTGCCTTTATCCTATAATGCATATTATAATGGTTGGTTGAGAAATGGTTCTTCTAGCGGTGTCTCTATACATCATCCATCAGGAGATCCTAAAAAAATATCAACTTATACCCAAANTTTACAATCTTCTGGTTGGAATTCAAATGGAGGTAATACACACTGGAGAGTATATTGGTCACCTACTGCCAATGGTCACGGAGTGACTGAAGGGGGGTCTTCGGGTTCTCCAATATTTACTTCATCTGGATTGATAGTTGGTCAGCTTACTGGTGGTAGTTCTACTTGTTCTTCTCCTTATAATTCTGATCTATATGGTAAAATGTCTTTTAATTGGCAATCAAANGGTTCTACTCCAGCAAAACAATTGAAGCCTTGGTTGGATCCAAANGGAACAAATATCTTTTATTTAGAAGGNACTTATTACCCTTGTAGCATACAAGGTTGTACNGATATATTGGCTTTTAATTATAATCCTCAAGCAAATGTAGATGACGGTTCTTGTATTTACTATATTTATGGTTGTACAGATACTTTAGCAATAAATTATGATCTTAGTGCCAATCAAGACGACGGTTCTTGTATATATGCTATTTACGGATGCATAGATGTTTTGGCTTTAAATTATGATTCTAATGCAAATACAGACGACGGTTCGTGTGTGTATGCTGGATGTACAGACTTAGATGCTGTAAATTATAATCCTAATGCCNTTGTAGATGATAGTTCTTGTGTTTATCCTGTTTACGGATGTATTGATGTTGTAGCCATGAATTATGACTCTAATGCTAATGTAGATGATGGTTCTTGTGTTTATTATATTTACGGATGTACGGATGTATTAGCTTTGAATTACGATTCTAGTGCAAACACAGATGATAATTCATGTTTTTATACTTATTTGTATGGTTGCACAAATCCTTTAGCTAGTAATTATGATTCTTTAGCAAACATAGATGATGGTTCTTGTTTGTTGTATTGTTCATCTTACTCTGTTAACTATACAGGTGATGTTATAACTAAAGTTTCTTTTGGGTCAGGAAATTCAAATCTTTTGACAGATATAGTAATGCCTAACACTGGTTATGATTTCTCTTGTTCTTCCTATTCTGATTATACTCAAATTAACAATACTGGCTACATTGCATATTTAGAGTTAGATAGCACATATTACTTTACTATTTCAGGAGGTGTTTGTTCTGGTTTAGTTTCCACTCAAAATAGGGGTTTGAGGATATGGATTGATTGGGATAATGATGGTCAATTTAATTCTTCTGAATTAGTTTATACATCTCCAACTACAGTTCCTGGTATGAGTNCTAATTATTATGGGTTTATTACAGTTCCAAATAATGCTTCTTTAGGATTAGTAAGGATGAGGATTGTTTATCAAAGATTAATAAATCCAATTACTTCTCCTTATCAAATTCAACCATGTGGAGTTTATCAGTACGGGGAAACAGAAGATTATAATATAAATATTACACAACCCGTATTTTTAGGCTGCACCGATCCTACAGCAACAAATTATGATTCTAATGCTACTCAAGATGATGGATCTTGTGTGTATCCTGCAGTTTGTAATAATCCTACTAATTTATCAGTTTCAGATGTAGTTCATACTAGAGCTACTTTCAACTGGGATAATATGGGAGCAGAGTATTACAGAATTAGAGTTAACACTGGTTCTGGTTGGTCTATTTTAACTCAAATAGGTTCAGCTGATGGTTTTGCTCATCCTAATACTAGTAAGACCAGATATTTCTTACAGGCTAATACTACTTATGACTGGCAGGTGAGAGGCTGGTGTTTAGATGGTTCTGTATCTGGTTGGTCACAGACTCATACTTTTACTACTTTAGAAGATTGTCCTAATGCTACTAATTTAGGAGCTACTAATATAGAAGCCGAGTGGGCTACTATGACTTGGGATTCCGCGGCAACAATTTATGGTGTAAATCATTATTTAGCTAGAGTAAGACAAGTAGGAGAGAGTACTTGGAATATTAAAGGTAATATTTGGACTAGTTTAAGTAAGACTATTGGAAGTTTAACTCCTGGTGCTACTTATGAGTTTGAGACGAGAACTTGGTGTAATACTGGATATAATAATCCTACTGATCCCTATTATAAATCTGATTGGGGTGGTAATGGTCAGTTTACTACTATTCCATGTCCAGTGCAAACAGATAATTTATCGGTAACTCCAATTAATACTACTACAGCTACTTTTTCATGGGATTTAAATGGTTTATCTCCACCGGCAGATCACTTTACTATTAGATTTAGAGAGATAGGGGTTACTAACTGGCAATATCGTGCTGTAGCTGGCGGTGGTACTGCTACTGGCAGAAACATTGGTGGTTTTACTCCGGGTGTTGCTTATGAGTGGCAAGTAAGAACTTTCTGTGGTGTTACTTCTACTTGGAAGTCTCCATGGGAGTCAGGTCCTGACTTTACTTTAGGTTCAGGTGCTATGGTTAATGTTCCTTTTAGTAATCTGGAAGTGTATCCTAATCCTTCTAGGGATAAGTTTAATATTTCTTTTAGTTCAGATGAGATACAATCTGTGAGAGTAAAAATTACTAATATGGTAGGAGAGGAGATCTATTCTGAGAGCCTACCTCAATTTATAGGGGAATATACTAAGCAGGTAGACTTATCTGAGTACGCTAAAGGAGTTTATTTCTTGAGGATTTTATCTGATAAAGGAGGTATTAATAAGAAACTGACTTTACAATAAGTTTTCTACTATTTTATACTAATAATCTGCTATTTATATGATTTATCTAATATTTGAGAGGCCTCCGTCAACTCTTATTATTTGACCAGTAATCCATTTTGATTTATTAGATATAAGAAAAGATATTGTATTAGAAATATCATTTGTCTCTCCAATACTTTGCAAAGGATGCTTTTTTTCAATTGTTTCTTTTTTTGATTCAGAATTTATTAATCTTTCAGTTAGTTTTGTTGAAATTAGTGACGGAGCAATACAGTTTAGTCTGATTTTTGGAGCCCATTCAGCTGCTAAACTTTTAGTTAATGCTTCTACACTTGATTTGCACATTGAAATTGAAGAATGATAAGGCATTCCGAAGTTTGCCGCAATTGAGCTAATTGTTACAATAGATGAGTTAATATTAAATGACTTTTTGTAAAACTGTAATACATTAATTAAGCCAAGTACGTTGACTTCATAATCTTTTTGGAAATCTTCTTTTTTAAAGCTAGAGAAAGGTTTTAAGTTTATTGTGCCAGGGAAATAAACTAA
>PALO01000038.1 GCA_002706465.1 Flavobacteriales bacterium
CGCAATTCTTAATCGGATTGATGTATTCCAGCGGATTGGGACTTTCACAAGACATCAAAACAGCATTCAAGTGGTTTCGACTTGCTGCAGATCAAGGGGACCCTGATGCACAATATGTTTTGGGAGTTTCATATGACTGGGGAGAAAGAGTGCCGAAAGGCTGCCTCGGAGAAGGAGTTCCAAAAGACTATAAAGAAGCATTCAAGTGGTATCGTCTTTCTGCAGAGCAGGGGTTTGCTGAAGCACAATACAATTTAGGAGTGCTGCATTACCATGGACGAGGAGTTCTGCAAGACCATGAAGAAGCAGCCAAGTGGTGGAAACTTGCTGCAGAACAAAAATTGGAAGTAGCACAATGGAACTTGGAAATGATGCATGGCAATAGTTTGAATTAACATTATGAAATCCAAACTTACATTCTTGCTCGCACTCACTTTCCTGTTTTTGTTTTCTTGTGTGGATGTAAGCTACGAAGAGTCTTCAGGAGGACTCAATGAAATTCTTTTTGTTTTAGATAACAAATACAATAAAAAAGAAATAAAAGACTTTATAAATTCAAAAAATCAACCTTTCAAAGGTTTACCTCAAAAACAAAAAACACTAGATATAACATATATTCCATCACAGTCTTTTAAAGATATTTTCAAAAAACAAAGATGTATAGTTGTTTTGGCTGAATCAGAAATAGAGTCTTTTAAGGTTATAAATGAAAAATGGGCCGGAGGACAAAAACTTTTTTATTTTGCGGCACCTGACTCAGAAAAAATAAAAAAACTATTGGTTGAAAACATAGACACAGTTTTTAGTAAAACACAAGCAACGCATACAGATTTTTTATTTCAAGAGATTAAATCGCATCACAATAAGGATATTTATAATTACATTAAAGATAAACTAAAAATATCTTTTTATGTTCCAAATACCTTTATTTTAAACAAAGAAGACAAAAACACAGTATGGTTTTTAAGTGAATCAGAAAAAACAGATTACTTAAATAATATTTTAATTCACACCTACGAAAACAAAAACCTTTCAATCGATTTGATTTTAGATTTAAGAGAAAGAAAAATAAAAAGCTTTATAGAAACACAAGAAGGGTCTTATATGACAACAGACAAAAGATACGATATTGTTTTTAACAAAGACACTTCATTGTATTTTTCAGAAAACACTTTTTTTGGTCTTTGGAGACTCGAAGGCGCAACAATGGGGGGTCCTTTTTATTCTAAAATAATAAGAGACACAATAAATGACAGATTGATATTTTTAGAAAGTTTTTTGTTTTACCCTAACGAAAAAAAAAGAAATATCATGATACAAAATAAAACAATTTTGGATAACGTTAATGTTTTTAAAAACTAGTATTTATAGAAACCTTTAGGTTTCTTCCTAACGAAGATATACCTGACGCAAAAGTTATATAATGTACATCGGTAATGTTTTCTAAACTACATCTTATGTTTGTTTTTTTGTTTAACTTATAACTTATATTAAAATTAAAAGTTTGCCACCCAGGCCAACCTTCTACTGTTGCTAAATCATTATTATCGCTAGCACTATTTGCTTCATTTATGTCTTTTTTGAAAGAAAAATCACTCCAAAAACCCATAAAGATTTTTTTAAAGTTAAAATTAACAAAAAGTTTTCCGTAAAAAGGAGGAATATGACCCAGGTGTTCATTTCTTGACACATCAAAACCCTTTTGACCATTAAAAGAAAAGCCAGCGTTTGCTTTTTTGTTTAAATTATAACCACACGAAAAAGAAAAACCCCTTATGTATGATTTAGGTGAGTTTTCTAGCCTTTGGGCACTCAAGGTGTCACCATTATAGATTATAATTGAGTCAATATTTTGTTTAGTTATTAAGTTTCGAAGGTTGTTGTTATAAACCGAGGCTTTAAATAAAAAATCATTTATTTTTTTATTAAAATTAAACTCAAAACTATAAACATATTCAGGCTCAAGTTTTTGGTTTGGCAAAACAATATTATCTCTTTTTATAAACACTTTACCAAAGTCATCTACATTAGGCGACCTAAAGCCTTTACTTGCCACAAAGCTAAATTTATCTGTTTCGTTGGGGATAAAAAGCAAACTAGCGTTACCTGTTAAAGATCGATTGGTTTTTTTTATATTACTTACAACAAAAACAGGATCAATTTCATTAAAAGATAAATCTACTTTAGATGAAGAAAATCTAGAACCAATATTAAAAACAATATTGTTTTTTATCTTCTTTTCAAAAGAATTATAAAAAGCCACTGTATTCATCATGCTCCCACCAGAAGGATATCTAGGCTGAGTGTTTTCTGTAGCAGTAGAAAAAACATTATTATGCAAATACTCTATTCCGTATAAAAAATTATTTTTTGTTAAGTCTATGTTCACGTTATATACATGAACGTCTACATAAGTGTTATTATAGTTTTCGTTAAGGTATTTTCTAGTTATACGATCTTCTTCTAAAAACTGATAGGTTAAAGATGTTTTTATATTGTCATAAAAAAAACATTTTTTATAGTTGTTAAAACTAATAGAGTTTAAAACTCTTGTTTGAGGGCCATAACTCCATTCAGCCCACTTTAATAATCCGTCACTATAATCTTGTAAATTGTCATACCTTGGTATGTTTGAAGATGTTGAAAATTGAGAATTAAACTTCAAAATAGAATTCCTTTTTATTTTAAATATAGTTTTGTTTAAAAAATCTAATTGACTATAACCTGTTCCAACCTGAATGTTTGGATTTGGGTTTTTTATCATTGTGTCGCCCTCTATAATATTATGAACAAGACCCCATTCAGAATAACCATGTCTTCTTTTGGACCCCATTTTAGCATCCCCAAAAGAACTATAAGTTAAACTAAAAACATTAGCAATACTTTTTCCACCAATACTATTATCAACATGAAAAGAAAAACCTTCTTCAGCGGAAGAAAAAGAACTATACACGTTGTTTTGTATAAATAATTTATTGTTTTTACTAAATTCAGGTGTTTTTGTATAAAAACTAATAACACCTCCTAGCGCATCAGAACCATATAAAGTTGAAGAGGGACCAAAAACAACCTCTATAGATTCTATTATATGAGGGTCAACAGAAAGACTGTTTTGAAGATGGCCAGAACGATAAATAGCATTGTTTAACCTAACTCCATCACAAACTAACAATACCCTGTTTGCCTCAAGACCCCTAATTATAGGCGACCCTCCCCCTAGTTGTGATTTTTGAATCGAAATACCATTAAAGTTATTTATTATTTCAGGGGTTTGACTTTTGTTTGTTTGTTTTATTTCATCTACACCTAAAACTTCAACAGAATAAGCAATTTCGTATTCTTTTTTGGCTTTTTTGTTTGTTGATATAATAACATTTTTTATTTCTTTTGGTTTTAAAAAAATAACGAAATTTTTTTCTTCTATTTCTTGTTTTGTGATTTTTCTAGATTTATATCCAACGCAAGAAACATTTAACTCTTTTGTGTAAGGATATTTTTTTATGTTTAATTCTCCGTTAACGTTTGTTGTTTCACCTATTTCTTCGTTTATATATACATTAACAAAAGGAATAGGATCAAAAGTTCTTATGTCTTTTATTGTAACTACTTGTCCGTCACAAGACACATAAATAATATTTAAAAAAAACATTTTAATTAAAAAGCTCTTCCAAAATCTCATGAGATTTAATTTTTTTAAAATTATGTAAATGTATTTTATAAAACCTGATAAGGGTTTCAATTATTTTCTTTCTTTCTTGTTTTTTTATTTTTACTTCATGGCAAGAGCTTATTTTGCAGTTTTGTAGTTTTAATATGATATTCTTTTCTTCTCTGTTTACAAAGTCATAATGAAGAGGTTTGTTGTTTAAAGAAAGACCTTCTTTTAAATCAAAATAAAGATCTTCTTTTTTTAAATCAGGAGAAAAACCTACAAAATACAAACATTTAATCATGAAACAAATGTGAAAATTACTTATAGAAAGAAAAGAATTCTCAAGTATTATTATACTGTTTTTTAAAAAATCAAAAAAATCATCATTAGGGTCTTCTTTAGCACAAATACTGTAAACAAAATCTGATAAAAAAAAGACAACACAAGATTTATTAAAATCCTCGTAAATAGAAAAGAGAGCAACTGTGTTTTCATGTGATAAATACTTATAGTGAATTCCTTTTTTATAAAAACTTAAACCCAGAACGGATAAAGGCCTTAGATTATTTAGGTTTTTGTTTTTTTGACTAGTGTTTACAAAAAGTTCAACTAACCCAGATTTTTTTGTATAGAAAACAAAAACACTGTTATCTAAGTATTTTTTTTTTCTTATAAAAATAGCTTCTGAAAATATTTTCATTATTCAGAAATTAAAAATTTACCAACCTTTTTTGTTAGCCCAAGTGTAGATGTTGAAAAAACTAAATAAACACCAGGTGCAGGCTTTTTGACAAAATTCCATATTGCCTGCCCCCCCAAAGAAGTGGTTTCATATACAAGCTCACCATTAACGGTTGTGAATTTAACATTCATATTGTCTTGCAAACCACTAACACAAACATAAGAGTTGTTTTTTTTAACAGGATTAGGGTACACAAAAATAGGGTCTTTGTTTTTGTTGTTTTTTGTAGCAACACCTCTAAAAGAACAAATACCATTGTCTGTGCCAAAGAAAACCTCTCCAGATAATTCATTTATACAAATATCAAAAACAGTATTAGACAATAATGGACTATTAGATTTATTGAAGTTTTTAATTATTTCATTTTCAGATTCATCGTACAAAAAAACACCATTATTTAGGGTGCCTATCCATTTTCTGTTAGCGTTATCAACACACAAAGCAGAAACAGTTTGCCCGTCTAACAAGTACTCATAATAACCATCTTGCTCTATTAATATTTTTTGAGAATCAAAGTTAAAGTTTGAAAAAACAAGTTCAGGGGAATAAAAAACAGAAACACCATCATTTGTTCCTACCCAAATAGCTCCTTCTCTGTCCTTAGTTATACTATAAATATCCATTGAAGACAGAGATCCGTTTCCGTAGTTTGTATTTATTCTTTTATAACTGTCGTCGTTTACTTGATCTAAAGAGTTGTTATCATTAAAAACAAGAACACCTTCCCCTTTAGGCATAATAATCCACTTTTGACCAATGTCATCTATTACTATTTCTCCAAAGTTATATAAACTAGAATTTAATCCAGGAAAATTAAAAGAAAGCCAATCTGTTTGTCTTTTAACAACTAAAGGATTATTGACTTGTGAGTTTGTAATCCAGAGATTATTATTGCCATCAAAACACATCCCTCTTACACGAGACCAGTTGTTGACATTAACTATACTTATTGTGTCAATAACGCCACCTGTGTTGTAAAAGTTGTGATCTATAAAAAGGCTCTCTTGTTTTTCTAAAACACCACCATTCCAACTTCCTATAAAATAATTTTGCTCTATAGAAGGATTGGGGCAAACCTTTAAAATGTCGTTTTTACTCATAGATTGATCATATGAAAAGTTTTCCCAAAAAACACCATCATATATAAAAAAACCATCTCTGTTATTCACATTTCCCCACGCATTATTTACTCCTCCCGGAGCAACATAAACTTTACCTTCAGAATAAGACATGTCAAAAACATTGTTTGTGAAAGGAGAGTTTGCGAAAACTGTATCTTTTGTATTATTAATAAAGGTTATAAGTCCGTCTTTTTTGCTGCCAAAAAAAACATCTTCCGTTATTATTAAATCTATGATTTTTTCAGTATTTGACCAATATAAAAAAGCGTCTAAAGAGTCTATTCTGTATATGTTGTTTTCATCTAAAACATACACCTTATTACCCGTGTAAACTATATTTTGTATTTCACTGAAATCTTTATTTATTTTTAAAAAAACATTTTTTTGTAAAACAAAAACACTGTCTTTGGTGTCGCTAGTGAAGGAAACATAAATTTTTTCATCTTTAGAAACCATTTTTTTGCAATTTCTTGAATCAATTATTTCCCAAGAATTATAATCAGACAAGTTGCTGTTAACAGAAGCAGCATATAGGCCATTTTCTGAACTTGCCAAAATAGTGTCAGAATAAACAACAACATCATTTACGGGACTAGATAAACTATCAATTTGAAAAGAGTTTTTTATTTCAAGGCTAGCAACATCTAGCTCTATTATACCAAAAGAACTAGATAAATAAGCAACATCTTCATAGATCTTGATTCCATTTATTTTTTTTTCTCCTAATATTTGAGAGTTTTTAATATCAGGTATGTTGTAAACAACCTCATCAATAATGACATCTATATTACAGTTTTTGTAAGCTATTATCAGTTTATTGTTTTTGTATTCGGAACAAGATATATTAACATCAGATAAAAAATTAGATCTTGAAAAAACTTCTATTTCTTTTGTCTGAATATTATAGTCAAAGAAGTTAAATTCAGTTACACATTTTATAGTGTTGTCGTTTTTATAAATATCTATAACGAATCTTGTTGGAAGGTGGTCTCTCCAACTACCGATTTCCTGTGCTTGACAAAAACAAGTAAAATAAAAAAACAAGTAAAATAAAAAAACAATAGTCCTTTTCATTATTCTAATATAAACTAAAATTTTTATATTATATTGCTTCTGAAGCCCAGTAGTTCAACTGGACAGAATGCCGGATTTCGGCTCCGGAGGTTGAGGGTTCGAATCCTTCCTGGGCTACAATTATTTTTGAAAAAAATCAAAAAAACAACACAAAATTTGTTAACGCAACAAACATCTTTTTTCCTGTATATATTTTAGTTATTTAGATAAAATTTCCAATATTTGCTTTATGATAAACAAAGAAATATCAAAAATCATTAAACTCAGAAAATCAATTTACCCTAAAGATTTTAATTCAAAAAAAATAGACAAAAAAACAATTATTGAAATATTAGAAAACGCCAACCACGCACCAACTCATAAAATGACACAGCCTTGGTTTTTTAAAGTTTTTTCAGGCAACTCTAAACAAAAACTACTAAAAGCAATAATCTCTCACAATAAAGAAATGACATCTATGGCAAAAGAAAAATTAAATTTTAATTTTGAAAAAACAAGCCATATTATATGTGTTTGCATGAGTAGAAATTCTGGAATTTTACCAGAGTGGGAAGAAATAGCAGCAACAGCGATGGCTGTTCAAAATATTTGGCTTTCTTGTGTTAATGTTGACATTGGGGGGTATTGGAGTACGCCAAAATTTACACCAACCATAAAAGACTTTCTTTCTTTAAGTAACACCCAAAGATGTTTAGGTTTTTTTTATTTAGGCAGACATGATTTTGTAAATAAAAGAAATATTAAAAGGAAAAATATTGAAGAAGAGACAGAGTGGTTTGTTTAATGTTTTTATAAAATGAGATTAGTGTTTTTTTTAAATTTTCTATTTTTGATTTCCGTTCCTTTTTCTGGAATCAGCCAAGGGTGGAAAGATCATAAAACTTCATGTATAAAAGAAAACACACATAACAAAACAAGCGACATTCTTTACGTTTGGAGTTTTTCTGGTCTTAATTTTAGACAAAACCCTGACAACAATGCGAAAATATTAGAAGTCATTCCGCATGGAGAAAAAACAACTTTGTTGAATAAGGAAACAAAACATCATCAAATACTTTTGGATTTCACTGAATTTAAATCAAAAAACAATAACTTAATCTTATCAAGCTATAAAATAAGAGACGTTTATTGCTTTATTAAATATAAAGAAAAAGATGGTTTTGCGTATTTAGGGTTGTTAAAAAAAACCCCTCCTCTAGACATAAAAAGCATGTTGTTTTTTTCAAGAAAATTAACCAAAGACAACAAATATATATGGGAGCCTGAAAAAAATTCTTACGAAAATATAAACAAAAATAAACTAGCATTCAAGAAAGAATTTGAACATGGTCAAGGCAAAGTAGGCCAGGCAGTTAGTATAAAAAGAAAATATTTTAATGGTGTCACTATAGAAGAAAGTTATGATGGAGGCCATCAGCTTATAAAAACCATAGAGATACCAATAGAACAAGATCAAGATTTTTATATTATTGTTTATAATTTTCTTAAAAAAATAACAGATGCAAATTACAGGTATTCTGGAGCAGGTGAAACGGGGTATGGTTATGGGCTGTACGGAGATAGAGTTGTTCTTAGTTTTTTTTCATTAGAGGTGGACCGGGCTCATATATCTAGAAGTGGTTGGGACAGTATAACAATAACTAAACAAGACAAATTGGTTATTGTAGAGTTTGTAGCCGGGTGTTAAGCTTATTTGTCTAAATTGTTTATTTTTTTTTGAGCAACAAGTCTTCCGAAATCAATTAACTCTTTCGCTTTAAAGAAGTTTAACATATTACAAGAGTCACGAGAAATTTCAAATAAAATATCAGGTTTATGTTTTTTTATTGAATTATTTGAAAGTTCGTCCTGCATGATTTTAAAAGACCTTGCAGATATATCAATATAACTACCCACTGCTTTGTCTTTTGTTTTAATTAATTTTTTTAAAAAAACAGGCATGTAACTATTTAAGTTGTCTATGTATTTTTGGTATTCCCCAAAATAACTTTCTTTGTTTTCTTTGTTTTTTTTAAAACAATTTAAATCAACACCAATTAAAATGTCTTTTTTGTTTTTGCTAACAATTGAAAAAGGCAAAGGGTTTTTTATACCTCCGTCAACTAATATTTTGTCATCTTTTTTAAAAGGCTTCATTAAAGAGGGAACGGAGCAGGAAGCTCTTATTGCTGAAAAAAGACTCCCTTTTTTAAAAACAATTTCTTCGTCAGACAACAAATCAACAGCAGTGGCAGCATAAGGTATGTCAAGTTTCTCAATATCAATATCATCAAAGTTTTTTTTAATTTCTTCAAAAACTTTTTCTCCTCTTAATATACCTTGTAGCCCAACATTAATATCCATTAACATCAAAATGTCTTTTTTGGTTAAGCTTAAAGACCATTTTTTAAAATCTTCTAATTTACCAGCAGCGTACATTCCTGTAATTAAAGAACCCATAGAGCAGCCCGCTACAGACTTTATAGTATACCCTCTTTTTTCTAGTTCTTCTATAATTCCTATTGCCGCAAAACCTCTTGCGCCACCACTAGAAACCACTAATGCACAGTTTTTCATAAAAAGAAACTTAAGGCACCTTAAAGGTTTTTGCTCAATTTAAGCGACTTTTAAGGCTTTTTGGTTATTCTAAAATTATATTTTTTTCAGCCTCTCCATTGTTGTATATATAAATAAGAGGAGTGTGTTTTGTTTTTTTGCTTTTTATTCCAAGTATATTTTTAATATCGATTATGTTTTTATCTTTTATTGTTTCTTGATTTTGAATGTTATTAACAAAACAATCTTGTATTAAACTAGAACCTTCTAATTCCCAATTATTATCTATCGGAACACAAAGATGATTTAAAACAGCTATAGGAATATCAACCAGCCTAGGAGTCAAGCTGTAATCGTATACTAATAAAGAATCACTTTCATCCCAAAATGAATTATTTATTACACCATTATTCATCATATTAGAGTAGTCATTAGCAACATTACCCACACCTTCGTTTAACTTCCAATAACCTATTAAACTATTATATTCTGGATGCAAAGAGCTAACAACAGAACAATACCACTGGTTAATTATTTGTTCAGGAATAACTTTTCCCCATATTCTAACTTCAGCTATAGATCCATTATAATCATAATTACTGTTGACGTCTGTTCCTAAAAAAACACCAGCATTTGTTGTTATGTCACCAATAGAAGAAATATCAGCAGAGTCTATTAACATCCCATTTTCAAAGATTTTCAAAAAACCATCTCTATCAAAACTAGCCCCTAATGTGTGCCATTCGTTATTAGCAATATCGCCCCCTGTTTCAAGATCTATTCTATTTACACCATCTCCAATATTTATTTTCCACTCTGGTCCACTAGGATACTTGAAAGAAAACACAAATCCTTTGTTGTTACCAGAGTCCCAGTTTTTGTTTCCTATTATAGCAACATCTCCATTAAAATTAGTTTTAACCCTACACTCTATTGTGAAGTCTTTATTGTGATCAAAGTTGAATAAATTGTTGTTAGGTATTTGCACAAAGTCATCAATACCGTCAAATTTTAATTCCACAGAGTCTCCAATACAATTATAAGAGTTGTTTACCACAAACAAACTATCTTTATAGATAGCGCTTTGATTAACGTTATCACCTCCAGCAACCAAAAAAACATCTTTTTCTTCTATAGTGTTACCACCATGGGATGTGTTTATCCCACCATGATCTGTCGTAATTAATACAAGCCAATCTTCATTTGAATAATTAGGTCTTTGTTGTACTGCTTGTAATATATTACCAACATAATTATCAACTTCTTCTATAGAGCTTAAGTACTCAGCTACGTAAGGAGAGAACCCATAAGTATGTCCAGCGTAATCAACATCATCAAAATGTACAAAAATAAAATCAGGATTATTATCACTTATATGTATTGCCGTATAAGCACAAGCATCAGCACCAGAAGAAACATTAAGTTTATAATCTGCAAAATTTTGTATTATATAATCATTAATTGGACCCCACTGGCAAATAGAAGCTGTATTTATATCAGGGTTATAGTCTTCGATGAGTTTAATTATGGAAGGATAAGAGCTATAGTTGTTGTTTGAAAAATCATTATCTACAACTAAGTGTTTATTTGACCTTACTCCGCACAATATTGAAGACCAACCAGGACCACTAATTGTAAAATCATCATTTAAAGCATCAGGGCTAAAAAAACCATTACTAATAACGTTATCAATATTAGGTGTATTAGCAATACTTAAAGCGTCAGGTCTACATCCATCAACACCAATCAACAATACTTTCTTTGTTCCTTGGCCTACAAAAAGTAAAGGAATTAATATTATCAATAAAGTAAAAATTTTCATTTTCTTTTTTTGTTCAGATCACCTTTAGGTATAGCAGAGATTAATTTTTGAGTATATGATTTTTTTGGTTTATAATAAATTTCATCTGAATCTCCTTTTTCTTCAATTTTACCATTATTCATAACAACCATTCTGTCAGACATGTATTTTACAACAGATAAATCATGAGATATAAAAATGTATGTCAAATTAAACTCTTTTTTTAAGTCATTTAATAAGTTTAAAACTTGAGCTTGTACAGAAACATCTAAAGCAGAAACAGACTCATCACATATTATAAATTTAGGATTTAAAGCAAGAGCTCTAGCTATACCAACTCTTTGTCTTTGTCCACCAGAAAACTCATGAGGATATCTAAAATAAAATTCTTCTTTTAAACCAACTTTTGTTAGCAACTCCAAAACTTTGTCTTTTCTTTCTTTTTTAGACTTAAATAAACCATGCACTGTCATTGGTTCCATTATCGCTTCACCTATTGTAATTCTGGGGTTTAAAGAAGAATAAGGGTCTTGAAAAATTATTTGCATTTCTTTTCTAAGCTTATTAAACTCTCTATCATGAAGAATAGAGATATTTTCCTGTTTGTAAAAAACATTTCCAGCGGTAGGGTTGATTAATCTTAAAATAGACCTTCCTATTGTTGTTTTTCCACAACCGGATTCTCCAACTAACCCTAATGTTTCTCCCTCAAAAACATCAAAAGATACATCATCAACAGCTTTCACAAAAGATTTTGATTTTTTAAAACCTGTTCCAGCAATAGGAAAATAAGTTTTCAAGTTTTTCACTTCAAGCAAAATATCATTTTTATATATTTTTTCTAAAGAAGATTTTCTTTCTTCTTTTTTGATAATTATTTTTTTAACAAAACTAGAGACACTTTTTTCTTTTTCTACTAAATGACCATTTTTTTCAACCATAAAGTCTTTAATAGTAGGCAGAAATTTATACCTGTTGTCTAAAGGAGGCCTACAGGCTAACAACCCTTTAGTGTAAGGATGTTTAGGTTTTTTAAAGATATCTTTAACATTACCCTGTTCAACTATTTTTCCTTTAAACATTACGATAACTTTATCAGCGAGTTCAGCAATAACACCTAAATCGTGTGTTATGAAAATAATACCCATACCTCTTTTTTTCTGTAATTTTATTAAAAGCTCTAAAATGGTTTTTTGTACAGTTACATCTAAAGCGGTTGTAGGTTCGTCAGCAATAAGCAGTTCAGGTTGACAAGATATAGCCATAGCGATCATAACTCTTTGTTTTTGTCCTCCAGACAATTGATGAGGATAAGATTCAAAAATATTTTCAGGTCTAGGCAAAAGAACTTCTTTGAATAATTTAATTGTTAACTCTTTTGACTCTTCTTTACTTAAGTTTTGATGTAGCATAATAGCCTCCATTACTTGGTCTCCGCATGTAAAAACAGGGTTTAAAGAAGTCATAGGTTCTTGGAAAATCATGGCAATGTCATTCCCTCTATATTTTTGCATTTCTTTTTCAGAGAGCTTTAACAAATCAAATGTTTTTTGTTTTTATGATATAAAATCTCTCCTGATTTTATTAATCCGGGAGGAGAAGGTATTAGTCTCATAGCTGAAAGCGAGGTTACAGATTTGCCAGAACCAGATTCACCCACAACACCTACTATCTCTCCTCTGTTTACCTCAAAAGAAACATCATTTACCGCACGAGTTATTTCTCCGTCTACATTGAACTCTGTTACCAGATTTTTAAATTCTATTAATTTTTTTGTCATCTTAATAAAGATACTAAATTACCCTCTTCGTATTCTATTTTTGAATTAAAAATTGAACTAAAGTTATTTATAATTTTTTCTTTTAAATAATCAAAATTAACATTTTGTTTTGTTTCTCTATAAATAGAAGTAACTTCTTTGTTTTTTATCCCACAGGGCACAATATGATTAAAGTAATCTAGATTTGTGTTAGCATTTAAAGCAAAGCCATGCATGGTTACCCATCTGCTTGCTCTTATGCCCATTGCGCAGATTTTTCTTTTAGGGACACCATTTATCCAAACACCAGTTTCTCCATCAGACCTTTCCCCTTGTACATTAAAATCTTTTAGGGTTTGTATTATAATCTCTTCTAATGTTCTTAAAAAAAGCCCTATATCTGTAAAAAAATTATCTAAATCAAAAATAGGATAACCAACCAACTGTCCCGGACCATGATAAGTAATATCACCACCTCTATTTATTTTATAAAAGGAAGCATTTATAGATTTTAATATTTTTTCGTTGGCTAGTAAATGATTTTGTTTGCCGTTTTTACCTAAAGTGAAAACATGAGGATGTTCGCATAACAGCAAATAATTTTTTGTGTTTTTTTTTTTATTTTTTTTTTTATTTTCTCTCTTTATATCAATTATAGATTTATGTATTTTTTCTTGTAAGTCCCAACATTTCTGGTAGTTTATTAAACCTAAATCTTTTATTATTATATTTTTCATTTAATACCGGGCAAGTTCTTTTTTGAACATGTTTATTTCGTCTATGTTTACAGGATCAACATTGTTTTTTAAAGCTAAAAAATAAGAAATCCAATCACATAAATGCACTAGATAAAACAATTCTTCAAAGTAAGAATCACCTTCCGCCTTTATCTCTAAAACATTCTTTTTGTTGATTTTTTTCATTTTGTTTTTTAAAATATTTAATCTTATAAAGTTTCTTTTTAGTTCGTCAGAGTGTCTTAAAAATATTACAGAAAAACGACTTAATGAAATATTGTTAAGTGTCTTGTCTTTTTTTGTACGCCAACCTAAAATTTCATTATGATTCATTTCAGGGATAGAGTTTTGTAGGCATAAAATTTTACTGTTTTCGTTTAATTGTTGTTTAAACCTAACACCAACACCATCTATATCTTCACATGTATATATAACAGGAATTGTGTTTTTTATTTTTTCAGATATTTTTTTTGCTTTGTTTTTTAATTTATTTAAAGTAGGTTGCTGTAGTTTGGTTATAATTTTATTAAAAGTGGTTTCAATGTTTATTCTATAAATAGAATAGTTTTTTAAAACATTAAGTATAAAAATAATAGAAAAAGCAATCATTGTTCTAGGAGGATTACCTCCTGGAATAACCATGTGATTTATTTGTTTANCAACAGANTCTTTAACTAAAAAACCATTCGAAGACAAACAGCATATTTCTNCTTTTANCTTCAAAGCATTTTTAAAACAAGATAAAGTTTCTTCAGTGTTACCCGAATAAGAGCATATAATAATTAATGAATTTTTGTCCGCAAATTTAGGTAAACTATAACTTTTATTTATATAATAAGGAACAGATATTTTGTGCTTTAAATAATTAAACACAATAGAAGCGGATATACCAGAACCGCCCATTCCACAAATTATTATATTAGAAATACTATTATTATTTTTTTTAAGTTTTGTATTATTGCAAATAGAGATAGCTTCAGAAATATGATTAGTAAAATTAGAAATCAATTTTTCCATTCTTTAAAATTAATAAAAATATGAAACAAAAACTCAATGATCAAGAAATAGAAAGAAGAAAAAACTTAGAAGAGTTAATAAAGTTAAAGATAAATCCATATCCAGCAGAAGAAGTAGAGATAAACAACAACTCTTTAAAAATACAGCAAAACTTTGAAGAAGGATTAAAGGTTAAAGTAGCGGGCAGAATAATGTCAAAAAGAATTATGGGAAAAGCTTCTTTTGCACAAATAAAAGACAGTTTNGGCAGTATTCAAATATATGTTAACAGGGATGAAATATGTGAATCGGAAAATAAAGATAAATACAATTTGTTTTTTAAAAAGTTATTGGATTTAGGTGATTTTATATGGGTGTATGGAGAGCTTTTTAAAACAAAAGTCGGAGAAAAATCAATAAAAGTCAAAGACATAAAAATTTTATCAAAAAGCCTAAAACCACTTCCTGTTGTAAAGGTTGATGAAAACGGGAAAATATATGATGAGTTCAAAGACACAGAGTTAAGATATAGGCAAAGATATGTAGATTTGGCAGTCAACGACACAGTTAAAAAAACATTTATTACAAGAAGCAGGNTCATTAACTGCATGAGAGATATTTTTAATAAATCAGATTATTTAGAAGTTGAAACACCAATCTTGCAACCAATACCAGGCGGAGCTTCAGCAAGACCGTTCAAAACACATCATAATTCTCTTGATATTCCCTTGTACTTAAGAATAGCAAACGAATTATATTTAAAAAAACTTATTGTTGGNGGATACGAAGGTGTTTATGAGTTTGCAAAAGATTTTCGAAATGAAGGCATGGACAAATCTCATAATCCCGAATTCACAATGTTAGAAATTTATGTTGCTTACAAGGATTATAACTGGATGATGGATTACACAGAAAATGTTTTNAAAGAAGTTGTTAGAAACATATTGCAAAAAGATGTTGTTNAATTTGGNGAACAAGAATTAGATTTTAAAAAACCATTTAGAAGAATATCTATGACAGATATTTTAAAAGAGAAAACAGGAGAAAATNTTTTAGACTTAGACATAAAACAATTAGANCAAATTTGCAAAAAACATAAAATAGAAGTACAAAAAGGNTGGTCAGAAGGNAAAATGATTAATTCTCTTTTTGACGNTACATGTGAGCAAGACATTATACAGCCTACATTTATAACAGATTACCCTAAGATTATGTCGCCTTTATGTAAAACACATAGATTGAACCCTCANCTTTCAGAAAGATTTGAATTATTTATAGGTGGAATGGAGATTGCAAACGCTTATTCAGAATTAAATGACCCGATTGATCAAAGAGAAAGATTTGAACAACAGTTTGATTTGTTACAAAAAGGAGATGATGAAGCAATGTACATTGATTATGATTTTTTAAACGCTCTTGAATACGGTATGCCCCCAACAGCTGGACTAGGAATAGGCATAGACAGAGTAGTAATGTTGCTAACAGACAAAAGAACAATACAAGATGTTTTNTTTTTCCCTCAAATGAAGCCAAAAAAATGAAATTAATTGTTTTTATTTTTTGTTTTTNTTTTTTACAATTTAATGTTGTATCACAGCAAANCTCATTAAAAGAAAAATACAANAGCATAAANAATATTATGCAAGATGTTAAATTTTTGTCNTCTGATGAACTNGAAGGAAGAGCAACAGGNACAANTGGNGAAAAAANGGCCGCTGAATATATANACAACAAAATGTCTAACNTGGGNTTAAAAGTTTTTTTACAAGAATTTGATGTTGTTTTTCATGGTCAGAAAACAAATTTAAAAGGCACAAATGTTATAGGTTATTTAGATAATAACGCAGATAATGCGATAATTTTAGGAGCACATTATGATCATTTAGGTTACGGAGATTTTGGATCTAGATCGCCTAATTCAAAAGAGATACATAATGGCGCAGATGATAATGCTAGCGGAGTTGCTTTAATATTGGAGTTAGCAAAACAACTAAAAAAAGATAACATAAACTCTAATATTATTTTCATCGCTTTTTCGGGAGAAGAATTAGGGCTTTTAGGTTCGGATTATTTTGCAAGCAATATAAAAGAATTTTTCAAACAAGAACTCATGGATACAATATGGTGCAAGTATATGTTAAATTTTGATATGGTTGGTAAATTAAAAAACAATAAACTAACTATAAACGGAGTAGGTACATCAAGTTGGTCAAGTTTAATTAAGGCAGTTTTGTCACAAGAACAAAAACAAAACAAAAAAGCGTTAAATATAAATGAAATATCATCAGGAATAGGCCCTTCTGACTACACTTCTTTTTATAAACAAAAAATACCTGTGTTAAGTTTTTTTACAGGCGCTCATAAAGACTATCATACACCAAAAGATGATTTTGATAGATTAAATTATTATGGAATATATGAAATATTATTATTTACGAAATCCATCATAAAAGAAGCAGACAATGTTAATATGTATTTTACAAAAACAAAAGAAGAAAACAGTAGAGAAACTCCTAGGTTTTCTGTTACCTTAGGCGTTATGCCTAGTTATTCTTTTGACGGAAAAGGCATGAAAATAGATGTTGTTATGGAAAATAGACCCGCAAGCAAATCAGGAATAAAAGATGGAGACATTGTTGTTAAAATAGGAACTCACAAAGTAGAGGATTTGAATTCTTACATGAAGGCTTTAAGTAAATTTAAAAAAGGCGACATAGCAACAGTTGTTGTGTTAAGGTCAAATAAAAATAAATTATTCCAAGTTGTTTTTTAATAAATAGTAAATTTATAATTATGAGAAATTTTGTTTTAATTTTATTTTTTTTACCTATTTGTCTTTTTAGTCAAAGTTGGAAAGACGGCAAAAGCTCTTGGAAAGGAACAAAAAACACAACAAATAATTCTAAAATAACAAAGTGTGATTGTGCAAGAGCAATGATGGCCTCTTTAATGGTTTCAGGATTTAAAGACGAAGATGATTTAGGGTCTATAGAAAAAAAACAAATGGATAAAATAGAGTCAACTTATAATAATGTTTGTGAAAAACATATGAATGATTTTATATCAGAGAAAGAAGGTTTATTTTTTAAAGAATCTTTTTTTGATTGTATTTATCAAGACAAAGAGAGTTCAGATTTTTGCAAATGTAATCAAGCGGTTTCTTTTATTATGTTAGAAGCATTTATACAAGCTTTTGCTAACATAGGCTCACAATCTGAATTTGATGATTATAGTGAAAAAAGGGAAAAAACTATGGAAAAGTTTTCATTTTGTGAGGAAGTATTAGACTTAGAAGAAGGATGGAATGTGGAAGATGACCCCCCTTGGGACGAAAAGAAAGCAGATCAATGTGAGAAAGAACTTTTAGAAAGAGTTTTAAAAAAATAAATTTTTATGAAAATAGGAATCGTTGGGGCAACAGGATTAGTTGGTTCAGAAATACATGAATTATTAAAATCAAATAAAAGGTATGATCAGATTTTGTTATCAGCCTCTAAAGAGACAGCTTCAAAAGAAAAAAATATTTTAACAGTTAAAGAATTACTTGAATTTTCTCCAGAAGTTGTAATATTTTCTGCAGGTAGTGAAATTTCTTTGAAATTTGCTCCTATTTTTGCAAGCAAGGGCATAAAAGTTATAGANAATTCCTCTGCCTGGAGAATGAAAAAGGATATTAAATTAATAGTCCCAGAGGTAAATGCAGAAAAACTAACTAAAGAAGACTTTATAATAGCTAATCCAAATTGCTCTACAGTACAGTTAGTGATGGTTCTTTATCCTTTGTTGTTAAATTTTGGATTAAAAAGAGTAATAGTTTCAACATATCAATCAGTTTCAGGCTCAGGTAAAATAGCTTTGAAACAACTAGAACAAGAATTAAATAAAAAAGAAACAATAAAACACTATCCTCATAAAATACATAACAATGTAATACCTCATATAGATGTTTTTTTAGAAAACGGATATACAAAAGAAGAAATTAAAATAACAGAAGAGACAAAAAAAATATTATCCAAACAAGATTTATTAATATCCACAACAGCTGTCAGAATACCTATAACACATTGTCACAGTGAAAGTGTTATGATAGAATTAGAACAGAAAACAGAAACACAAAACATAATCGATGTTTTAGAAAGTTTTGAGGGTGTTGTAGTTCAAAACAACAATAACGAAAACGCATACCCAATGCCGATAAATTCTTCAGGAAAGGATGATGTTTTTGTTGGCAGAATAAGAAAAGATCTAGATGTTAGCAACTCATTTCATTTGTGGATTGTTTCAGATAACTTAAGAAAAGGAGCAGCTACTAATGCAGTACAAATTTCAGATTATTTATTTGACAAAGGTTTTTTAGACTGATTACTTTTACTAAATAACATAAAAAAAGCACCAACAGTAATAGCGGAATCAGCCACATTAAAAACAGGAGAAAAAATTAATTTTCCACTTAAATTAAAAGGGAACCAAGAAGGCCATCTTGTTGAAAAATGAATCATGTCGACAACTTTCCCTTGTAGCAAATTCTCATAGTTAAAAAAAACACCATAAAAAACACTATCTATAATATTCCCAATCGCCCCACCTACAATTAAGGCTATTGCTATAATTATTTTTTTGTTTTCATTTTTGTTAACTATTAACAAAAGGTAGTAAAATAAAAAAAACAGAATAATTATTCTCAAAACAGTAAGTAGTATTTTTCCGTTATCTCCTCCAAACTCCAAACCAAACGCAATTCCATTATTTTCTATATACAGAATTTTTATAAAGTTTTTTATTAAAACTATAGGCTCTTTGAAGTTATATACAATCCAGAGTTTAGAAATTTGATCTACAAAAACAGTCAATATTATTATAGAAATATAATATTTTTGNTTAAACCAAAAAATCATTATTCAGTATTATTGTTTTGATTTAGCTTCTATGCTTAAAGTAGCGTGAGGCACCAGTAAAAGTCTTTTTTTTGATATCAGCTTCCCAGTTTCCCTACAAACACCGTAAGTTTTGTTTTCTATTCTAATTAAAGCGTTTTTTAGATTAACAATAAATTTTTCTTGACGAGCAGCCAAAACAGCATTATCTTCTTTTGACAAAGTGTTAGAACCTTCGTCAAAAGCCTTGAACGTTGGAGCGGTATCATCAGTACCNTTATCTTTATCGTTAGTATAAGAGCTTTTCAGCAGCTGTAAGTCTTCCTTAGCTCTAATGATTTTTTCTTCTATTATTTTTTTGAATTCTAATAATTCTTTGTCAGAATATTTTTTTATTTTTTTACTTGATTTCATCTTTTTTAATTTTTACAAAAAACTCAAATTCATTAATTATTATTATTTTATCAAAACTAGAATCAACTTGTTTTTCAAGCTCTATGTCATTTGCAAGTATTTCTTCGCAAATATAATTTAAATTATTATTAATACAACTAACTAAGCTTGGGGAGCCATTAAAATAAACTTTTATTCTATCAACTACATCTAATTTATTTTCTTTTCTTATGTTTTGAATTTTGTTTATTAGCTCTCTAGCCAAACCTTCTTCTTTTAAAGAGTTATTTATTTCTATATCAAGAGCAACAGTTGTTTCATTATTAGACATAACAGAAAAACCTTGAACAGCTTTTGTTTTAATTTCTGTTTCATCAATTTTAATTTTATAGTTTTTTTCTTTTATCTTAAAATTAATCTCACCAGATTTTTCAAATTCACTTATTTCTGATGATTTCAAATTAGATAAACACGTGGCTACTTCTTTTATGTTTTCACCTATTTTTGGACCCAGTATTTTATAATTNGGAAATATTTTTTTGTGAAATATTTTAGAATCATCTTCAACAAATTCAATGTTTTTGATATTTGTTTCAGAAAGAATTAAGTCTTTTACATTTATTATTTTGTTTTTCTGGTCTTCATTTAAAACAGGAATAGTTATTTTTTTTAAAGGCTGTCTAACTCTAATTTTTTCTTTTTTTCTTAAAGCAAGCGTAAGAGAACATATTTTTTGAGCTAAATNCATTTCCTCCTCAAGCTCTTTGATTATAAAACTATCATTGTGGTCAGGAAACTTTGAACAATGAACGGAAGTATTGTTTTGAGTCACGTCTTGATATAATTTGTCCATAAAAAAAGGGGCAATAGGGGCAGCAAGTTTAGCAACATTTTCTAAACAATAAATAATAGAAAAATAAGCATTTTTTTTATCATCTGTCAACTCCCCTTTCCAAAATCTTCTTCTAGATAAACGCACATACCAGTTGCTTAAATCGTTAACAACAAAGTTTTGTATATCTCTAGTTATAGGAGTAGGGTTATATGATTTGTAATTGTTTTCACATGTTTTGATTAATGAGTTTAAACGAGAAATAATCCATTTGTCAAGTATGTTAAATGATTTAAAACTATTCAAATTATTTTCAAATTTGTAATTATCAATATTTGCATATAAAGCAAAAAAAGAATAAGTATTGTAAAGCGTGCCAAAAAATTTTCTTTTAGTTTCTTTTATTCCTTCTTCATCAAACTTTATATTATCCCAAGGNGGAGAATTAGAAATCATGTACCATCTTGTTGCGTCAGCTCCGTGATCCGCAAGAGTATCAAATGGGTCTACAGCGTTGTTAAGTCTTTTAGACATTTTGTTTCCATTTTTATCTAACACTAATCCATTTGACAAAACATTTTTATATGCAATTGAATCAAACAACATAGAGCTTATAACATGTAAAGTAAAGAACCATCCTCTTGTTTGGTCAACACCTTCTGCTATAAAATCAGCAGGAAAATTTGTATTAAATTCTTTTTGATTTTCAAAAGGATAATGATGTTGGGCAAAAGGCATTGCTCCGGAATCAAACCATACGTCAATAAGATCTTGCTCTCTAAACATTTTTTCTCCTTTTTCGGAAACTAAAATAATGTTATCTACAAAAGGTTTGTGAAGGTCAAAAATATTATAATTTTCTTTAGAGAAATCATTTGGTTTAAAATCAACAAGAGGGTTTTTTTTCATAAAACCTGTTTTTATAGATTTTTCAATTTCTTTTTTCAGTTCTTCAATTGAGCCTATACATTTTGTTTCTTTTTTGTTTTCAGACATCCAAATAGGTAATGGAGTACCCCAAAAACGAGAACGAGAAAGATTCCAGTCTACAAGATTTTGAAGCCAATTTTTAAAACGACCTTCACCTGTAGACTTAGGATGCCAGTTTATTTTTTCGTTTAGTTTTATTAGTTTTTCTTTGACAGCAGTTGTTTTAANAAACCAACTGTCTAAAGGATAATATAATATCGGTTTATCGGTTCTCCAACAATGGGGATAGGAGTGTTCATATTTTTCTATTTTAAAAGCTTTTTTTTCTTTTTTAAGCTTAACAGCTATCCTTACATCAACAGATTCTGTTTGTTTTGAATCATATTCTTTTTTTACATATTCATTTTCGAAATCAACAACTTCTTTTGTGAATCGACCATATTTGTCCACCAAAGTTAAAGAACCTATATTGTTTTTTTTAGCTATAATCATATCATCTGAACCAAAACTAGGAGCAACATGCACTATTCCTGTGCCACTTTCTGTTGAAACAAAATCACCATGAATTGTTTTAAAAGCNTCACCTTTTTTAGGTTTAGCATAAGGCATCAATTGTTTGTATTTTAAGTTTAACAGCTCATGGCCTAAATAGGTTTGCATTATTTTGTATTCAGATTTATTTGAAAAATAATTATCTATCAAATCCCTCGCCATAATAACCTCTACTGTTTCTTTTGAATAAGGGTTTTGTGTTTTAATTTTCACATAATTTATTTTTTTACCTAAAGCAAGAGCTGTGTTTGAAGGTAGGGTCCATGGGGTTGTTGTCCAAGCAATAAAGTAAACATTATTATTGTTAAAGATAAATTCAGAGTTTTTATCTTTTATTATTTCAAATTGAGCAGTAACGGATGTGTCTTTTACATTTTTATAACAACCAGGTTGATTTAATTCATGTGTGCTAAGACCCGTTCCGGCGCAAGGAGAAAAAGGTTGAACAGTATATCCTTTATATAAAAGTTTTTTTTCAAATAATTTTTTCAACAACCACCAAACAGTTTCTATATATTTGTTTTCGTAAGTTATATACGGGTTCTTCATATTAACCCAATAGCCCATTTTTTTAGTTAAANTTTCCCATTCCTTTTTGTACCTCATAACATCTTTTCTGCATTCTTGGTTGTATTTTTCTATAGAAATTTTATCACCTATATCTTCTTTTGTTATGTTGAGTTTTTTTTCAACGCTTAACTCTACAGGCAATCCATGAGTATCCCAACCAGCTTTTCTGTCAACAGAAAANCCCTTCATAGACCAAAAACGACAAAATAAATCTTTTATAGTTCTAGCCATAACGTGGTGTATTCCCGGCGTGCCATTTGCGGAAGGAGGACCTTCATAAAAAATAAATTTTTCTTTTTTGTTTGACACNGTTTNTTCGAAAACAGATTGTTTTTCCCAAAAAGAAATTATTTCTTTTTCAATTTCAGGTAATTCAAAATTTTTATATTCAGTGTATTTATTTTTCATCTAAAAAGGCTATTATTTTAAGCTCAACAGCTATAGGTGTAGGTAGAGAAACAACCTCTACAGTTGTTCTGGTAGGAGTTAATTCTTTAAAATACTCATTATATACTTTATTAAAAACTTTAAAATCTTTTTTCATATCTGTTAAAAAAACACTTACGTCTATAATATTTTCAAAAGACGCTCCGGCTTCTTCAAGTATGTATTTTATATTATCAAAAACAGCAATACATTGTTCTTTTATGTTATAAGAAACAATAGAGCCTGATTCATTTAANTCAACTCCAGGTATTTTTTTGCTATTTTTTTTTCTAGGACCTATTCCAGACAAAAAAATAAAGTTATTTATTTTAATGGCGTGCGGATAGTTGCCCACAGGCTCAGCAGCTTTGTTAGAATTTACATAAACTTTTTTCATACACAAATATATATGTACATTTGCTTTTTTATATCAATATGATAAAAAATTTTTTTTATTTGTTATTATGTTTTTTTGTAAAAACTACTCTTTTTTCACAAAGTGGAATCCAAGGAGTAGTTTATGATAAATACACAAACAACCCACTTCCTTATGCAAATGTGTTTTTACAGCAAACAAAATATGGGACAAACACAAATAAAAAAGGAGAATTTATTTTTAAAGAATTATCTCCGGGACTATATAATTTAGAGATAAGCTTCATAGGNTACAAAACACAAATTTTATATGAAATAGAAACAAACAATCTTATAAACAATTATCTTACAATAGAACTAGAACCTTCAAATAAAAANATAAAAGAAGTAAAAGTTTCTGCCAATTCTTTTGAAAAAAANATAGAAAGCCCTTTGTCTTTATTAAAAATAGGAGTNAACGAGATAAAAAGAAATCCAGGTGGTAATAGAGATATCTCAAAAGTAATACAGTCTTTGCCTGGAGTTTCCTCTGACATAAGAGTTTATAGAAATGACTTAATAATAAGAGGAGGAGCCCCAAATGAAAACAAGTTTATTTTAGACGGAATTCCTATACCATCAATAAATCATTTTTCCACTCAGGGATCTACAGGAGGACCTGTAGGTTTATTAAATATCAACTTTATAAATAATGTAGATTTTTATACTTCTGCTTTTCCTGTTAACTCTGAAAACGCTTTGAGCTCAGTTATGGTTTTAAATTTAAAAGATGGAAATAAAGAGAAGTTGTTATTTGATTTGTCACTAGGTTCTAGTGAGGCAGCGTTAACATTAGAAGGGCCTTTTTTTAAAAAAAACACTTTCATAGCATCTTTTAGAAGATCTTATTTACAATACTTATTTAAAAGCATAGGTCTGCCTTTTTTACCTACTTATAATGATTTTCAATTTAAAACAAAAATTAATATTAAAAAAAATTATTTAACGNTAATAGGGCTGGGAACATTAGATCAATTTGAATTAAATAAAGACGCAAATGAAACAAAATTACAGAGATATCAATTAGGGTTTTTGCCGGTAAACGAACAATGGAGTTATACTGTAGGAGCAAAATACACTTTTTTNAAAAAGAATAATTTTACAAATATTATTTTAAGCAGATCACATTTAAATAATGTTGCAGAAAAATATTACCAAAATGACGAAGAAAACACAAAAATCATAGATTATAAATCAAACGAAATATATAATACACTTAAGACAGAAAACATAAGAAGAACAAAGAACGCAAAAATCATTTCAGGTTTCTCTGTTTATAATATAATTTATGACACAAAAACACAAAATCAGATTTATGTAGACGCTGAGCCAGTTTTTGTTAATTATGATTCAAATATTAATTTTTTAGAGTATAATTTTTTTACACAATATTCTTCAGAGATACCATATAATATATTTACTGACAAAAATATAAGTTTTTCTTTTGGAAATAAATTCACAGGTTCAAATTACTCCAACTCAACTAAAAACTTAATAAAACAAATGTCATATAGATTTTCTTCATCTATACCTATATCCGAGTATATAAACATAAATTTAAATACTGGTTCATATTATCAGCTACCACCACTAACTGTGTTAGGTTATAAAGAAAATGGAGAATTTGTAAATAGAAGTAACAATATAACATACATGAAGTCTGTTCATTATGTTTCTGGAATAGATTTTAATACGCAAACAAATAACAAAACATCGTTAGAGTTTTTTTATAAAAGATACTCTCAATATCCTTTTTTGTTAAGAGATTCTATTTCTTTAGCAACTTTTGGTGCTGACTTCGGAGTAGTTGGTAACGAGCCAGCTGTGTCAAACTCTAAAGGCAGAAGTTATGGTTTAGAGTTAGTTTTTCAACAAAAATTGTTCAAGGGGTTTTACGGTATAGCAAATTACACACTAGTATATAGTCAAGTTCAGGACAAAAGATTAGATTATATTTCTACAAATTGGGATAACAGACATATTTTTAATTTAAATTTTGGNAAAAAGTTTAAAAAAAACTGGGAAATAGGTTTTAAATGGAGGTTTTTAGGTGGAGCACCTTATACACCTTATGATTTATCTAATTCAATGAATCCAAATATNTGGGCAAACTATCAACAAGGAATACTAAACTATGATTTGTTAAACACAGAAAGACTTCCAAGCATACATCAATTAGATTTTAGAATAGATAAAGTTTTTTATTTTAAAAATTCAAGATTTAATATATATTTAGATGTGCAAAATTTATATAATTTTCAAACAGAAGCTCCTCCTTATCTTAGTATAGCAGTTGACGAGAACAACGAACCTTTAGTTGATGAAAACCAAAACTTTGTTCCAGANTATATAGATAATATAGTAGGTAGAGTGTTGCCTTCTATAGGTTTTCAATTTAATTTTTAATATATGGAAAACGGATTTATAGAATTTATTAAACAAACAGGATTTGCTGATTTGCATCCAGTTATACAGGCTTTGTTAGGAGGTCTATTTACATGGCTTTTAACATCAATAGGCGCTTCTTTGGTTTTTTTGTTTAAAAAATCAAATCAAAAAGTTTTAGATTTTTGTTTGGGTTTCACTGGTGGTGTAATGATAGCTGCAAGCTTTTGGTCTTTATTGGCTCCATCTATAGATGCAGTTGAAATACAGCAAAGNTTAGGGATAACAAATTTACCAAAATGGTTTCCTCCATCTTTTGGTTTTTTGCTTGGAGCTTTGTTTTTGTTTTTTTTAGATAAAAAAATACCTCATTTGCACTTATTTGAAAAAACCATTAACGCTGAAGGCCCTAAAACAAATTTAAAAAAAACCGAGCTATTAGTTTTAGCCATAGCTTTACATAACATACCCGAGGGTCTTGCTGTTGGAGTTGCTTTTGGGGCTCTGGCTCATGGAATGGATATAGGCATAGAGCTAGGTGGAGCAATAGCTCTTGCTGTAGGGATAGGAATACAAAACGCGCCAGAGGGTTTTGCTGTNTCTATGCCCTTAAGAAGACAAGGTGTAAGTAAATTTAAATCTTGGCAATGGGGACAACTTTCAGCTATAGTTGAACCTATATTTGCAGTAATTGGAGCAGCAATAGTGATGTCAGTATATCCTATATTGCCTTACGCTTTAGCTTTTGCNGCTGGAGCAATGATATTTATAGTTGTAGAAGAAGTTGTTCCAGAGAGTCAAAAAGGAGGCAACAATGATTTAGCTGCAATGGGTCTTATATTAGGATTTATCGTAATGATGATTTTAGATGTGTCTTTAGGATAAATAACAGTTAATTTATTTTAATACACACGTTTTTTGTTTCTGTAAAAAAATCTAAAGATTTAAAACCACCCTCTCTTCCCACTCCAGATTGCTTCATTCCTCCGAAAGGAATTCTTAAGTCTCTTATCATCCAACTATTTATCCAAACAATTCCGCTGTTAATTTCTCTAGAAACTCTATGCGCTTTGTCAATGTCTTTTGTGAAGATGCTAGAAGACAAACCATACTTTGTGTCGTTGGCTAATTTGATTACATCTTTTTCATTTTCGAAAGGTATTATGCAAACAACAGGTCCAAAAACCTCTTCTTGGTTTATAAAAGAATCATTTTTTAAATTTTCAATTATTGTTGGCTCTATATAGTATCCTTCTTTTAATTCCCCTTTGATTATTTTTCTTTTACCCCCTGTTAGTATTTTTCCTCCTTCTTTTTTAGCTAAATTTATTTTTTCAAGTATCTTATTCATGTGATCTTTGCTAACAACAGCTCCTAAAAAATTTTTTTTGTTTTTTGGGTCACCTACTTTTAAAGCAGAAGTTTTTTTAATAAGATTTTTTTTAAATTGGTTATATATTTTTTTTTGTATAAATATTCTTGAACCACATAAACAAATTTGACCTTGATTTGTGAAGCTTGCTTTTATTGTGTAATCTAAAGCTAAGTTTAAATCACAATCATCAAATATTATATTAGGGTTTTTACCTCCTAGCTCAAGAGAAACTTTTTTAAACATTTTACTGGTGTTATTTGCTATTTTTTTTCCAGTTTCAGTTCCACCAGTAAACGAGATAATAGGAACATCAACGTGTTTTGTTAAGTATTCTCCAACTACTTCACCATAACCATGAACAATATTTAGCACCCCTTTCGGTAGACCAACTTTAATACATAATTCACTGAACATATAAGCCGTCATGGGTGTTATTTCTGATGGTTTTGCTACAACTGTATTTCCAGTTATTAAAGCAGGAGCAATCTTCCAAGTAAACAAGTAAAGAGGTAAATTCCATGGAGAAATACAACCAGCAACACCTACAGGTTGTTTCAAAGTATAATTAATTGCGCTGTTGTCCATTTCATGAAATTTAGATTCATAATTTAAAATAGCTGAAGCAAAAAATTTTAAATTTTGAGAAGCTCTAGGAATATCTACTTTCGCAGCTAACCATTCAGGTTTGCCATTGTCACGGCTTTCAGCTTTTATAAATTTTTCTTTTTGTTTTTCTATTTCATTAGCTATTGCAATTAAAAACTCAGCTCTTTTTTCTTTAGTTGTGTTTTTCCATTTTACAAAAGCTTTTTTTGCAGCTTTTATAGCATTTTCAACATCTTTGTTTTTACTTTCAGGAATCAAAGAATAAACTTTTCCTGTTCTTGGTTCGTAGTTTTTTATATAGGAATTTTCAAAAGGGCTAACTAGTTTTCCGTCTATGTAGTTTTTTATTTTTTTCATTTTATAAAGAAGCGGTTCTTCCACCATCAATTACAATATTAGTTCCATTGATGTAACTAGCTTTAGATGAAATTAAAAAAGAAACTAGATGAGCTACTTCTTCAGGCTCTCCAAATCTTTTTACAGGAACACTATTTATCATTTGTTGTTTAACCACATTAGCACTTTTACCAGATAATTCAGATTTTTTTTGTATTAAACTTTCAAGCCTTTTTGTGTTGGTGTATCCGGGTAAAATATTATTTACAGTTATAGAATATTCTCCTAATTCATTTGAAAGAGTTTTGCTCCAGTTAGCAACAGCTCCACGAATAGTATTAGACACCCCTAGGTTTTGTATAGGTGCTTTTACAGATGTAGATATTATGTTTATAATACGTCCAAATTTAATTTTTTTCATTTCAGGCACAACTAGTTTTGTTAAAACTTGACTACAAATCACATGCATTTTAAAAGCAGAAATAAAATCTTCTTTTTGTGATTCTAAAATAGAACCAGAACTTGGTCCACCTGTATTATTAATTAGAATTGTAACTTTGTGTTTCTTTATCAAAGAAGAAACTTTTTCTTTTAAGTCATCAGGATTATTAAAATCACATGCAACAAAAAGGTGTTCTTTGTTTGTTTTTGGCAATGAAGATATTATTTGTTTTAGTTTTTTTTTATTTCTTGATACTAAAATTAAATTAAATCCTTTTTTAGCTAGATTTTGAGCAATGCAAAGACCTATACCTTGAGTGCTTCCGCATACTATAGCATAATTATTTAAAAGGGAATTGTTCATTACTTTCAAAGATACTTAATTTTGTGTAAATTGCTATTAATCAAAATCACCAAATATGAATATAAAAAAACCATTTAATTTAAGTAAATGGATAGAGGAAAACAGACACCTACTAAAACCTCCTGTTGGTAATAAAAATTTATACATAGAAGCAGAGGATTTTATTGTAATGATAGTTGCGGGTCCTAACGCAAGAAAAGATTATCACTATAATGAGACGGAGGAGTTATTTTATCAAATAGAAGGAGACATTGTAGTTAAGACTCAACAAAATGGTAAAATGGTAGAAGTCCAAATTAAAGAGGGTGAAATGTTTCTTTTACCTCCAAAAATACCTCATTCTCCAGTAAGATCAGAAGGGTCAATGGGTTTAGTAATAGAAAGAAAAAGAAACAAAAAGGACAAAGATGGTTTAATGTGGTTTTCCGATACCGCAAATGAATTATTGTATGAAGAATATTTTCATTTAACAAATATAGAAACAGATTTTATTCCTGTTTTTAAAAGATTTTATACAGATGAAAAATTAAGAACATGTCCTAAAACGGGAGAAGTTATGGCAGTTGATAAAAGATATGTCTAAGTTATGAGCGAAAACATAAAACATGAATGTGGCATAGCTTATTTAAGGTTGTTAAAACCACCAGATTATTATCTTAAAAAATACGGAACACTAAATTATGGTTTAAACAAAATGTTTCTTTTAATGCAAAAGCAAAGAAACAGAGGGCAAGACGGAGCAGGATTAGTTAGCGTTAAAACAGATGTTGCGCCAGGTTTAAAGTATATAAGCAGAGAGAGATCAAATTCATCAAAACCAATAGAAGACATATTTAGTTCTATTTATTCTACAATGAACAAACAGAAAAAAATTAAAAAAAACAACAGTTTAAGTTGGAGAAAAAACAATGTTGATTTTACAGGTGATATATTTTTAGGTCATTTAAGGTATGGTACTTTTGGTAAGAATAGTATAGACGAATGTCATCCTTTTGTGCGACAAAACAACTGGAAAACAAGAAACTTAGTTTTAGCGGGTAATTTTAATTTAACAAACTCAGAAGACCTTTTTAGACAATTAATTAATTTGGGACAACATCCAAAAAAAAGAGGAGACACAATTACTTTATTAGAAAAAATAGGTCATTTTTTAGATGAAGAAAACGACAGGATTTATTACAAACACAAATCTAGTAAGACAAAAAAACAAATAACAAAAATTATATCAG
The DNA here is from genome assembly GCA_002706465.1 of Flavobacteriales bacterium. Taxonomy (GTDB): domain Bacteria; phylum Bacteroidota; class Bacteroidia; order Flavobacteriales; family SAT41. Next base: position 30,145 of record PALO01000038.1, read on the forward strand.
ACAATTTAGAATTAGAAAGGGTTTTAAAAAAATCTTTAAAGCATTTAGATGGAGGTTATGTGCTTTCAGGAGTAGTTGGCCATGGAGATTCTTTTATTGTAAGAGACCCAGCAGGGATAAGGCCCGTTTATTTTTATCAAGATGAAGAGGTTGTTGTCGTTGCTTCAGAAAGACCTGTCATACAAACTACTTTTAATTTAAAATCAAAAGAAGTACAGGAATTACAAAGAGGACAGGCTATATTAATAAAGAAAAACGGTAAAGTGAGTTTTAAAAAGATTTTAAAGCCACAAATTCAAAAATCTTGTTCTTTTGAAAGAATTTATTTTTCAAGAGGAAATGATTCAGAAATTTACAAAGAAAGAACCATGCTTGGTAAAAATCTAGCTTTAGATGTTCTAGAAGACGTAAACTATGATGTTAAAAACACCGTGTTTTCTTTTATACCAAACACAGCAGAAGTGGCTTTTTATGGCTTAGTTAAAGGAGTTCAGCAAGAAATAGATAAAATAAAATTATCTAAATTAAAAGATAAAAAACTTACAGAAAATCAAATAAAAGATTTGATTTTTTCTTATCCAAGAGTGGAAAAAATAGCGATAAAAGACGCAAAATTAAGAACATTTATAACTTCAGACAACGACAGACAAGATTTAGTGGGGCATGTATACGACATAACTTACGGTGTTATTCGCAAAAAAGACACTTTGGTTATGCTTGATGACAGTATAGTTAGAGGAACAACATTAAAACACAGTATTTTAAGAATACTAGACAGGCTAGATCCTAAAAAAATAATTATTGTTTCTTCTGCCCCTCAAATAAGATACCCAGACTGCTATGGAATAGACATGGCTAAAATGGGTGAATTTGTTGCTTTTCAAGCAGCTATATCTTTGTTAAAAGAACAAGGTAAACAAGACTTAATTAAAGAAGTTTACGAATTATGTAAAAAAGATAAAAGTGAAAATCATGTTAAAAAAATATATTCTTCTTTTACATCAAAAGAAATATCAAATAAAATAGCTGAAATCATAATGCCTGAAAACATGAAATCTAAACTAAAGATTATTTATCAAACAATTAAAAATTTACACAAATCTTGCCCAAATCACAAAGGTGATTGGTATTTTACAGGCAATTATCCAACAGTAGGAGGTAATAGAGTGGTGAATAATTCTTTTGTTAATTATATAGAAGGCAAGAAAAAAAGAGCGTATTAGTTTTTTATAACCATTTCTTTAATCAAATTATCAGCCTCACCTATTTTGTCTATTACAAATAAAATATATCTTATGTCTACAGATATAGTCCTTTGAGAATTAATTTCATAACTTATATCAGAACTCATCCCTTCCCAATTACCATCAAAAGCAAGCCCTATAAGATCACCGTTTTTATTTAAAACAGGACTACCAGAGTTGCCACCAGTTATATCGTTGGTTGATATAAAATTAATCACTAAATCACCGTTTTTGTCAGCATATTTTTCAAAATCTTTTTTTTCTAGTAATTTTGTTAGCTTATCAGAAACAAAAAAATCTTTATCAGAAAAACTAGATTTTTCTAAGATACCATTTTGTGTTGTGTAGTGATTATATTCTATTGCGTCATCTCCTTTATATTTTTTTATAGTACCATAACTTATTCTCATAGTAGAATTTGCATCAGGATAAAAATTTTTATTTTTTTGCATTTCCATTATTCCTTCTACATATAATTTTTTATATTCTTTTAATTCTTTTCTTATTTTTTGTCTTTCATCATACATGTTGTCAACATAAAAATCATATATTGAATTAAATGTTTTAATTAAAGGGTCTTGTTTGAATTTTAACAAAGAAGGTTGTTTCACAAAACTTAAAAATTTTTCTTTATTAGACAGAAATGATTTTTTATAACTTGTTTGTCCAAATTTATACCAGTTATCTTGATGTCTTTTTTCCACTAAACTAAAAATATCAGGCTTCTCTATATTTTTTAAATCACCTTTGTACATTGTCATGAGTTCTATAAATAAAGTCAAATCAATATCATAATTAAATTCATCAAAAGACTTAATATATATTTCATTTAGTTTGATTTTTAATTCTTCTTTTGACACCTTTTTACCTTCATATAAATTCATAATTCTGTTTAAACTATAGGCTGTTCTAAATGTTTTTGGTCCAGAGAAAACAGCTTCTGATAAATAAACTCTGTATAAATTTATTTTTTCATTTCTATTATAACAATCAGATATATTCATTAACACGTGTCCGTATTTTTTCAATAAAGAGTCTTGTTCGTTACACCAATCAAGAAATTGTTCTTCTATTTTTATTTTCTTTTCGTATACTTTGTTTTTTTTAATACCTTCTGTTTGCCCTATATAGTATTTCCAATAGTTTGACACGCTT
>PALO01000039.1 GCA_002706465.1 Flavobacteriales bacterium
ATATATTTTAATTTTATTTTGTGAAGGTAGTGTAGTGAAACTAACAACAGTCATTATGTTTTTAGCATTATTGAAGTTATTGATATTTTCTCTATAAATATTAATAATAGTTTCTGTCGGACTTGTTACAATTCCATTATTATTTATTATTCCAGCTTTAACAGTTTCTTGAGTTAGTAAAGAGTCAAATATAAATCCTCCTTTATCTATTAGGTATAATTTAATATTTGCTTCAATTGGGAAAGAATTTTGAATAATTAGTTTAAAATTACCATCTTCAATGTTGTTGTCAAAGTTTATTTCAGATGTATTGGAAAGAGTTAATTCATCAGAAATAAAACTTAATGGCAGTTCGTATGTGATATTTAAATCAACTGTTTGGTCATAATACAAGAAGCCTTCTTTTTTATTCCCACTAGGATTTGTTATTATCGTAACTGAAGCTATGAATTTATCAGGCATAATTTCAATTAATTCTTTTAAGTTAGATGATTTGTCATCTATTGTTATATCAGAATTGTTAGGTGTGATTATGTTATTTGATTCTGTTGCATTGTCTATGAATATATTTGAATTTACTATTTTGCCTTGTAGTGTTTTTGTTATGTTGTTTTCTGAATTAATGGCAGTTATTTCATTTATTATCACCTCTACTTCAGCTCCTATGTAATTATTGATATTTAATTTTAACGTAGAATTATTAAGTGCAAAAGAACCTGAAATGATACTACTAAATAAATCAACTGTTTCTTCTTCAGGCCCAAAATTAAAAGTGTCTGTTCCTAGGAAACCTTTAAAGTATTCAGGTATAATATTTAAGCTTAAAGTAGAAGTTATACTGTCTTCTAGATTTAATGTTACTAATTCGCCAGTAGAGTCTATTTTTCCTGTTAGCTCTGTATATATTGTATTTATAGTGTCTCCATTTTTTCTATTTTTTTCTCCAGTTAAATCTAGAATATGATTACTTAAGTCAAAATATCTTGATAGTATAGATAAATTACCGTTTGTTGCAGGATTTAATGATAAACTTGAAGCAAATGGTATATTATTGTTAGTGAAGCTAGGTATGTTGTACTCTAGTGTCATGGTGTCCTCTAGAGTACTTGTAGCGTTTATGTTCATCCATCCTGATTTAATTTTGAATTCTGTTAATTCAGCAGGTTGTATATTAAAAAACTGTTCAGAAAAGCTTGTGAAAATGTCTTGTTCAGACCAATAAGCTGTTGCTTCACTTGCAACTAAATCTTTAACAATTAAAGTTGCAACTAATGAATCTGCACAGTTGATAACAACAGAGTCTAAACCTGTACCAGGTATATTTATGTTTTGTATTTCTGCAATCATATTTGCGTCTATTAGCATGTTGCTTATTTGTATTGTGTTTGATTCGGTTGTGTAGCTAGGTATTATTGGGAATGTAGTTGATATAATGATATTATTATTTACTACGTTTCTTAAAATTAAATTAACATCAGTAATGTCAAAAGGTAGCCCGTTATATATTTTTACTTCTATGATTCCTGATATTAGATCCATTGTTTCAAAATATTCGTTTGCGTTTACACTTACTGTGTCACCTGCTATGTTATTTATAGGAGGTATGGGTATTGTTAAACCATTTAGACAAGGCCATCCTTGTGATGCGAATAATTCATTTAAGGTCATTTTATATGAAGTAGAAACGTCAACAAGATTTAATGAGTCTAACTTGCTTTTATAATAAAACTGTTCTTCTATTCTTAATTCTTCTTCTAACTCTATTTTACTAATAGGGTAGTTATAAATTAATATAATAGATGAATCAGGTTTGTTTCCTATGCTTATATTTGAATCTATTAAAATGTTATTTATATCGATTTTTGTATGTATAAGAGGAGATGTGACATCTATTTCCCATGAAGGTTTTTCTAAATCATGTTGACATGATGAAAAAATAATTAGAGTTATTATTATTGTTATAGCGAGTCTCATATTATTAAATTTAATAATCATATTTGTTTTCCCATAATTTTTTAAGTAACACTTTATTTTTTATTTCATGATTATTTGTCCCTGGGTGATAAAATGTTTTTCCTTTGATTTTGTCAGGCATATATTCTTGTTTGATGAAGTTTTTGTTAAAATCATGTGGGTATTCATATATGTTTTTTTTATCTTGTTTTTTACTTTNGCCTTGATTTGTTAGCTTTATTGGAACTTCTAGGTTACCTGTTTTTTGAACTTCTTTTTGTGCTTCATTTATAGCTTTATACGCTGAATTNCTTTTTTCAGAACAAGATAAATAAATAGCAGTCTGTGCCATTATAATTCTGCTTTCAGGCATACCTATGTTATTTATTGCCTGAAAACAATTATTTGCTAGCAGCAATGCGTTAGGATTAGCATTCCCTATGTCTTCTGAAGCTAATATAATCATTCTTCTAGCTATAAATTTGATGTCTTCTCCTCCTTCAATCATTCTTGCTAACCAATATACTGCAGCATTAGGGTCACTGCCTCTTATAGATTTTATAAAAGCTGATATACTGTCATAATGCAGGTTTCCTTTTTTGTCATATTCTATATTTATATTACCTAGTATTTTTTCAGTTATTTGATTATCTATTATTATTGACTTTTTGTTCTCTGATTTTACTATTAGCTCTAAATAATTTAGAATTCTTCTTGCATCTCCGTTAGAGTATTTTATTAAAGATTCATATTCTTTAATTTTGATTTTAATTTTTTTTAAAATAACATCATTTTGTATAGACTGATTTATAATACTAGTTAAATCTTGACTGTCTAGTTTTTTTAATTTATATATCTGACATCTAGAAAGCAAGGGAGATGTTATTTCAAATGAAGGGTTTTCTGTTGTGGCTCCTATTAGAGTTATAAATCCTTTTTCTACAGATTCTAATAAAGTGTCTTGTTGTGTTTTGTTGAACCTATGTATCTCGTCTATAAATAAAACAGGATTTTCAAGTAAATTATTTTTTTTAGTTTTTTTAATAATCTCTCTTATTTCTTTAACTCCAGATTCTGTTGCGTTTACTTTAAAAAAATCTCTATTTAAATTTTTACAAATAAGAGTTGTTAAAGTTGTTTTTCCTACTCCTGGAGGGCCCCACATTATTATCGATGGCAAATGATTATTTACTAATATTTTTTGAAAAGGTTTACCTTCTCCTATTAGGTGTTTTTGTCCATAAAAATCTTTTAATGTATTTGGCCTAACACGATTTGCTAGTGGAGAATAAGACATTATTTTGTTATTAAAAGATTATGATGTTCAATGTTATTTTGATTCAAAACTTGAACTACATAAGATCCACTTTTTAATTCAGAAATATCTATTTTCACGTTTGTTCTGTCTGTGTTTATTTTTTGGTTTTTTACATTATTNCCTCTATTGTCGTAAAATTTAATTTCTGATTTTGTANTCTGTGAATTAAAAAAAACATTGCAATAGTCAAAAGTAGGATTAGGGTATATGTATGATTTGTTTATTTTTTCATCCATTATATTAGTTGGAGATGTGTCAATAACTCTATAAACTATACCTGCATATAATCTACAAGTAAAAATCTCTCCACTTGTTGATTCTCCAAAAGAACTGTAATANCCTTGAAAAGTTGGTTGGTAAGTAACATCCCAGCTTCCATTGTTGTCATATAAAGTCCAGAATTTTCCACTACAATAATCTGTAAAAATATAATGTCCTGTCATGTTTGGATAACTACTACCTCTATATACATGTCCTCCTGTTACAGAGCAGTCTCCACTAGATCCAGTATTTTGATAAACATGTATTGGGTCTACATAATTTAAATTACATGGTTGTGACGAAGAAGAAAAGTTTGAAAAGCCTTCATAACAATCCCATCCNTAATTTTCTCCTCCTGAACTTGTGCTTGGTTGAAAGTCAATTTCTTCCCATGCGTTTTGTCCTACGTCTCCAATCCATAAATCACCTGTTGTTTTATCAAAATTAAATTTCCAAGGATTTCTTAATCCAATAGCCCATATTTCATCAAGAGTGTTTCCNCCGCTGCTCACAAAAGGATTATCACTAGGAGAAGAATAAGGAGATCCATTGTCAATGTCTATCCTAAGTATTTTCCCTAAAAAAGTTAAAGTATTTTGTCCATTCCCATAAGGGTCTCCTCCACTACCACCATCACCAATACCAATATATAAATATCCGTCGGGCCCAAATCTTAGTGCACCTCCATTATGATTCCAATGAGGTTGAGAAGCTGTTAGTATTATTAATTCGCTATTAGGGTCTGCTGTATTTGAGCTAGGATTATTTGCTGTGAATCTTGAAATAACTGTGTTTTGGTTATTATCTGTATAGTTGACAAAAAAGTATCCGTTGTTTTGAAAATCAGGATGAAATGCTAGTCCCAGTAAGCCTAGTTCGGCATCATATCCAGGTAAATTATCTGCAGGTGAAGAAACTTTAGATTTTATATCTAAAAAATTGCTACTTATTACATTACCTGTTCCATCTATTATTTTGATTGTTCCGTCCTGTTCAACTACAAACAATCTGTCATCTCCAGCATTAACTATATCTACAGGTAAAGTGAATCCTGTTGCATAAGTCACAAGATCTATATTAGGTTGTGAAAATGAAATAAAAGTGTTTAATAAGAGAAAAATAAGGGTTAACTTTTTCATATAATTTATTGTTTATGTTTGATAAAAACTATTTTATTTTCTAATTTACGATTTTAAAATTATTTTAATTTTAATAAAATGATAAAAAATATAATTTTCTTTTTTGTTTTTTTCTTTTTTAGTGATTTTTTAAAATCGCAATCTAATTATNATGATTTTGCTACTGATGAGAATATTTGTCGTTATCTAATAGGAGATGACGTTAATATAAGAGATATACCTTCTACAAAAGGTAAAATTGTATCTAAATTACCTATAGGTTCTTGTGTTCGTGTTTTAGAGAAAACTGACTACACTTTAACTTTAAAAGATTTTGAATCTCATTGGTATAAAGTAAGTTTTGGTGATTTTAAAAACAAAAATGTCGGTTATGTTTGGGGTGGNATGATATCTTATATTACTTCTGACGCTTCAAATGAATCAAGAAAAGGATATAATTATCATTTTGGTGTACATTCTGTAGACTATAAACATGAATTTGGCAATTCTGGAACTTTTCAAATTAGAGTTTCTAAGGANAATAAGCAATTAGATAAGATACTTACTCAGGAAAATATTTCATTTACTGATAGTGATTGGTCTTTGAGATCTATAGGTAATAAAGGTTTGAAGAATATTGATGATATATTGTCAGTTAGTATTTTTGAGGAAAAGTGTGATGGTGCTAATCATGGTATGATTTATTTAGTTTCTGATGGTAAGCTTCACTTTATTTCTGATGTGGGAGGTAGTGGTTATTCAGATGAGTGGGAAGAGACATATATAATATATCCAGATGATGAAAGAGGTAGTCCTAACACTATTATTGTTGTTTATGAATATTATTATATGGGTAAAAGAGATATTTCTTTTACAAAATATAGATGGAATGGTAGCTCTTTGATAGAGATATAATCTTAATTTTCAAATACTACTTTTTAAAACAAAAAATAAATATGAAACAGGCAATGTTTTTTGATTATTAAAGTTCATAAAAATCATATTTATTTAGAATTAGTATAAATTTTATTTAGAATCATTATAAATTTTATTTAGAATCATTATAAATTACTGAAAATCAATGATTTATAATAGTATTTTTGAAACAAATATTGTATATTTATCGTAAAATAAACATATGGAATTAAAAAATTTAAATACTTGTCTAAATTGTGAAAATCTTATTAGAGATTTTGTTTGTCAAAAACATAATAAGGAGGTTGATATTACTAATGTTTGTGATAGTCATATTTACAAGGCTTCTATAACAAAAGATTCTTCATGTTCTAATTGTTTTCATTTTAGAAAAGATAGTTGTTCTAATCCTATTAAGGCTAGTTCTGGAATGCTTTGTTTTGATTGGAGAAAATAATATTAAATAATTTTTCTTTTTTAAGATATCATTAAAGAAAGAATAAGGGTAGTAAGTGAAAACAACATCACTTTCCGATACAGAAATTAGAAAAAATATTACTTAATATATCTTCATTTGATACTTCTCCAGCTATTTCTCCCAAATTAGACAATATACTTCTTATGTCTATTGATATTAAATCTTGTGACAGGTTGTTTTCTATCCCTTGTTTTGCTGAAGTTATATTATTTGATGCTAGAGAAAGGCATTCGAAATGTCTTGTGTTTGAAATAATAACATTGTGTTCTGTGTTTTTTGATTTTATATAATCTGTAATCTTATTAATTATTTCTTCTATGTTTTTTTTGTTTTTTGCTGAGATACTAATAATANTATTGTTTGATTTATTATTGTTATTTTGATTTAAATCTATTTTATTTCCAACAATTATTATTTTTTTGTCTTTATATTTTCTTTTTATGTTTTTAATTTCCTCTTCTATTATTGATTTTTTTGATGTTACATCGATCATGTAAATTACTAATTCTGCTTGTTTAATTTTCTCTAAACTTTTTGTTATTCCTATTTTTTCTATTTTACCTTTTGCTTTTCTTATTCCTGCTGTGTCAAAAAATCTAATATTNTATCCATTTATATTTATTTTATCTTCAATAATATCTCTTGTTGTTCCAGCAATTGATGATATGATTGCTTTCTCTTCATTTAAGAAACAATTTAATAAAGTTGATTTGCCTACATTTGGTTTTCCAGCTATTACAATTGGTATTCCTTCTTTTATTGCATTTCCATATTTAAAAGATTTTATTAATTTATTGATTTTTAATTCTATATTTTCTAAAAGAATAATAAGTTTTTTTCTATCTGCAAACTCAACATCTTCTTCACTAAAATCTATTTCTAGTTCAATTAATGATACAAAATCAATAAGTTCTTGTCTTAGTTTTTTTATTTCGTTTGAAACTCCTCCTCTTAACTGTCTCATTGCTATATTATGAGCAGCTTCATTTTCAGAGTTTATTAAATCACACACAGCTTCTGATTCTAATAGATTTAATTTATTGTTAAGGAAAGCTCTCATTGTGAACTCTCCTGGTTTAGCTGTATTTATTCCATTTTCTATTAGTATTTGCATTATTTTATTTTGTATAAATAAAGAACCATGACAATAAATTTCAATCATGTCCTCTCCAGTGTAACTTTTTGGATTCTTAAAAAAAGAAACCATTACTTCGTCTATTATTTGTTTGTTATGTAGTATTTTATTTTTATGTATTGTGTTAGATTTATTTTTATGTATTTTTTTGTTAAATATTTTATTGCATATTCTTAAACAGTCATTTCCTGTTAATCTTATGATACTTATAGCTCCCTTACCTGTTGGAGTAGATATAGCGCAGATTGTATTTTTATTATTTTGGAACATGATTCAAAAATATCGAAAATCTTTGGGTTAAAGAATCTAAAAAATATATTTTTGTTGTCGTATGAGTATATTAGTTAATAAAAAATCTAAAATTATAGTGCAAGGTTTCACGGGTAAAGAAGGAACTTTTCATTCCAGTCAAATGATTGAGTATGGTACTAATGTTGTAGGAGGAGTAACTCCTGGTAAATATGGTCAAACGCATTTAGATAAACCTGTTTTTAATTACGTAGAGCAAGCGGTAAATGATTTGGAGGCTGATGTTTCAATTATTTTTGTTCCACCACCTTTTGCGGCTGATGCCATTTTTGAAGCGGCTGATGCTGGTATTAAAGTTATAGTTTGTATAACTGAGGGCATACCTGTTAAAGATATGGTTTCTGTGAAGAGTTATTTAAAGAAAAAACAATCAGTTTTGATAGGTCCTAATTGTCCAGGTATTATTACTCCTGGAGAGGCTAAAGTAGGTATTATGCCAGGTTTTATTCATAAAAAGGGTAATATTGGTGTTATATCTAGATCAGGGACTTTGACTTATGAAGCTGTTGACCAACTTACAAATGCTGGTTTGGGTCAGTCAACTTGTGTTGGTATAGGTGGAGATCCTATTATAGGTTCAACTACTTTAGATATTATGAAGCTGTTTATGAATGATGATAATACTGATGGGATTGTTATGATAGGGGAGATAGGGGGTCAGATGGAAACAGAAGCGGCATATTGGTTGAAAGAGAATTCTTCAAAACCTGTTGTTGGCTTTATTGCTGGTCAAACAGCACCAAAAGGGAGAACAATGGGTCATGCTGGTGCTATAGTGGGAGGTGAAGAAGATACAGCTCATGCTAAAATGAAAATAATGAAAGAATGTGGTATTCATGTAGTGGATTCGCCTGCTTCAATAGGAGATAAAATGAAATCAGTAATTAATTCATGAGATTATTAGAAGGTAAAAATATAATAGTTACAGGAGCTTCAAGAGGTATTGGAAACGGTATAGCTAATAAACTAGCTGAACAAGGAGCTAACATAGCTTTTACTTATTTGTCTTCTGAATTAGAAGCCAAAAAACTAGAGTCCAATATTAAAGATAAAGGAGTTAAATGTATAGGTTATAAATCTGATGCATCTGATTTTGATTCAGCTAATAAATTGATTTCTTCTGTTTTAGAGGATTTTGGTTCAATTGATGTTTTGATTAATAATGCAGGAATAACAAGAGATAATCTTATTTTGAGAATGAAGGAAGATGACTGGAATAATGTTATTAAAATAAATTTAAATTCTGTTTTCAATTTAACTAAATCAGTTTTAGGTTTTATGTTGAAAAACAGAAGTGGTTCTATAATTAACATAAGTTCTGTTGTGGGTTTGAAGGGTAATGCAGGTCAGTCTAATTATGCTGCATCAAAGTCAGGTATTATAGGTTTTTCTAAGTCAATTGCTTTAGAAGTTGGGTCTAGAAATATAAGATGTAATGTTGTTGCTCCTGGATTTATAGAAACAGAAATGACAGATTCTTTAAGTGACAAATATGTTGATGAATGGAAGCAAAAAATACCATTGAAGAGATTAGGTACAACTAACGATATAGCTAATACTGTTTTGTTTCTTTCTTCAGACTTATCTAGTTATATAACAGGTCAGGTTATACCTGTGTGTGGAGGAATGTTGACTTAATTTTATGAAATTTCATATAGATTCTCCTTTCTTAATTATATTATTGTTTTCTATATCTTTATTAATATCATTATATACGTATAGGAAATATTTCAGTAATCCTAAATTTTCAAGAAAAATATTATATTTTTTATTTTCTCTTAGGCTCGTTGCTCTTTTTCTTGTATTATTTTTATTGCTAAATCCTGTTGTTGAGTTAATTGAAAAGGAGTATAAGAAACCTAAAATTTTATTTTTTCAAGATAATTCCGCATCACTATTATCAGGTAAAGATTCTGTTTTTCACAAACAAGAGTATCCAAAGATGATAGATGATTTTATTTCAGATATTTCTAATAAATATGATATAAAATTATTTTCTTTTGGTGAAAAAGTTAGGGACAGTTTATTTTATGATTATTCTGACAAATCAACTAACATTAGTGATATTTTTAATTTTGTAGATAATAATTTTCACAAAGACAATATTTCTCATATTATTGTTGCTTCTGATGGTGTTTTTAATATTGGCTATAATCCAGAATATATTGATTTTAATTTTTTGTTTCCAATTAATACAATATTATTAGGAGACAAAAAAGAATATAGTGATATTAAGATTTTAGATATTGAACATAAAAAAAACATTAACCTAGGAGCTGATTTTAGTTTTGATTTGTCTTTAAGTTATGATAATATAAAAAATAATAACATCATTATTGATGTGTATAATAATAAGGAGTTAGTCAGAACAGATAATGTTAAATTGCCTTTGGATGAGAATTTTTATAAAATAACTTTAAATTTTAATGCCAATAATTCTGGAATTAATAATTATACTTTTGATGTTAAGTCTAAAAACATTGAAGATAATTTATCAAATAATATTTATTCAACATTTATTAATGTAATAGAAAAAAGAAAAAAAATATTATTAATATACGAGTTATTACATCCTGATATTAATTCTATTACTCAAGCATGTTATGATAACGCTTATGTGGAAATAGATGTAGTTTATGTTAATGATCTTGATAAAAATATTTTAAATATTTATGATTTGATTTTATTTTATCAAGTCAATTCATCTTTGGATTTATCATATAACATCAATAAACCTTGTTTGTACTTTATGGGCTCTTCTTTTATTGATTTTAAGCATATGTTCTTCAAAGGATTATTAAAAGAAGAAATTATAAACACTAATAATTTAAAACATTCAAATAAAGGAGATGTTTCTTTTGATTTAAATAAAGATTTCAAATCATATAAATTAGACAATGTTTTGGTCAATTATTTAGATTTATTACCTCCTTTGTTTGCTTCTAAAAATTATTTTGGCTTGAATTCTAATTTTAATATTTTATTTCAAGAAAAATCAAATAACAATCCCTTGTTGTTTTTTGTAGATAAAAATCAAAATCAAAGTGGTTTTGTTTTAGGTGAAGGTTTTTGGAGATGGAGGCAGTATCTTTACAATCAAACAAACACTCATGATATTTTTAATTTTTTTATTAACGATATATTTCAGTTTTTGGTTTTTTCTAATAATAAATCAGATATAAAATTAAATTTTAAATCTAATTACTATGAAAACGAAAATATATTAGTTAAAGCGCAAGTATATAATGATCTTTTACAATTAAATAATTATAATAATTTAAAATTATTAATTAAAGGTCAGTCAGATAGTTTTGTTTATTCTTTTTCAAGAATTTCAGATTATTACAATTTAGATTTAGGTAAGTTTGCGCCAGGTTACTATGATTACATTGTTAGTTTACATGAAGAAGATGATACTTTGTATAATATAGGAGGTTTTGTAGTACATCCTTTTATTTTAGAAGATGTTAATACTAAAGCTAATCATGATTTACTTAAGCTTATTTCCATAGAAAATAATGGTTTTTTTGTAGAAATTGATAATTTGTCTTCATTGAAAGATAGTATTAATTCTTTTATTCCACCAAGTACTGAAATTATAAATAAAAAAAATGTAGGTTTAATACATTTTAAATTAATTTTCTTTGTAATTTTGTTATGCCTTTTAATAGAGTGGGTTTTAAGAAGGTTTAACAGTTTAAAATAAATTTATTATGACAAATTTTGAAGAGTTTCAGTCTTTTAATGTTCCGAAAATCAAGAAAAGATTCATGTTTTACATGATTGTTGGTTTTTTCATTGTAGTTATTTTGCCTCAAATGGTTTATAATGTTATGCCTGGGGAAAAAGCGGTAATTTATAAAAGATTTGGGGGAGGTTTGCAAAAAGATAAAGTCATAGATCAAGGTTTTCATTTGAAAATGCCTTGGGATAATAAGTATATATATGATGTTAGGATTCAAGAAGATTATGAACAAATGGAAGTGCTTGACAAGAATGGTCTTTCGATAAAAATAGA
>PALO01000040.1 GCA_002706465.1 Flavobacteriales bacterium
TAATGAGTATGTAGAACAAATGATTAAAAATTATTGTTATCTAAATCCAGGTTTAACTATAATTTATAATTCTCAAAAATATGTTTCTAATAATGGTTTGAAAGATTTATTAGAAGACAACCTAGATTCTAGTTTAAAATATCCCATTATCCATTTAATTGGTCAGGATATAGAAGTTGCTTTTTCTCATTCTAACAAACAGTATGGCGATAAATATTATTCTTTTGTTAATGGTCAGTACACTACAATGGGAGGTCCTCATCAAGCTGCTTTACGAGAGTCTATTTCCAAGACAGTGAGAGAGTTTTTTAAAAATAAAAACTTTGAAGGTTCTGATGTTAGAACATCTTTAGTTGCTTCTATAAGTATAAAAGTTATTTCCCCAGACTTTGAGGGTCAAACAAAAACAAAATTAGGCACTAATCATATGGGAGGTGATTTACCTACAGTCAGAACTTATGTTAATGATTTTGTTAAGAAGAAATTAGATGATTTTTTGCACCAAAATCAGATTACAGCTGAAAGTATGCTAGAGAAGATTTTGTTAAGTCAAAAAGAAAGAAAAGCTATGGCTGGTGTTAAAAAAATAGCACGCGAAAGAGCCAAAAAGGCATCTTTGCATAATAAAAAGTTAAGAGATTGTAGGGTTCATTACAATGATATTAAATCGAATGATAGATTTGATTCAACAATCTTTATTACAGAAGGAGACTCTGCAAGTGGTTCTATAACTAAAGTCAGAGATGTTAGTACACAGGCTGTTTTTAGTTTGAAAGGCAAACCTCTTAATAGTTTTGGTAAGACTAAAAAGATTGTTTATGAAAATGAAGAATTTAATTTATTGCAATCAGCCTTAAATATAGAAGAAGGTGTTGATAATTTAAGATATAACAGGATAATTATAGCTACTGATGCAGATGTTGATGGTATGCATATTAGATTATTGTTGATTACTTTTTTTCTTCAGTTTTTTCCTGAAGTAATACAGAATAGTCATTTGTATATTTTAGAAACTCCTTTATTCAGAGTAAGAAACAAAAGCAAAGTTGTTTATTGTTATGATGATGAAGAAAAAAATCAAGCTGTTAGTGAAATAAAAAATGCTGAAATAACTAGATTTAAAGGTTTAGGGGAGATATCTCCAAATGAGTTTAAAAACTTTATAGGTTCAGAAATGAGGCTTGAGCCAATAATAATAGGTAATGATACTAATATAGAGGATATGTTAAGTTTTTATATGGGTCAAAACACTCCTGAAAGACAAAATTTCATTATAGATAATTTAAGGATTGAAAACAATGATTAACTTTTATTTTTATGGATAAAGAAATATCTAACATTACTCATCTTTCGGGCATGTATCAAAATTGGTTTTTAGATTATGCTTCTTATGTTATATTAGAGAGGTCAGTTCCTTTTGAGGAAGATGGTTTGAAACCTGTGCAGAGAAGGATATTGCATTCCTTAAAGGATCTAGATGATGGAAGGTTTCATAAATCAGCAAATGTTATAGGTCATACAATGAAATTTCATCCTCACGGAGATGCTTCAATTAGAGATGCTCTTGTTAATATAGCACAAAAAGATTTATTATTAGATTTACAAGGTAATTGGGGTAATTTACTTACAGGAGATAATGCTGCTGCACCAAGATATATAGAAGTTAAATTATCTAAATTTGCTTTAGAGGTTGCTTTTAATAATAAAATAACAAAATGGCTTGAGTCTTATGATGGTAGGAATAAAGAGCCAGAGTCCTTGCCTTTTAAGTTTCCTTATTTATTATATTCTGGAGTTGAAGGTATAGCGGTTGGTCTTTCTACCAAAATCTTACCACATAACTTTACTGAATTAATAAATGAGTCAATAAAAGTTTTAAAGGGTAAAAAGCCTAAACTTTTTCCTGATTTCCATACTGGAGGGTTAGTCGATGTCACTAACTATAAAGATGGCGTTAGAGGAGGTAAGATTAGAGTTAGAGCTCGTATATCAGTAGTTGACAAATTAACATTAGTTATTACAGAAATACCTTTTACTACCACTACTACAAGTTTAATTTCTTCTATAGTGAAAGCAAATGAAAGAGGTAAGATTAAAATTAAACACATTGAGGATAACACTTCTGAAAAAGTAGAAATAGTGGTTTCTATACCTAAGGGTGTTTCTCCTGATAAAACAGTAGATGCTTTATATACATTTACTGATTGTGAAGTTTCTATTTCTCCTTTGTGTTGTGTTATTAAGGATAAAAAACCTGTTTTTTCATCTGTTTCTGAGATATTGACATCTTCAACTCATAGAACTGTAGATTTGCTTAAAAAAGAATTAAGCATCAAGCTTTTGGAAGCCGAAGAAAGATGGCATTTTCTTAATCTTGAAAAAATATTTATAAAAAATAAAATATATAGAAATATTGAGGAGTGTGAAACATGGGATGATGTTATTTTAGAAATTAAAAAAGGAATTCGTCCTTATCTTAAGGATTTTAAGAGAGATGTTACTGATGAAGATATTGTTAAGTTGACAGAGATTAAGATTAAAAGAATTTCAAAATATGATTCTTTAAAATCTGATAAGGATATAGATTATTTAGAGACCAAAATTCAAGAGATCCAATCAAATTTAAATGATATAATAAATTATACTATTAGTTACTTTAAGAAATTAAAAGAAACATATGGTTTAGGTAAAACTCGTAAAACTCAAATTAAAACTTTTGACAATATTGTTGCATCTAAAGTTGTTGCTACTAATCATAGGCTGTATGTTGATAGGGAGGATGGTTTTGTTGGTATTTCTTTAAGAAAAGATGAATTTGTTTCGGAGTGTTCTGATATAGATGATGTTTT
The DNA here is from genome assembly GCA_002706465.1 of Flavobacteriales bacterium. Taxonomy (GTDB): domain Bacteria; phylum Bacteroidota; class Bacteroidia; order Flavobacteriales; family SAT41. Next base: position 2,850 of record PALO01000040.1, read on the forward strand.
GGTTGTTTCTAGAAGCGGTCACATGATGATAAAAAAAATAGACAAAAAAGTTTTTTATCAAAAAGATATTATTCATGTAAGTGTTTATAAAAAAGGTGATACTAGGTCTGTTTTTAATTGTATTTATAGAGATGGTTCAAGGGGTAATTGTTATATTAAAAGATTTGCGCCTAAAGGCTTACTAAGAGATAAGGTTTACGATATAACCAGGGGTAATAAAAACTCTAAAATTTTATATCTTTCTCATAATAATAATGGTGAGGCTGAATTGGTTTCTTTGAATTTAAAAAATAATCAAAGATTGAAAAAAGATAAATTTGATGTTGATTTTGCTTTGCAGCCAATAAGAAATAAAGTTTCTGTCGGAGTTATTGTGTCTCGTCATCCAGTTAAAAAAATAGAGTTTAAAAAAGAAGGTAGTTCCACTTTAGCCGCTATGCGTATTTGGTTTGACGACTCTGTTTTACGTCTTAATTTAGATCAAAGAGGTGAGTTTTTAGGGGAATTTGAAGGCGACGATAAAATTGTTACGGTAAACAGTAGGGGAGTTTTAAATTGTTTGTCTTTAAAAATGTCTAATCGTTTTGAGGAAGACTTATTGCTTATTAAAAAATGTGATTTTTCTAAGCCAATTGTTTTAATTTATTACAATAAGAAAAAACAATCTTTTTATTGTAAAAAATTTTTAGTTCCGGATTTATCTAAAAGTGTTTCAGTTATTCCTGATCAAGATGATTGTGTTTTAGAAAACATTTCTTACTTTGATAACGTAAATATTAGAGTTACATATAAAAAGGAAAAAGGTAAAGACAGGGTTGTTGATGAAATGCCAACAGATAATATACCTTTAACAGGTTACAAAAGTGTAGGAAAAAAAATAGTTAATTCTCAAAAAGAGAAGGTTAATGAAGTTTCTTTTGTTGAATTTGAAAAAGAAAATAATTTAGATAAAGGTTCTTTTCAGATGAAATTAGATATTTAGCAAAAGAGAATTATTAAGATTATGAATAAGTATTATATTTGTTTTCATTTATTAAAAAAAAAATTATGAAATATTTTGTTTTTATTGTTTCTATCTTTTCCTTTTTTGTATTATCTGCCCAAAATTATGGTCTAAATCTAGTTGGTTCTATAACACATAACGGTGAAGAGGGTAGTGATATATGGGGTTATGTTAGTCCTAGTGGAGAAGAATATGCTCTGTGTGGTAATGAAAGTAGTTTTATGGTTGCTAATGTTTCAAATCCTAATAACCCTGTAATAGAATTTATTATACCACACGTTCCTTGTACTTGGAGAGATATAAAAACTTGGGGTAATTATGCATATATAACTACTGAATGTGGTTCTGATGGTTTGTTAATAGTTGATTTAAGTGATATGTCAGGCTCTACTTATGTTTTTGATGACTCTTACTTTGAAACTGCTCATAATATATATATAGATGAAAATGGAGTTGCTTATATTTTTGGCGCTAACGTAGGTAATGGGGGTGCTATGTTTTTTGATTTAACAGTAGATCCAATGAATCCGTCTTATTTAGGTACATGGGATGATGAGTATATACATGATGGTATGGTTAGAGGTGATACTATGTGGGTTTCTTGTATATATGCTGGTAATTTTTACGTTGTTGATGTTTCTGATAAATCTAACCCATTTGTTTTTAATGGCGGTAACGCTTATCATCCAACACCTAATCAGTTTACTCATAATTGTTGGATTTCTGACAACGGTGATTATCTTTTTACTACTGATGAAGTTAGTGACGCTTATTTAGGGGCTTATGATGTTTCTGATTTGAATAATATTTTTCCTGTTGATGCGATACAATCTAATCCAGGTTCAGGTACAATTCCTCATAATACCCATTTTATTAGTATAGGTCAAGGAGACTTTATCGTTACCTCTTATTATAGAGATGGTACTACTGTGCATGATGTTACTTATCCTTACAATATGATTGAGGTAGCAGCTTATGATTCTTACTCGGGTTCTGGTAATGGTTTTGACGGTTGCTGGGGTACCTATCCATGGTTTCCTTCAGGTAATATTATTTCTAATGATATTAATAGTGCGCCAAGTGGAGAAGGTATGTTGTTGGTTTTTAGTCCAGATTTTCAACAAGGTTGTTATCTTGAAGGCGATGTAATAGACTTAATAACTGGTCTTTCTATACCTAATGTTGATGTAACTTTATTGTCTTCAAATAATGTATATAGCACTACGGATCTTTTTGGTCATTATTATACTGGCACTGCTTTTTCTGGTATTTATAGTGTTGTGTTCTCTGCTCCTGGTTATGTTGCGGATACTCTTAGTGTTCAATTAACAAATGGTCTATTAGAGATATTGGATGCTCAACTAGTTCCTATGATACCTTTTGTTTTTAATGGTCAGGTTGTTGATAGTCAAAATGATGGTGTTTCAGGGGCTATTGTTAATATATTTGATGATAGTTTTAATTTTAATATTGTCTGTGATGCTTTAGGTAATTTTGTATTGGATACTATATATGCTGGTTCATATAATATAGTAGCTGGTTCTTGGGGTTATCAAACAAAATGTATCACTCAATATGTTGATCCTAGTTCAGGTCAGTTTGTTGTAGTTTTAGATGATGGGTACATGGATGATTTTTCTCTTGATTTTGGTTGGTCTTCTTCTGGTTCAGCCCCTACTGGTTTATGGGAAAGAGGCGTTCCTGTAGGAACAACTTTGCAGTCTTCTTTTGCTAATCCAGATGAAGATGTTCAAGGAGATTGTTTTGGGCAAGCTTATGTTACAGGTAATGGTGGTGGTTCAGTTGGTGCTGATGACGTTGATGATGCCGATGTTATTTTAACTTCACCTGTTTTTGATTTGTCTAATTATAATGACCCTTATGTGTCTTATTATAGATGGTTTGTTAACGCAGGGGGATGGGGAGGAGGTTCTCCTGATGACACTTTGTTTGTTAAAATATCTAATGGTNTNCAAATTGAAAATGTTCAAGTTTTAACAGAGTCTTCNGTTAATAATGGTTCTTGGTCATTTGAAGAATTTAGAGTAAGCGATTACTTGAGTCCTACTTCTACAATGGAGTTAATTATTAAAACAGCTGATTGGGATGCTGGTAGTGGTCATATAGTTGAGGCTGGTTTAGACTTATTTAATGTTTATGATAATAGTTCTGCTAGTTTAGATTTTGTTTTAGATTCAGGTTTTGATATTTATCCTAATCCTTCTTTAAGTGAGTTTAATATTTATTGTCCTGATTTTAGCCGAAAAATCATTTTAGTGCAAGATGTTTTTGGTAAAGAAGTTTACAGAGAGAATAGTACGGATGATTTAATTGTTTTGAAAAACTTAGATTCAGGTATCTACACTGTAAAAGTTTTAAATAAACAAGGTGTTTGTTTTGTAAGAAAAATAATCAAATTATAAATTAGTGTTATCTCATAAGGATATAAAAATTAATCTTGGGAAGGGTAAATTTATTTATTTAGATGTTTTCTTTTCTAATAAAAAGAAACTGATACCTGTTATTTTTTCTCATGGTTTTAAGGGTTTTAAAAATTGGGGTTTTTTTGATGAAATATCAGAGTATTTTGCTGATAATGGCTGTCTGTTTGTTAAGTTTAACTTTTCTTGTAATGGCGTGAAGATGTCAGAAGATTATTTTTCTGATTTAGAGGCTTTTAGTAAAAATAACTTAAGTAAAGAGTTAGATGATTTGGGTTTTGTGATAGATTGGCTGTTAAGTTCATTTTACAAAGAATTTATAGATTTGAATAATCTTACATTAATAGGTCATAGTAGAGGAGGAGGAGTGTCTATGCTTAAGGTTTCTGAAGATGAAAGAGTAAAAAGACTTGTAACTTGGGGGTCTGTTTATGATTTTTATTCAAGACCTTTATTTTTAAGAAAAGATAAATGTAAGCAAAAAGGTTATATGGAGATTTTTAATACTAGAACAAAACAAAAAATGCCTATTAAGTATCAATTTTTTGAAGATTTAGATAAGAATTACAAGAGACTAAGTATAAAAGATAATTTTAAAAATAGTACTAATACACTAATTATTCATGGCGAAGAAGATAACAGTATACTCGTTGAAGAAGCTTTGAGTTTTGCCTCCTTGTTTAATTTAAAATGCGAAATTATTAAAGGAACAGGTCATACTTTTGATGCAAAACACCCAAAACAGAGTTATATGCCTGATAAGTTAATGGAGGTTATAGAAAAAACATTAAAATTTATAAAATCTTAAAATTACACAATAATATCTTATTTTTGTAAATGTACAATTGTAGGTTAATTATGAAGATTTCAAACTATATTTTATTTTCTTTAATTATGAGTGTTTTTTTTTCATGTGTTACTCCTTCTGAACTAGATTATTTGGATGTAAGTAAAGATGTTCATAGTCTTAGTAAATTTAGTTATGATTATAAAGTAAAGTCAGGTGATTTGATTTCAGTTCAAATTAAGACTATTACACCACTAGAGTTTGATTTTTTTAATCAGACAAAAGAATCTAATACTCAACTTTTTGTAAGTAACCCTTATTTATATGGTTATGTTGTTGATGATAAAGGTTTTTTAGATTTACCAATTATAGGTTCATTTGATGTTGTTGGTAAAACTCTTCAGGAGGTTAATTTTATGATTAAAGAAAGATCTAAAAGTTACTTTAAAGACCCATCAGTTAAAGTTAATATTTTAAATTTTTATGTGACAGTTTTAGGTGAGGTTAATAAACCAGGTAGAATTAATGTTATAGAGCCTCAGACAACTTTATTGGAGGTAATTGGTTTAGCTGGTGATTTAAAGGAATATGCAAATAGAAAAAGAATTAAAATAATTAGAAGTAGTGGAGAAAAACCATTAATATATTATGTTAATTTAAAAGATTTAGATATTGTTGCTTCAAGTATGTTTTATTTGCAACCAGATGATGTTATTTATATAGAGCCTTTGCAAAAAAAGTTTTTTGGATTAAATGACATAACATCTACTCTTTCTTTCGCTATTTCTTCTTATACTTTGTATTATTTACTTAATCAATAATTTAATGAAAAATAATAGAGAAGAATTAATTGATATTAAGAAATTTTTTTTTACTGTAATAAATAACTGGTATTTTTTTGTTTTATCTATTTTAGTCTGTTATAGTATTTCTTTTCTTGTTAACAGATATTCAAAAGATATATTTAGTGTTTCTGCTACAATTTTAATTGAAGATAATTTAAAGGGAGTTGTTAATGATCCTGGTCAAGTTTTGTTTAATAATGAAGTTTTAGTACCTGCTAAAAACATGAACAATCAGATGATTTTGTTGAAATCTTATAATTTAACCAAAAAAACAGTAGAAGATTTAGGTTTTGATGTTTCTTATTTTATAAAAGGTAATATAAAAACAGTGGAAAGGAATTATGAGTCTCCTTTTTATATTGTGTTTTTTGATAAATCTCAAATTCAGAAAATTAAAGGCTTTAGAGTGTCTTTGTTCTTTGAGGATAATATTTCATATAAATTAGAGAGTCCTTTTTTAGATAATGGAGTCTACTTTTTTGGTGATACTATTGTGTTTAGAGATGTGTCTTTCACAATTATTCCTGATAATAAAAAATATGATTTTACAAAATCATATAATATACCAGATGTTGATATTGTTATTCATGATATAGATTATATATCTAGACATTATCAGAATAAACTTAATATTCAAAAACTTAAAAAAGATGCATCAGTTTTAAAATTAGGATGTATAGGTGAAGATAAGGTTAAGGAGTCTAATTATCTTAATCAATTAATAGTCAACTATATATCAAGAGGTCTTGATGAAAAGAACTCTTCTTCTCAAAATACTATTATGTTTATAGATGAGCAATTGAATAAACATAAAGACTCTTTAGATTATTTTGATGTAAGGATGAAGGATTTTAAAAGTAATAATAAGGTTAACGAGGATAATATTAGTGAAAAAGCAAATAAGCTTTACGATGAGCTTGTTAAAAAGGATTCTAGGGTTTCTAATTTAAGAATTCAAAATAAATATTTTTCCTATTTAATTGATTATTTAGAAAATCAAAAAAACTATGACGATATAGTTGTTCCAAATTCATATGGAATTAGTGACGATGTTTTAAATAAATTGATATCCTCACTTGTTGAAAAACAAATTGACAAGAATTTGTTAAATTCAGATTTACTGATTGAAAATCCAGCAATAAAAAGACTAAACGATGAAATAAATGAATTGAGGTCAAGCATTCTGCAGATTGTTAAAAATCAAAAGAATGCTAATAATGTAGTTATAAAAGATTTAGACAGGGAAAGATATATTGCTGGTAATNAAATAGGTTCTTTGCCAGCTATAGAAAAAGAGTATTTATCTATTAAAAGAGATAGAGAGGTTTTTTCTGAGTTATATTCTTTTTTGTTACAGAAAAAAGTTGAGGCAGGTATAGCAGGTGCAGCTAATGTTCCAGATAATAAAGTTGTAACTAATGCTAATCCCAAATTAGCTGTTTTGGTTTCTCCTAATAAAAGAAAAAATTTTTTGATTTCTTTACTTTTAGGTTTTATGTTACCAACTTTAGTTTTTTTTATAAGAGAGATTTTAAATGAAAATATAGTTTCAAAGTCAGACCTTGATAGAATTACAGATATTCCTTTTTTNGGNATTATAGGTAGAAATGATTCAGCTAAGGATANCATTGTTTATTCAAAGCCTAAATCTAAAATTTCAGAATCTCTTAGATCAATAAGATCAAATTTGGAATTCATGTTATATGNAAATAAATCTAATATAATNATGATTACTTCATCTATTAGCGGAGAGGGGAAAACTTTTATAGCTAATAATTTGGCAACTATATACGCAATGTCAGGTAAAAAAACTCTTTTAATAGGATGTGATTTAAGAAGGGCNAAACTTCATAAAGAATTTAATGTTGACAATGAAAAAGGAGTAAGTACAGTGTTAACAAAAAAACATTCTTTATCNGANNCTATAAAAGAAACAGGTGTAGATAATCTTTCAATTTTGTCATCAGGTCCTTCTCCTCCAAATCCGGGAGAACTTTTAAGCGGTGATCAAGTCAAAAATATTTTCGAAAAAGTGAAAAAGGAATATGATGTAGTTATAGTAGACACAGCTCCTTTAGGTTTGGTTGCGGATTCAATGATGATTTCTAAATTTGTTGATTCTACTNTCTTTGTTGTAAGACAAAATTATACAAAAAGAAACCTGCTTAAATANGTTGATGACTTGTATCAAAATAAAAAACTTTCTAATATATCTTTGGTTCTTAATGATTCTGTAGTTGGTTCTGGAGCTTATGGTTATGGCTATGTTTATGGTTATGGTTATGGTTATGGTTACGGTCAGGTTTACGGAACAAATTATGGAGATAATGATGGNTATTATGACGAAAATGAAGAAAATGAAGAAAATTTATAAAAAACCTATTTTTATTGCGGAGATAGGATGTAATCANATGGGTGATATTNCTTTAGCTAAAGATTTAATTAAGTTAGCATGTNATCAAGGTGTAGATTATGTTAAGTTTCAAAAAAGAAATCCTAAATTATTATTAACAAAAGAACAATATGATGCCCCTCATCCAAATGAACATTTTTCTTTTGGAAAATCTTATGGTTTGCATAGAGAATTTTTAGAATTTTCTTTTGAACAGCATTTAGAATTGTATCAATTTTGCCAAAAAAATAAAATAAAATATTCAACCTCTGTATGGGATGAAGATTCTGCAATAGAAATAATCAAATTAAATCCTGATTTTATTAAAGTTCCTTCTGCTTGTAACAATAATTTTAAATTATTAGATATTTTAATAAATAAATATAAAGGTGACATACATATTTCTCTTGGTATGACATCAAGAGATGAAGAAAATCAAATAATTAAATATTTTGACAGTAAGAATATCAGGAGATTAGTTCTTTATTCTTGTACATCTGGTTATCCAGTTGATTTTAATGATGTTTGTTTATTAGAAATTAATAGATTAATAAAAACATACGGTGATAAAGTTAAAGCTGTAGGTTTCTCAGGTCACCATTTAGGTATATCTATTGATATTGCTGCTTATGTTTTAGGTGCAGAGTTCATAGAAAGACATTTTACTAAAAATAGAGCTTTAAAAGGAACAGATCATGCTGCTTCTNTAGAACCTCAAGGAGTTGGTAAGTTGATAAGAGATTTAGATGCAACTTATCAGTCTTTNCAGTATAAAGAGAAAGATATTCTAGATATAGAATTACCTCAAAGGTCAAAATTAAAGTTCAGAAATAAGTAATGAGTGTAATTGCATTTATACCAGCAAGAGGTGGTAGTAAATCTATACCTAACAAGAATATAAAATTATTTTGTGGCAAACCGCTTATTTTTTGGAATTTGAAGGAGTTGCAAGAGTCTTGTGTTGATGAAATTGTTGTAGCAACAGATTCTGTTAAAATTAAAAAAGTTGTAAATTCTTTTCATTTTTCTAAAGTTAAGGTTTATGAAAGGCTTTGTGAAAATGCAAATGATGANTCTTCTACTGAGTCAGTTATGTTAGAATATATTAATCACNCTAAACTTCATGATAATGATACATTTATGTTAGTTCAGATTACTTCTCCTTATTCACAAACTATTGATTTTGACAAAGGTTTAGATGTTTTTAAAAAGTACGATTCTGTGTTAAGTTGTTGTGTTTCAAAAAAATTTATTTGGGATGAAAAAGGTTCTTCCTTGAATTATGACTTTAATAATAGACCAAGAAGACAAGATCATAAAGGTAGTTTAATTGAGAATGGAGCTTTTTATATAAGTTCTGTTAGTGATATTATAAATAGTAAAAATAGAATTTCAGGTAATATAGGTATATATCAAATGCCAGAGTATACTTTTACTGAGTTGGATGAGCCATTAGATTGGATTATTGCCGAACATATTATGAGGAAATTTGTTTTGGTAGATGATTTTAAAAACTATAGTAATATTAAGATTTTTATTTCCGATGTAGATGGTGTGCTTACCGATGGTTTTAAATATTACAATGAAAATCTAGAGGAGTCTGTTAAATTCTCTACACATGATGGTCACGCTTTTAAACTTTTAAAAGATAAAGGTTTTTTAACAGGAATTGTGACTTCTGAGACAAAACAAATTAAGTCAGTTAGATTTGAAAAGTTAAAGTCTCTCAAGACTTTAGATTATTTTTACCAAGGAGTTAATGATAAGTTGTCAGTTGTTAAAGGATTGTGTTCTGAATTAAATATTGATATTTCTAACGTTGCTTACATAGGTGATGATGTTAATTGTCTTAAGTTATTAGAAAATGTAGGTTTGGCTGCTTGTCCTGCAAATGCAGTAGATGATGTTAAAAATATTCAAAACATTATAATACTTAACAAAAATGGAGGCGAAGGTGTGTTTAGGGAGTTTGTAGATTTATTTATAAATAAGTTGTAATGACATCAAATGTTAATTTTTTTTTCTTTATAATAATTTTTTTTACTTGTTTATTAATTTATCTAAAATTTAGAAAAAGAAAAAAAGTTGTTTATATAGTGTCTTTTCCTAAATGTGGTAGGACTTGGTTGAAATATATTCTTAATAAGGTTTTTATAGATTATTATAAATTACAAAATGTAGAAGAGGATTCTATTAATCTTAAATCTTTATCTAAAAACAACACAAGAATACCTTTGGTTATAGATACTCATGACAATAGTAATATAGTTAATGAAGATGGATATAGACCTGATCCTAACTTAATGTTTAATGATTTAAATAAAGATAGATTTGCGAACAAAAATGTTTTGTTTATTGTTAGAGACCCTCGTGACGTGGTAGTTTCTCATTATCATCAGATTACAAAAAGATCTAAAAATCCTATGGAATTTGATAGTTTGTCAGACTTTATTAGAGATCCAGTTTTTGGTTTTAATAGAATAATTACATTTTATGAAATATGGTTTCATAATCAAAGTGTACCTAAAAACTTTAGTTTTATTAAATATGAGGATATTTTGTCAAATGGGGTTTTTTCGGTCAAGAGTATTTTGGATTTTATTTTACCAGAAAATGATATTTCTTTTAGTATTATTGAAAAAGCTTATAATCAAAGTTCTGCTGATAAAATGAGGAAAAAAGAACAAGAAGCATCTATTGAAGGTTTTATTAAATTTGGAGAAGGCATTGATTATTTAAAAGTTAGAAAAGCTGTCTCTGGGTCTTATTTAAATGAAATGAATGCTGAAGATATAGAGTTTTGTAATCAAATGATGGAAGGTAAAATGAATTTTTTAAATTATAATTAATGTTAGCTAAATTATATTTTTTGCTTAGGTCTTTTTATTATGCATTATTGTATTCATTTGTGAGAAAAGAAGTGGATGTTGTTTTTTATTATCCTCATCATTTTAATAGAGTTGAAGGTGAAAATTATTTTTTTAAAAATTTAGTAAAAGCATGTCAAGAAAAAGGATTGAGCTATTTGCTTTTAGAAGAGCCAGATTATAATAGCAATATGAAAAGAAGTCATAAGGCTATATCTTTTGATTTTATTTTTGTGTTGTTGATGTTTTTAAGAAAATTTTGCTTCAAAAAGCTTTCTTTTTCTGATAAGGAGTTTAAAATTGTGAGTTATTTGAAAATATTTTTTTTTAAAAGTTTAAATGCTAAAAATGTAATTACAATTTCACAGAGTAAAATTCATTTTTTAAAAGCATTTTTTCCAAAAAGTAAGCTATTTGATTTGCAGCATGGTATTATACATTCAAAAAATCAGAATTATATTTCAAATAATAATGCTAGTAAGAATATTACAGATAATAATGTTAATTTTTTGCTTTTTGGTCATAAATATTATGATATTTTATCAAAATCAGATAAATCTGGATACTATAAGGAAAATGTTCATGTAATAGGAGGTACATCATATAATATAAAAACTAATCATTCTTTTTTTAATAAAGAAGTAGTTGTTACATTACAAATAACTGCAGATCATTCTAAAGAAGAAAATAAATTAATATTAACAGAGCTTTATGATATAATTAATAATAATCAAGAGTTTTTTGTTAAACATGATATTAATTTTTATATCAAGCATCATCCTAGATATAACCATGAAGTTAGCATACAAAAGTTGTTAGATTTTGACTTTGTGTTTTTAACTGATAAAAGTATTACT
>PALO01000041.1 GCA_002706465.1 Flavobacteriales bacterium
GCTAACGATATTATTTTTAAATCAATAGATATTAATAAAGATTATTATTATAAATCAAAATTTAATTTAGAAGGAGATAAAGTTGATAGTGAAAAAATTTTCAGTGGTTATGTCTTGAAACAGGAAGTAGAAATATCATCAAACCAGGTAGATTTAATAGAGCAGATATCAAATGAAGTTACAGATCTTATTGAAAATAATATATTTATAACTTCATATGCTCCTAGGTATTATTACACTAAGCTAGGAGAATTAAAAATAGAAATGATTGAATCAGCTGCACAAGATGGTCTTTTAAGAGCAAAGACAGCTATTGAAGGAGGAGGGGGAGATTTAGGAGAATTATTAGAGACGAGAATAGGTGTTTTTCAGATACTTGGCAAAAATTCAAATGATGAGTTTTCTTGGGGTGGTACACTTAATACGTTAAATAAGGAAAAAACAGCTTTTGTTAACGTTAAGCAACGTTTTGAAATAGATTAATTATGAAGTTTAAGAATATTTTATTTTTTTGTTTTTTATTATTATATTTTGTGGGGTTTTCTCAACCTTACAGACTTCCTGTTGATTATCAAGAGGCTGAAAGATTTGTTAAAAAACATTTAATAGAATTAAGTCATGATTTCGTTGATGGTTTTACGTACTATTTTTATGATTTTGATTACTTCTGGTTTTTGTCAAATCAAGATACAACTTATTGTGTGACTATTGTTATGCCTAATCAATTAAAAATTTTTTCAATGGATTGCGGTTCAAAAGACATTTATTATGATGATTATTTCATAATGAAAAGGAAAAGAGGAAGGGATTAGAGATAATAAATTTGATTAATTAACATGACTTTTTTGTAAATTAGTTTTATGAGAATATTATTATTTTACTTATTAATTACTCCTTTTTTTAGTTTAGGTCAGACGCAGTTACAAATGAATTTAAAATCAGGTGATAAATGGGAATCAATTGATCATCAAATGACAACAATATATAAAACTATATTAGATTTATATTCAGATGATGAATCTTTTATTAATGCTTTGAAAGAGGATCAAAAAAACTGGATGAATTTGAGAAAATCTAATAATGAGTTAATGTATCCAGATAAAAAAGAAGATTATTATTATGGTTCTTATCATATTACTTGTAAGAATGATTTTGATGCTAAAATAATTAAACAAAGAATAGATTTTTTAATGCAGTGGATATTAGGTTCTGAAGAGGGGGATGTTTGTAATGGTACTTTGAAAAGAATAGAATAGCTACTGAATTAATATTTTTTTTGTTGTTGTGTATTTTAGAGTTTCTATGAATAATACATAAACACCTGTTTTAAATTTTGAACAATTAACTTTTTCTTTTCCTTGATTATTTTTTTTCGTCTTAACTATTTTGCCATTTATATCAAATATTTTGTAATCGTATTTTAAGTTTAAATCTATTGTAAAATTATTTTTAGTAGGATTAGGGTATAATTTGAGTTTTTCTTTTGTTACTGTAACGTGACTTATGCTAGATGTGTCTTTTTGATATATATTTAATCCTCCACTTCTATTTCCTATTATTATTTCATTGTTGTTATTATTATCGATGTCATAAATAGATATAAAACTATTATAGCCTTCAAATATATCACCAAAATTATTGTTTATTAAATTCAAACTATCATTGGGGTTATTAATAAAAGGATCATTAACATGATATTTGTGAATATTGCCTGATTGTGAACCCACAAAAATTAAAATAGAGTCTTGCATGTCAGTAAAATCTCCATCATTATTATTGTCTATTCTTAACAAGAATGGTTTACTTTTTCCGTTTGGTAATGTGCTTTCAGAAACATTAATTCCTCCAAATTCACTTATTATTGTGTCAAAAACAGGAACATTTAATGTGCCTCTGTTAGGGCAGTAGTAGATTTTTCCATCTCTGTTTCCTATTAATAAATCTTGTAAAGAGTCGTTGTTTAAATCACATAGATGAGGGCTAGCGTTATTACCTACATCAATATTAAAATAATCCGGATTTGTTATATTGAAGCTGTACTCTCCGTTATTAATACTGCTTTCAAATAAATGTATTTTACCATTAGCATCTCCTATTATCATTTCATATTCATTGTCATTATCAATATCACCAAAAGTGGGTATTATTCCAGGAGAAGGTAAATTTAATATTGTGTTTAATGGTAAAGTTGAAATATCATTCCAGTCATTATTTATTAGAGTGAATTCTGGAGTCATTGAGCTACCTGTATTTTTTAGTAAATGTAAACCTGATGTATAATTACCTTGGTCAAAGTATCCGAAATTGCCGCAAACAATATCAATTAGACCATCTGTGTTGTAGTCGAAAAAAACAGGATAGCTTTCGCTTCCAAAATCTAACATGTCTGATTGCAGAAAATTATATTGAGGCATTTCAAATTCAGGCATATTGGTTAAACCTTTATTCAAGTACATCCATGTGCTATTTTTATTTTCAGCATTATTTGAGTTATTCGGGCTAACAATTAAGTCTTTTTTGTTGTCATTGTTAATGTCTAAATAAAATGCAGCTGGGAAAGAAGACATTATAACTGCTTCTGAGTTTATATTATTTTGAGGAAATAAAGAATCAACATCTATGATTATGGCACTGTCTTGATCTCCTCCGTTTATAAGTAAATTAAGATTATTGAAAGCAACATCACCTAAAACTAATTCTTTGTCATTATCATTGTCAATGTCTAATGTAAGTAAAGAGGAACCAACATGAGCTTTGTGCTCTGTCATTAAGAATGTGTTACAGCTGTACAGTGTGTAGCTGTTAAATCCTTCATATATATCCCCCCAGCATTCATCAAATCTTTCGAATATTAGACTGTCACAATTTCCATACATCTCGATAGACATATTTTTATGATACTCTATGTATCCACCCAATATATTAAAAGTTAAAACATCTAAATCTCCATCACCATCTATATCATCTATAGCTGGAATATCTACATCACTTACAAACATGTTTAATGAATTAGAACCATATAAAGTTTCTACTACGTCTTCTTCTAAAACAAAACTTAAGTAAGTTGTAGAGTTATTTCTATATACAGACATGCTTGCTTGGTTGTATGTGAAAATATCTATCAAACCATCACAATTATAGTCTCTCATTAAAATCCAGTCATGAATATTTGGAAAATTTTTTCTGTATTCTGGTTTGTATTGGTAATTTATTGAATCGTTAATTCCTAAATTCACAAAAGGATATAATTTACCGTTACTTCTGTCAAATGCAATTATATCTTTTATGTTATTTTGATTTAAATCAATACTTGAAATTTGACTGGTGTTTAGTCCTCCGCATAATCCATTTTTCAAAATATTGTTATTTTCGTAAAATGTTATATTTAAATTTTCAATCCATTGAGAGTAAGAATTAAAACTCAAGCACAAAAATAGAATTATGTTTAATAATTTCATATTCTAAAAAATACCTATATTTATTGCAATAAATATATTGAAATTTTATCTTTGCCGACCAAATAAATAAAATTTTATGCAAAATCGAAGTTCCGTTTTATTTTTCCTTGTTTTGTTTTCTTTAATTTGTCTATATCAGATATCCTTCACTTGGGTTGTTGATAAAGTAGAAAAAGATGCTGTTTCTTATTCTGCTGGAGACTTTGAAAAAGAGAAATTTTATTTAGATTCTATTGGGTCTCAGGAGGTTTATAATTTGGGTTTTGCTAAATATAATTACAAAGAATGTAAGGAAAGAGAAATAAATCTAGGATTAGATTTGAGAGGGGGTATGAATGTCACTTTAGAGGTAAGTGTTGTGGATATATTAAGAGCTTTGTCTAATAATTCTGTAGATAAAACATTCAATGACGCTATCAATTTAGCTATTGATAAACAAAAATCAAGTCCACAAGATTTTGTTATTTTATTTAAAGAATCATTTGAAAGTTTTGGAGAAAGTAAAAAGCTAGCATCTGTTTTTTATACTGAGGAGCTTTCTGATAAAATAAATCCTAATTCAACAAACGAAGAAGTTATTGAAATTATACAAAACGAAGTTAAAGATGCTGTAGATAGAACTTTTAATATATTAAGAAGTCGTATTGATAGGTTTGGTGTAACTCAGCCAAATATTCAAAAACTAGAATATTCTGGTAGAATATTAATAGAACTACCTGGAGTTAAAGATCCTGCAAGGGTAAAAAAATTATTACAAGGTACAGCTGAGTTGGCTTTTTGGGAAACTTACGAGTATGTGGAAGTTTTGCCTTATTTAGAAAAAGCAAATATTTTCTTAAGAGACAAAATAGAATCAGAAACTATTGTTGCCAATAAAGAATTGAAAGATTCAGATGTGTCAAATAACGATATAAATACAAAAGATACAAAGTCTTTAAAAGACGAACTTTTTAGCAATACGAGTAATGGAGACACTTTGTCAGGAGAGTCTGCAGATACATCTTCAGGTTCTTTAGAAGATTTTCAAAAAAACTATCCACTTTATGCTATATTGTATCCAAATATAGACGCCAACAATAACCCTGTAGATGGTCCTGTTGTTGGTGTTGCTAATGTAAAGGACACGGCTCAAATTAATGATTACTTTAAGAAAGATTCAGAATTATACAGTATTTTTCCTAAAAATTTAAAATTTGCTTGGACTGTAAAATCTGTTGATCAGGAGGGTGAATTTGTTCAGTTGTTAGCTTTAAAAACAACATTATTTGACCCTGTAACTAAAAATTCTATTCCTGTTTTAGGTGGAGAAGTTATATCAGATGCTCGTCAAGATTTTGATCCAGTAAGCAATAGGCCTGTTGTTAGCATGATAATGAATTCTGAAGGTTCAAGAGATTGGGCTAAAATAACAAAAGAAAATATAACTAAATCAGTCGCTATTTTATTGGATGGATTTGTTTATTCTTTTCCTACTGTGCAGTCACAGATTACAGGAGGTAGTTCACAGATATCAGGTAATTTTACGATTAATGAAGCAACTGACTTGGCTAATGTTTTGAAGTCAGGTAAGTTGCCAGCTAGATCAAAAATAGTTGAAGAGGCAATAGTAGGTCCTTCATTAGGAGAGGAAGCTATACAGGCTGGTTTCAAGTCATTTGTTATAGCATTATCAATAGTTTTGGTTTATATGATTCTTTATTATAGTCTAGGAGGTTTTGTTTCTAATATTGCTTTATTAGCTAATATGTTTTTTATAATAGGTGTTTTGGCTTCTTTGAATGCAGTTTTAACTCTACCTGGCATAGCGGGTATAGTTTTAACTATAGGTATAGCTGTAGATGCTAATGTACTTATATATGAAAGAATAAGAGAGGAACTATTGTCAGGTAAAGGAGTTAGGCTAGCGATTGCGGATGGTTATAATAACGCATATAGTGCAATAATAGATGCTAATGTTACCACATTATTAACGGGTATTATTCTTTATAGTTTTGGAAGTGGCCCTGTTAAAGGTTTTGCTACTACCTTAGTTATAGGTATTTTGACTTCTTTATTTTCTGCGATATTTATAACTAGATTAGTTTTCGAGGCTAGGTTGAGAAAAAAGAAAAATATTTCTTTTTATAATTCGGTTACAAAAGGAGCTTTTAAGAACACAAAAATTAACTTCATATCGAAAAGAAAGATAGGTTATATTATTTCCTGTACTGTTATATTAATAGGTATTTTTTCTATGTTTAGCAGAGGATTAAATCAAGGTGTTGATTTTCAAGGTGGAAGGACATATGTTGTTAGATTTGACGATAAAGTAAGTAACGAAGATATTAGATCAAATTTAACAAATGTTTTTGTAACAGAAGAAGGTATAAACTTATCTCCTGAAGTAAAGACTTTTGGCGATAATAATCAGGTTAAAATAACAACTAATTATTTAATTTATTCTCAAGATGAGAATGCTGACAAATTAGTTCAAGAGGCTTTAGAGAAAGGTTTGAAAGAGTATTTGTTGGCAAGTGACATAAATTCATTTGACATTATGAGTTCTCAAAAAGTAGGTCCTACAATAGCTCCTAAAATCAAGGCTTCTGCTGTTCAGGCAATTTTGTTGTCTTTAGTCATAATATTTATTTATATTTTAATAAGATTTAGGAATTGGGAATATAGTTTAGGCGCAGTTGTTGCTGTTTTTCATGACATATTATTTGTTTTAGGATTATTTTCTATATTTTACGGAAAACTTCCTTTCTCCTTAGAAATCAATCAAGCTTTCATTGCGGCTTTGTTAACCATAATAGGTTATTCTCTAAATGACACTGTTGTTGTTTTTGACAGAATTAGGGAATATTTTAATAATTCTACATCTTCTAAATATGATAAAGAATTAGTTAATTCAGCTCTAAATAGTACTTTAAGTAGAACTGTTAATACTTCTTTGACTACATTTTTTGTTTTATTTATTATATTTTCTTTAGGGGGAGAGGTTATAAGAGGCTTTATGTTTGCTTTACTTATAGGTGTTGTTGTAGGGACGTATTCTTCTTTGTTTATAGCAACACCAGTCATGTATGATGCTATCAATAGAAAACATAAGAAATGAGTATTCTTCTTTTAGTGCCAAGTTTTCAGGAAATTATTTTTATAATAATAGTTGTTATTATTCTTTTTGGTTCTAAGAATTTACCAGATATAGTGAAAACTTTTGCTAAATCAATTAGGCAAATTAAAGATTTGTCTAATAATGTTAAGAAGGAGATTCATAAATCTATTGATGACATAGAATAGTTTTAATTTTCATGGTTTATTAATAAACTGTTAATAAAATTTTTATTTTTTACTTTTAACAAAAATCATATTATTTATATTTGAATTTTATAATATTCAAAAATATAATATATGAATAAATCTAAACTAGAATATATTTGGTTGGATGGTTACTATCCTACTCAGAATATGAGAAGTAAAACTAAATTAATTGACAATTTTAGTGGTAACTTGGAAGATTGCCCAATGTGGTCTTTTGACGGTAGTTCTACAAAACAAGCTGAAGGTAATAACTCTGACTGTCTATTAAAGCCTGTTTCTATATTTCCTGATCCAACAAGACCAAATGGTTATCTTGTAATGACTGAAGTTTTGAATTCAGATGGAAGTCCTCATGAATCAAATGCCAGATCAACAATTGATGATGATGATAATGATTTCTGGTTTGGATTTGAACAAGAATATTTCATTATGAGTGTTGAAACTCAATTGCCCCTGGGATTCCCTTTAGGTGGTTATCCTGGACCTCAAGGTTTGTATTATTGTTCTGTAGGTGGTAAAAACACTCATGGCAGACATTTTGTAGAAGAACACGCAGATCTTTGTTTAAAAGCAGGAATTAATTTTGAAGGAATTAATCAAGAAGTTGCTTGTGGTCAGTGGGAATTTCAATTATTCGCAAAAGGAGCAAAACGAGCAGGTGATGAATTATGGATTGCCAGATATTTGTTAGACAGATTAACTGAAGATTATGGTTATTATATAGAGTATCATCCTAAACCAATTAAAGGTGATTGGAATGGTTCTGGTATGCATTGTAATTTTTCAAATTCTATTTTAAGGAATTGTGGTTCAAAAGATATTTACGAGGATATATGTGAATCTTTTAGATCAGTGACAAAAGAACATATAGATGTTTATGGTGAGTTTAATGACCAGAGGTTAACAGGGAAACATGAAACAGCTTCAATAAATGACTTTAGTTATGGTGTCTCAGATAGGGGCGCTTCAATCAGAATACCAATAATAACTGTTGAGAATAATTGGAAAGGTTGGTTGGAGGACAGAAGACCAGCTTCCAATGCTGATCCTTATAAAATTGCTTCAAGGATAATAAAGACAATGAAATCTCATTCAAAGTCTAAAAACGTTGAAGTTTAAATTTACTTTATGTTTTATGGAAAAAATTCTCTTTTGAAAGATGATTTTTTTATTTTAGCTGTAAAATATATTTTTATGTATTATAAGTTTTTCTTTTTTTTGTTTCTTTCTTTGTTTTTTTATGATTTAAATAGTCAAAATCTATTTAATCAAGATGTACTTGTTTTTGATAGAGAGACTAAATTAGAAAAAGCTAATATAAGTTTTGATACGGAAAAATACGGAGAAGCTTACGCTTTGTTTAAGGAGTTATACAGAAAAGAAAAAAACAAAGATATTAAAATAGATTTTTATTTTTTGCAAGCAGAATGTTTAAGGTTAACAAACACCTATAATAATTTAAGAAGAGCTGAGCAGATGTATGATAATCTTATAAGAAAAAAGTTTACACAACAAGAAAAAGGATATATAGTTTATTATAATTTGGGTTTAGTTTTGCAGATGCAAGGAAAATATGAAGAAGCTTTAGAAGCTTTTAGTAACTTTAAACAACTTTCTCCAAATCATGATTTAATAAATAATAAATTAAAATCTTGTCAGTATGCTATATCTCAAAAGGGTAATACTACTAGATATGAATTAGAGAGGTTTAATATGGCTAGTAGTAAAGACTTTGATTTTGCTCCATCATATAGCGGCAATGACTACTCTACTTTGTATTTTACTTCAAATAGAAAAAATGATGAAGTTAAAGGCAATGATGCTGGTTCCTCTATAGGTCCTGTTAGTAGTTTAACGTATGACATATGGTCTATAAAATATCAAAAAGATCGTTGGAGTAAACCAACTTTATTTAAAGGACCTATTAATTCACCTGATCATGAAGCGGCTGCAACAACAACAGTTGATGGTAAAACAATATATTTCACAAGATGCTCAATGCCAAATGAATATGATCCAGGTAAAAAGAAAAAACCTTATTGTAGAATATTTTTTATTCAATTAAAAGATGAAGGTTGGACTTCTCCTGTTTTACTTCCTTTACCTTATGATAGTATTTCTAATTTTGGTCACCCAGTAGTTTCAAAAGATGGTAAAAAGATTTTCTTTTCATCTGACATGAAAGGTACTTATGGTCAAAATGATATCTGGTTTATACAAAAAATAGCTCGAGATGAATGGAGTTACCCAGTTAACTTNGGCCCTAATNTTAATACTGCTGGAAATGAAATTTATCCTTTTTTACATTTAAANGGTAAAACACTATATTTCTCCTCTGATGGNAGAATTGGTTTTGGNGGATATGATATTTTTAAATCAGAATGGGACAGAGANGGNAACTTAATTAGTGTNCATAANATGAANTCTCCAATAAATTCTTCAATGAATGATTANTCNTTAATTTTAGAACAAAACTCAGAAAAAGGATATTTGTCTACCGANAGGTCTGAGACTCAAAATGGAGATATTTATTTTGTAAAATTAGCTCCAATTATTTTAACTGTTTCAGGTNTAGTNACTGAAGAAGGTTCAGGCACTATAATATCTAATGCTATGGTAAAAATATTAGGAACAAATAATTCTGTAGATTCAATATATACAGATAATTCAGGTAGATACGAATTTAAAGGTGATTTTTTGTCACCAGGTAATTCTTATTCTGTTTCTGTAAAAAAGAAAGATTATGAGAGCACTAACGCTGAATTCTCAACAATAGATATATCAGATTCTAAAGATATACAATTAGATTTTCAAATTGTAAATGTTATGCAAGATGTTAACGATCTAAATGAACCTAATAGTAATATAGCCTTTTTTGATTATAATTCTTATGAACTAAGAGAAGATGCTTTAAAAGAGTTAGATAGTTGGGCTGATTATATATTAAAGTACGAAGGTTTAGTTTTTCAAGTTAACGCTTATGCTGATTTTAGAGGTAAAGACCCATATAATATACAATTATCTTTAAACAGAGCTTTGTCTTGTAAAAAATATTTGGTCGAAGAAAAAGGTATTGATGCTGATAGGATTTTGATCTATGCAAAAGGAGAGCAAGAGCCTTATGTTATGGATTATAATGATGGTAAGTTTAAAAAAGGAGATGTTTTGTCTCAAGAATATATAAGTAAATTAAGAAAAAAGAGTTTAATAGAAAAAGCTCATCAGTATAATCGTAGGTCAAAAATAATTTGGTTGGAAGATAAAAGATTTGATAAATTAAGAGGAGGTGTTATTGACTATTAACTTTCTATTTAAATGACTTCATCTAGATATGATTTGAGAGGGGTTTCAGCCTCAAAAGAAGACGTTCACAAGGCGATAAAGAACTTAGATAAAGGTTTGTTTAAGAATTCTTTTTGTAAAATACTACCTGATATATTAACAGGTGATTCTGATTATTGTTTAGCTATGCATGCTGACACAGCTGGGACAAAAACATCTTTATGTTACGCTTATTGGAAAGAGACAGGTGCAATAAATGTTTGGCAAGATATTGTTCAAGACGCAATAGTCATGAATATAGATGATTTAGCTTGTTCAGGTATCTGTGATAATATTATTATATCAAACACGATTGGACGTAACAAACATTTAATACCAGGCGAAGTGATAGAAAATATAATTTCAGGTATTAATCTTTTTATATCTAGAATGAAACAAAACAATGTCAATATAACTTTAGCTGGAGGTGAGACAGCAGATGTTGGAGATATAGTTAGAACTATTGATATAGGAGTGACTGCTTTTGCAAGAATGCCAAGGAATAAAATAATTAAAAACAATATTATGCCGGATGATGTAATAGTAGGTCTTTCTTCTTCTGGTCAATCAACTTATGAAAACATTTATAATAGTGGTATAGGTTCAAATGGATTGACATCTGCGCGTCATGATATGTTTTCAAGTTATTTGTACAATAAATATCCAGAGACTTTTGACCCAGGTACTCCTAAAGATTTAGTTTATTGTGGTACTAAAAAATTATCAGATTTAGATAAAGATACAGGTATGTCTTATGGTCAATTATTACTGTCTCCAACTAGAACATTTTTGCCTGTTATAAAAAGTATTTTGGAAAAATATTTTGATAGTATTAATGGTATTATACATTGTACAGGTGGTGGACAGACAAAAGTTTTAAACTTTGTTAATAATATTCATGTTGTAAAAGATAATTTATTTAAAACACCAAAAATATTTCAAATTATTCAAGAAAACTCTTCTACTTCTTGGCAAGAGATGTATAAAGTATTTAACATGGGTCATAGGATAGAATTGTATTTAGAAAAAGAAGTTGCTAATAATGTTATAGATATAGCAAATAAATTTAATATAGATGCTCAAATCATAGGCTATTGTAAACCTTATAATGGTAAAAAACTAACTATTGATTCAAAATATGGTAATTTCGAGTATTAATTATGTTATCTAAACTTGAAAATAAATATAATAGATTTTTAGAGTTGTCTGAATTGATTTCGGACCCATCTATAATATCTGATATGAAGAAATTTATACCTCTAAGTAAAGAATACAAGGAGCTAGAAAAACTTGTAGATTGCTATAAGAAGTATAAAAGTTTAATAGAAAATATTGAGTCTGGTAAAGAAATGCTTGCTTCTGAAAAAGATGAAGAAATGAAATCTTTTGCTAAAGAAGAAATAGAGATATCTGAAAAAGATAAAATAGAATTGGAAAAAGAAATAAGATTTCTATTGATACCTAAAGACCCCAATGATAGTAAAAATGTGATTTTTGAAATCAGAGCAGGTACAGGAGGAGATGAAGCTTGTATTTTTGCAGGAGATTTATATAGAATGTATGTTAATTATTGTGAGAGCCAAAAGTGGAGTGTAGAATTAGTAGATTTCAATCAAGGTACTTCTGGAGGTTATAAGGAAATTATTTTTAATGTTTCCGGAGGAAATGTTTATGGTTTCTTTAAGTTTGAATCAGGTGTTCACAGGGTTCAAAGAGTTCCTAAAACAGAAACACAAGGTAGAGTTCACACTTCAGCAGCTACTGTTGTTGTGTTACCAGAAGCAGAAGATTTTGATATAGAATTAAATGACAGTGACATAAAAAAAGAGACATATTGTTCTTCTGGACCAGGAGGCCAATCTGTAAATACCACTTATTCTGCTGTTCGTTTAACACATTTACCAACCGGGGTTGTAGCTCAATGTCAAGACCAAAAATCTCAGATTAAAAATTACGCCAAAGCTTTAAAAGTATTAAGATCAAGGATATATGAGATTGAGTTAGAAAAGAGAAATAAGGATATGTCAGACAAAAGAAAAACTATGGTTAAAACAGGTGATAGGTCTGATAAAATAAGAACATATAACTACCCTCAAGGCAGAGTTACTGACCATCGTATTTCTTTGACTTTATATAATTTGAATGATATAATTAACGGAGATGTTAGTAAATTAATAGATGAATTGCAAATAGCAGAAAACTCACAATTATTAGAAGGACAAAATGATTAAACAATTAATTTCAAATATCAAGAATAAAAAATCTTTTCTTTGTGTTGGGTTAGATACAGATATAAAAAAAATACCTAAATTTTTATTGAAATATGATGATCCTGTTTTTGAGTTTAATAAAAGAATTATAGACAAAACTAAAAATTATTGTATCGCTTATAAACCTAATTTTGCTTTTTATGAAGACTCAATGGATTCCTTAATTAAAACAGTTGATTATATTAAAAATGAAAATATTTTAGTTATAGCCGATTCTAAAAGAGGAGACATTTATAATACATTTAAGCTTTACGCTAAGAGTTGTTTTAATACAATAGGTTGTGAAGCAATGACCGTTTCACCTTATATGGGTACAGATGTGTTTTCTAAAGTATCTAAAGATTACAGTAATAATTTTTTTATTGTTTTAGCTTTAACTTCTAATTCTGGATCTAATGATTTTCAGCTGTTAAAAATAGGTGATAAATATTTATATGAAATTGTTTTAGATAAATTTGGTAAAATTGAAAATTCTAAAAATCAAATTATGTTTGTTGTTGGGGCTACAAATGATATTCAAAAACTTAAAAGAATAAGAAAAATAATACCAGAAAACTTTTTATTAATACCAGGGGTGGGTCATCAAGGAGGAAGTTTAAGTGATGTTTGTTCTGAACTTTTAAACGATAATTGTGGTATAATAGTTAGTTCTTCAAGGTCAATTATATATTGTTCTGATGGTACAGATTTTGACTTACAAGCAGGAGAAGCAGCTAAAAATATTCAAAAAGAGATGGAGAGTATTTTAATTTCTAGAAACATAATTTAATTTTTATGAAAATTCTAATAACTGGTAGTAATGGTTTGTTGGGTCAAAAGTTATTACACAAATTAAGATTAGATAAAAACATTGATTTACACGCTACTTCAATTGGAGACAACAGAGTTACAGTTAAAGAAGGTTACGCTTATCATTCTTTAGATATAACAAATAAACAAGAAGTTTATGATTTAATTGATAAAATCAAACCTAATGTTATACTTAATACAGCAGCTATGACTAACGTTGATGAATGTGAAATTAAAAGAGATGAATGTGAAAATCTAAATATAAATTC
Source organism: Flavobacteriales bacterium (assembly GCA_002706465.1). Taxonomy (GTDB): domain Bacteria; phylum Bacteroidota; class Bacteroidia; order Flavobacteriales; family SAT41. Next base: position 13,411 of record PALO01000041.1, read on the forward strand.
TGTTAAATATTTAGTATCTGCTTCTAAAGATTTTAATTCTCATATTATTCATATATCTACTGATTTTATTTATGATGGTAAAAAAGGTTTTTATTCAGAGGAAGACAAAGCTAATCCTTTAAGTTTTTATGGTCTTTCAAAATTAAGGTCGGAAGATTTTTTAAAGTCTACTGATTGTAAATGGACAATAATCAGGACAATAGTTGTTTATGGTGTTACTGAAAAACCAAAAAAAAATAATATTATTCTTTGGGCAAAAAAAAGTTTAGAAGAGGGCAAAGAGATTAGTGTAGTAAAAGATCAATTTAGAGCTCCTACTTTTGCTGAAGACTTGGCGGATGCTTGTATAGCTGCTTTTAAGAAAAAAAAATATGGTATATTTAACGTTTCTAGTGAAGAGATTATAAGTATTTATGATATTGTTTTAAGGGTTGCTAAATTTTATAATTTGAATACTGGTTTAATAAAAAAAATATCGACTAAAGATTTAAATCAGCGAGCAGTTAGACCTTATAAGACAGGTTTTGTTTTAAATAAGGCGAAAGAATTGTTAAATTACAGTCCACACTCAATAGAAGAAAGTTTAATAGAAATAACAAAACAGTTAAAAAAAATATAATTATGAAAAATATATTATTTATTTTATTATCAATTTTTCCATATCTAATTAAAGCTCAAGATTTAAAAATAGGATTAGATCAAAGAATTGACGAATCTTTTGCTCCTATATCAGATTTCTTTAGCAGTTTAATTTTTTTTAAAGTATTTGGGATTCCATTTGTTTTATTTTTATTGGTAGGTAGTGCTATTTTTTTTACTATCTATTTTAGATTCCCAAATATTAAATATTTTAAAACTGCAATAAATGTAGTTAGAGGTAAATATGATGACATAGAAAATGATACAAGCGTGGATCAAAATCTAGCTATAGATGGAGACGTTAAAGATACTATTAAGAATGAAAGTAAAGATGGAGAGGTTTCTCATTTTCAAGCTTTAGCAACAGCTGTTTCAGGTACAGTTGGAAATGGAAATATAGCTGGAGTAGCTTTAGCTATTGCCTTAGGTGGTCCAGGAGCAACATTCTGGATGATTATATGTGGCTTACTAGGAATGTCTACTAAATTTGTAGAATGTACTTTAGGTGTTAAATACAGGGATGTTGGTGAAGATGGCACAGTGTATGGTGGTCCCATGTATTATATTAGTAAAGGTCTGAAAGAAAGAGGTTTTAGTTTTTTAGCTAAAATTGGATCAGTTCTTTTTGCTATATTTTGCATAGGAGGGTCATTTGGTGGTGGTAACGCTGCTCAGTCTAATCAGGCTACTTTAGTATTAAAAGATCTTATGGATTTGGAAAGCACTGCTTCTGGCGCTATCATAGGACTTATATTAGCTGTATTAATTGGATTCATTATTATTGGAGGTATTAAAAGAATAGCCTCAGTAACAGAGAAAGTTGTTCCTTTTATGGCCTTAATGTATGTTTTAGCTTGCTTGTATATTATTTTAAGTAATTTTTCTTTAATCGACAATGCTTTTTCTTTAATTGTAACAGAAGCTTTTAAGCCTACAGCTGTAGGTGTAGGTAGTGTTATAGGAGTTTTATTAGTTGGATTTAAAAGAGCAGCCTTTTCTAATGAAGCTGGAGCAGGTTCTGCTTCTATTGCTCATTCAGCTGTAAAGACAAAGTATTCAGCTTCAGAGGGTCTTGTATCTCTTTTGGAGCCTTTTATTGACACAGTTGTAATATGCACAATGACAGCTCTTGTTATTATAATTTTTAATTTTGGAGGATATTTTGAATATGGAGGTGATGGCAACGGTTCTGTTTTTATAGATAATGTTGCCTTTGAGGGAGCTGGATTAACGTCTAAAGCTTTTGCTCAGTATATACCTTTTTCAAACATTTTTCTAACATTAGCTGTTGTTTTGTTTGCGATTTCTACCATGATTTCTTGGTCATATTATGGTTTGCAGTCTTGGAAGTTTTTGTTTGGAAGAGGAAAAGTAGCAGATTTGACTTATAAAATATTGTTTTTGATTTTTGTTGTAATAGGTTCAGCTGCTAGCATGAAGTCTATTTGGAATTTTTCTGATGCAATGATTTTTGCAATGATTTTCCCAAATATGATAGGACTATTTTTTCTTTTTCCTGTTGTTAGAGAAGAGTTGAATAAATATTTAAAAGAAATCAAAAAGAGGTAAAATATTATTTCTATGCTAAAAAGTAAATTAGATGACATTATTAGAGAGGTTCCTGATTTCCCTAAAAAAGGAATTAAGTTTAAAGATATTACTTCTTTGTTACTATGCTCAAATGAATGTACAGAAGTTCTAGATTTTTTAGTTAAAAAAGTCACAAATATAAAATTAGATGCAATTGTTGGCATTGAGAGTAGAGGTTTTTTGTTTGGTTTTTTGTTGGCTAATAAACTAGGTGTGCCTTTTATTCCTATAAGAAAATCAGGTAAATTGCCAGGAGAAACTATATCATATAAATATGATTTGGAGTATGGTTCTTCAGAATTAGAGATTCATCATAATGATATTAAAGAAGGATGGGATGTTTTAATACATGATGATTTGTTAGCTACAGGAGGAACAGCCGTTGCTGCAGCGGAGTTATTAAAAAAATCTAGAGCTAATGTGGCAGGGTTTTTATTTATAGTTAAATTAGATTATTTACAGGGAGAAAATAAAATAAAAAAGTATTCTAATAATATTTTAGGAGTTTTAAATTACAAAAATTAAAATTATGGATTTTAGGTTAACGGAAAGTCAAAACATGATTATCGAAATGGTTAAAAAATTTGGAGAATTACATATAACTCCAAATTCTTTAGAATGGGATAATAAACAGCATTTCCCTTTAGATGTTTTTAAAAAATTGGGTGATTTAGGTTTAGCTGGAGTTTTAGTGCCAGAAGAATATGGAGGTTCTGGTTTTTCTTATTTAGAATACATAAAAGTTATAGAACAACTTGCTTCAATTAATCCTTCAATAGCTTTGTCTTTAGCTGCTCATAATTCTTTATGTGTTGGTCATATTCTTGATTTTGCTTCAGAAGAACAAAAGAAAAAATATTTACCATCATTGTCTTCTGGTGTGTTTTTGGGGTCTTGGGCTTTAACAGAACCTAATACAGGTTCAGATGCCATGAGAATGAAGTGTGTTGCTGAGAAAAAAAATAATGGTTGGGTTATAAATGGAACAAAAACATGGATTACTAACGCAGCTTCCTCTAATATTATTGTTTTGTTAGCTAGAACAGGTGATCTTTTAGATTCAAAAGGAATTACATCTTTTATAATAGAAAAAAATAACCCGGGATTAAAAGTTGGTAAAAAAGAAGATAAATTAGGAATGAGGTCATCTGAGACAAATGAATTAATTTTTGATAATTGTTTTGTTAAAAATGAAGATATTATAGGCGCAGAAGGAGAAGGTTTTATTCAAGCAATGAAGGTTTTAGATAAAGGTAGGATATCAATAGCAGCATTATCTCTAGGTATATCAAAAGGAGCTTATACTGCGGCTCTTAAATATTCTAAAGAAAGAGAGCAGTTTGGTAAACAAATAAATCAATTCCAAGCTATTGCTTTTAAAATAGCAGATATGGCTGTTATGATAGAATCTTCTGAGTTATTACTGAATAAAGCCTGTTATTTATTAAACAATAATCAAGATTTTTCATTGTCTAGTTCTATAGCTAAATATTATGCATCTGAAAGTGCGGTAAAAATATCAAATGAAGCTGTTCAGATATTTGGAGGTTA
>PALO01000042.1 GCA_002706465.1 Flavobacteriales bacterium
CAGGACCAGACAAAGTAGCATCCAATGAACAAGCATCTACTGCAGCCAATAAAGTTGTATGATCAGCAGAATTAGATACTATGTCATAAACACTGTTGGAAGACTGCGAATTAACTGTTATTGTACCTGTCATACCCATCGAAACATGTGGATCACATTGATAATTATATGTCCCTGAGACTGTGAAAACATGTGAGAAAGTCCACAAAGAAGAAGAAACAGAATTTGAGAAACCCTCTGGGTTAGATGGGAAAGTCGACAAAGAAGCATTAACATTGTGAAAACCTCCTATATTAACCCAGTTTACAGTGTCACCTGATTCTATAGTTAAATTATTAGGCACAAACACATCATTAGCTCCCCCTGTATTAATATTATAAACAGCGGAAGTCGCCAAGTTAAATGTAAAAATCGATAATAAGATAAGTAGTATTTTTTTATTCATGATAATTTATTTTAGTTTTTGTATAGTTTTTTATAAAAATTGTTATACAAAACTAAGAATGTTTTTTAATTAACAAAAGCTTTTGTATATTTTTTTTCAAAAAAAGTTATACAAAAGGATAAAATACTTAAATTTGTATAATTAGAAAATTGCAAAAAATGAAAAAACCAGATAACGTTGTTTTTAATTATGAGACTGATCAATATGACGCATTTAAAAAAGAATACCCTACTAGCTTTAATTCAAAAAATTTTGATTTAGAAAAAATAGAAAATATCAAAACAGAGTCAAAACCTTACTTTAAAGAAAAATTTTTAGAAATAAAAAGTAAATACGATGAATTAATAGAAAAATTTAAATGGAATGAAATTATATTTAATTCTAATCACAAATTTAATCCAATAATAGGAAGAGAATATTATTTATACAAAAACAATAACACAACATTTTTAAGCATAATAAAACCAAATGAATGGAAAATGGAATATATAGGGACTTTTAAATTAGACACAAAACACACTTGGCAAAAAATTAATTAAAATGTCACAATACACAATAGATCAATTCTCTAAAATAACAGGTTTAAATAAACTAGTAATAAGAACATGGGAGAATAGATATAATTTTCTAAAACCTAGGAGATCAAAAACCAATATTAGATTTTATGATAATGACATGCTAAGTAAAGGCATAAAATATTCAATATTAGTAGAACAAGGATACAAAATATCTAAACTAATAAAAATACAAGAAGAAGATCTAAATAAATTAATAGAAGAAACACTACATTCTGACAAAAATCAAAGTAGAAGAAATACAATATACACCTCTAAATTAGTAGAATCTGCAATTTTTTTCAATCAGAATCTTTTTGAAGAAACATACAATAATTGTGTTAAAGAAATGGATATAATAGAATTTTATAAAAATATTATTATTCCAACAATGAGTAAAATCGGAATACTATACCTTAATTCAAAAATAACACCTGCAAATGAACACTTTTTATCTGAAAATCTGAGAAATAAAATTGCTCTTGAAACAGAAAAAATAATTAATAAAAAACAAGAAAAAAAAAATAAATGGATTCTTTTTTTACCGGAAAATGAATATCATGACATAGGTCTACTTTTTGCAAAATTATTACTTAAAAAAAACAATAAAGAAGTAATATACCTAGGCCAAAATGTGCCCAGAGAATCTTTAAAATCACCAAAATTTGAAAAAGTTAAAATTATGTTTTTCGTTAACGCGAGAAAAACAAATGATTATGTAGAGGAACTATGTTCTTACTTAAGAAATGAATTCAAAAAATCCTGTATATACATGGTATATAATAACGAAAACAAAATAAATAACAAATACGATATAAAAGAAATCATCAACATTGATGATTTCATAGAAATATTAAAATAATTTTCTGTTATTTTCATCTACTATAAACCTGAGCTTTATCTAAAATATAATTACACTGATAAATATCATCAGAGTTTAATCTCAGTACTCCCTTCATAGTTACAACTTCATCCATTTCAAAATAATCTTTCTTAGATTTTAGGTTTAACTCGACAACTGTTTCAGGACCACCAGAACCACAAAAGAAACAAGAAGCAAAAGGACTCTTAGAAAGAATATAATAACCCTCTTCTACTGCAGAAAAAGATAAAATAAAACCTCTCAATATAACTTCTTTTCCAGCTAACTCTCTAACACTCATTCCAAAATGAGGATAATAATAATAACCATCCTCTTCCTCTATATAAGTATCTGTGAATTCTACATCAGCTAAAGTTTCCCAAGTGATTTCTATTTGAGAAAAACAGCAAACAGAAAAAAATAAAAACATAGAAAAAAACAAAAAAGGCCTAACCATCTGAAAGAATTTTAGGAATGTTAATATTATATGTCTGAAGAGCAGGTATACAAGATGCAATAATTCCAATTAACAAAGATATTGGAAACAACAATAACTCCTCCTTAAGTAAGTTAAATTGAATTGAATCTAACATATATTTATTATTAACAAATATTGAGATTAAAAATAATATTAATCTACTTGTAATAACACCCAAAACAGCTCCTATAAAAGATAACAAAACACCTTCTTGAAGAATTAATTTCACGACTTGCAACCTTGTAGCTCCGTGTACTCTCATCAAAGCTAATTCATAACTTCTCTTTCTCAAAGAATTATAAAGGCTAATGAATATACTTAAGCCTGATACTATAATTATAATAAAAGCAATAATATTAATTGTTTTAACTCCAAAACCCAACAAGCTTATCAATCTATTTATTTCAAAAGCAGGAACAGCTGCTTGTAAATTAGTTGTTTCATTAACCTTTCTTGGTAACTGCATAAGACCAGTAGGGCTTTTAAACTCAAATAACATAGCTGTTATCATTAAGTCTTCATCTTCATAATCCTTAACATCTTTATGATTGTGAACAGCCCAAACACTTTCTGTATCTGTTAATATAAGTTTATCAATTACAGAGTATGATTGCTCAAAAATACCTACAACCTCATAAGAGTAATGATGATGTACATGTCCTCCCTCAACTAAACCATGTGAACCATAAAAATTATCTCCTATTTTTAAATCATGAAAATCAGCAACTACGCTACCAATAACTACTTCTAAAGACTTACTCCACATTTTACCTTGTTTCAATTTTACGTCATATAAATCTGAATAATCATGTGTAGTACCAACTATTCTAAAACCTTTGTAATTGTCACCAAATGAAAGTGGCACCGCTGACTTTATCATTGGGTTTTTTTTGATATCATTAGCTTCCTTTAATGAAATATTGCCGGTAGGATTGTCAATATGATAGACTGAGGAAAGAATTAATTGCAAAGGACTCCCTTTAGCGCCTACAACCATATCAACACCCTTAAGATTATTGTTTAATTGTTGTTCAAGTTTATCATTTAATAAAAACAAAAGTGAAATAATACCTACACCAAATGTCATCAACAATAAACTCAAAATTGTGTTTAATGGTTTATTAATAATATTTAACCAACCTAATTTTGTAATGTTCATAAAGTAATTGATTTTTTAAATTCATTTTTCAATCTTTGATCATGAGTTATTATTACTAGCTTAGAATTAACTAAAGAAGATTGATCTTTAATTGTTTGTACTATTTTCTGACAATTTTTATCATCTAAACTAGAAGTTGGTTCATCTGCTAAAATCAAACCAGGATTCTTAACTACAGCCAAAGCAATGGCTGCTCTTTGCTGTTCTCCTTGACTTAAATAATCAGGTTTTTTATGTGACTTATTATTTAAACCTACTTGATTTAACAATCTATCGATATGATCCTTGTCATGTTTTTTTTTAGATAAATGAAGAGACAAAGCAAGATTGTCAAAAATACTTAAACTTCTAACAAAATAAGGTCTTTGAAAAACCATTCCAATTTGATTTCCTCTAAATTGATCTAGTTCTCTTAAAGATAAATCTTGAAATTTAACACCATTCATCTCTACTGAACCTGATTCAGGAATTAACAAACCAGCTAAAATATGAATTAGTGTAGTTTTACCTACACCTGACTCACCTAATACCAACAAACTCTCTCCATCACCTAATTTAATATCAGGAAAAGACAATTTCTGCATGCTATCATATGAAAAAGATACTGATTGTGAGCTTAACATTTTAATTTCTATAATTAACTATTAATTTAAAATCTAATTTACAAAAAGTAATAAATTCATAAAAAATATAATATGTATATAATAATTTACTTATCAACACAGCATCCTTTAGACTTGCATTGACAATATCTAAGATTATATAAATGTAGAATTGACAACAAAATTGCAGTAGAGTACATGAAATTATGACTAATTGAAAATAATTGGGTTGATTTATTAAGTATTAACAAACATAAAACAAACCAAAAACACCAAAGCAATGTCTTAAGTAATCTGCTGGAAGATGTTTTAGCAGACTTAAATATGGCAAAAAAAGAAATAATCAAAAATAAGTAGTCAATTGATTGCCACCATACTGGAGATTCTTCGCAACATGAAACTACACAAGCTTGTGAAATAAAAATAAAAGGTGTCAAAAGACAATGTATTAAACAAAGAAAACTTGCTAAAGCTCCTATAGAATCTGGTTTATATGTTATCGTTTTCAAATTATATATATAAAATTATTGATACAAAGTTATTTTATTTTACAATAAACGCAACATTGTTGCATTTATTAATTCACAAATCAAAAAAACAAATTATTAATACAAATAATAATGAAATGAAAAATGAAATGTTTTAAATCTCTTTAATGAGTAATCAGTATAAAAACTATCTAACTTGTATTTTGTGTGCAAGAAACCTAAATTAAAAGACATTTTATCTGAAAAAAAGTAATTATACTCTAAACCATAAAAATAAGACTCATCAAATCTATCAATTTGATAACCTAAAGCTTCATCTTTGTCAAATGAATATACACCTAGTATACCTATACTCATGAAAAATGAATGTCTTTGAAGAGTAAAGCCTGGTTTAAATTTAAAACCCAAATTTTGATGCAACTCAAATCTTTCATCTCCATCAGAACCTAAAACAGTTCTATTATTTAAGTAAAAAACTTCTGCACCTATATTGAATCTATTATCTAAAGGAATTATATTACCGTAGTATAAACCAAAATCTGGAAAATTAAACTTTTGAATTTGACGAAAATGATTGGAATTAACTTCAGCGTGAGTACCTATCAGACCAAAACCTAAATAAAAATTATTATTAGAAAAAGAACATAGATGAATAAATAAAAACAATATTAATAATAACTTCTTCATAAAAGCACATTATTCTTTACTACATCATAGTCATAGATATAAAACATTTTTTTTGATTTTTAATTAAAAAACTAATTTACAAAAAATAACGATTATTAAGTCAAGACTAATAGTACTCTCTCTTGATATCTATTATAGATAAGGGTTTTCCTTCATAATTAAAAATACAAATTTTCTAAAATAATTTTTCAAAGCAATAATATTCGTTTTTATTTGGTTTAAGCAAAATCTCTCCTTTTTTAACATAACCTAAACTTAAATAAAAATTTATTGCAATTTGATTTGAGTTATATGTATCTAATCTAATAGAATTTAAATTATACTTTTTTACTAAAGATTCTGCGAAAAGCATAAGATTTAGACCAATTCCTTTATTCCAATATTCTTTTCTAACAGCTAATCTATGAACTACCAAAAATTTGTTTTTTTTATCTTCCCATTCAACATCCAGATAAATTTTATCCTGAATAGCATCAATATTAATACCACCAATTATAACATTATTAATTAGCAATATGTAAAATGTTTGATTTTTAACATCTTCTGAAATAACATTTTTGTTTGGATACGAACTGTCCCATTGATCTATATTTGACTCTAACATACCATTAACACATGAATTATACATATTCATAATTTGATCTATCTCAATTAATTTAGCTTTCCTGATTTTCATTAATTTAAAATATTATGAGCTGTAAAATGACAAACAAAATGAATAAGAGATATGTTTACAATCAAAGCTATGTTTATATCTATAAATCACTAATTAAAACACCATTTTCATAAAACTGAATATACTTTATTGTTTTATCTTCGTTGTAACATATATGCTTACCATGCCTTAATCCTTCTTTATACTCTGTTTGAAACCATAACTCTCCAGTACAGTAAAATTCAGTAGATGAATCTAATACTCCATTAATATATATATGTTCATAATTTAAAACAGTATCATTCTTATCGTATCTTTCATAACGACGATTGCCATCCCATCCATACTCAATCAACCTAGGACCATAACCTCTTTCATACGTAACATTAAGATCACTTTCTTTTTCGTTTTGTTTCTTGTCTAGATTGTTCTTTTCTTGAAAATCACAACCCAGAGTTAATGGTATTAAAAACAAAAAAAATACTATTCTATTCAAAACTAATTTATCTTTTAATTAATAAAAAAAATANTTTATTCAAGATTTGTTTTTTTCTTTTTTTCTGANATTTCTTCAATAGAATTGGCAATTCTTGAAATATTNAACATTGTNCTAACTAAAAATGATGACAAAACNAGAACAAAACATATTCCAATAAAAACTCCACCAGCTAATTCTATAATATCAGGAAACATGTTCCAGTTAAAAGCTATATCAAATACAGAAATTATTCCAATAAAAGTCAAAATGAAAAGTATATATACTCCCATTTTTGTTACAAAAAGTTCTGTTTTTTTTACATTCATAATAATATATTAAATTATAATCTTTAAAATACTAATTTACAAAAAAAGCATCACCTGAACTGAGTTTTATTATAGTATGATAAAACCTTAAAAAATTTATTTTATATTATAAATAGATTAGTATTTGAATAAGAGAGTATATTTGTCAAAATAATAAAATATGAATTTCTCTGAAATTAAAATAAATGACAATATAAAAAAGTCATTAGTTGAATTAAATTTCATAACAACAACTGAAATTCAATCTGAAGCAATTCCTTTTTTGTTAGAAAACAAAACTGATTTGATTGCACTAGCTCAAACTGGAACAGGTAAAACCGCAGCATTTGGTATTCCTGTGATTAACCAAATAATAGAAAAAGAAAAATACACCCAATGTATTATTCTATGTCCTACAAGGGAATTATGTATACAAATCACAAAAGATTTTGACACATTATCAAAATACATGAACATAAAAATCAATGCAGTATATGGAGGAACTGATATAAAATCGCAAATCAAATCACTTTCAAAGGGAAATCATATTATAGTAGGAACACCTGGCAGAGTTATTGATTTGATAAAAAGAAAGAAAATTAATTTAGAAAGAATTAAAACCGTAGTAATGGATGAGGCTGACGAAATGCTCAATATGGGATTTCAAAAAGACATTGATACTATTTTACAAAGAACTCCCAACAATAAACAAACACTATTATTTTCTGCTACAATGCCTAAAGAAGTATTGAAAATATCAAAAAAATACATGAAAAAACCACACATGATTGAGGTGTCAAAAAGAAACGAGGGGGCAAAAAACATCACACACTCATACCATATAGTTGGTAATAAAGAAAAATACTCTGCGCTAAGAAGACTATGCGATTTTAATCCAAGTATTTATGGAATTGTATTCTGCCGAACTAGAAGAGAATGTAAAGAAGTATCTAGTAAACTCATGCGAGATGGATATAATGCAGATGCGTTACACGGAGATCTGTCTCAATCACAAAGAGATCACGTAATGAGTAATTTTAGAAATAAAAATCTAGAAATATTAGTAGCAACTGATGTAGCGGCTAGAGGTTTAGATGTTGATGACATTACACATATTATAAATTATAATTTACCTGATGACAATGAGGTTTATATACACCGATCTGGAAGGACAGCTCGTGCAAATAAAAAAGGAAAATCAATTATAATAGCTACAAATAGAAATTTAAGAAAGATAAAAGCTATTGAAAAGATGATTAATAAAAAAATTGATCTTAAAGAAATACCTACAGGTGATATGATCTGTGAAAAACAGTTATTAAACTTAATTAACAAGGTTATAGAATCACCTGTAGATAATCAAATTGACAAATATCTACCAGGAATAACAGAAAAACTAGCACATTTAGACAAAGACAGTTTAATAAAACACTTTGTTTCAGTAGAATTTAATAGATTTTTGTCATTTTACAAGAATTCACCTGACCTGAAAACAAAAGACAAGTTTGACTTAGAAAGTAAAAACAATAAAGATTTAGTTCGTTTTCATATGAATGTTGGTAAAAAAAATGGTGTTGGAGCACAACATATATTAGGTTTGATAAATGATAAAATTCAAAAAAGAAATATGTTTATCGGAAAGATAGATATTATGAAAAATTTTTCATTTTTTGAAGTTGAAAAAGAGTATGAAGATGAAATTAAAAGTCAACTTAATAACATAAAATGGAGAGGGGCTAAATTAAAATTAGAAATAGCTAAAGAATTTCATAAATCAAAAACATCGAAATCAAAAAAGAAGAGAAAAAAATTTAGAAAAAAGTCTAAATAAAAAATAATATAAAATAAGTTTAACAAATATGCTTAAAAGTAAATAAGCAATTTTTCTAATTTAGTTCATCATAAAGATTACTTTTGTAAACTTTTAATACAAACTAATGAAATTAAGAAACATAGCAATTATTGCACATGTAGATCATGGTAAAACAACTCTAGTTGACAAAATGCTACTTGCATCTGAAATATTTTCAGAACATGAAAAGCCAGGAGAATTAATAATGGATTCAAATCCTCTGGAAAAAGAAAGAGGTATTACAATATTATCTAAAAATGTATCTGTAAACTACAAAGACTATAAAATTAACATTTTAGACACACCTGGTCATGCAGACTTTGGAGGAGAAGTGGAAAGAGTACTAAATATGGCAGACGGAGTCATATTATTAGTTGACGCATTTGAAGGACCCATGCCACAAACTAGATTTGTACTATCAAAAGCATTAAAAATGGGACTAAAGCCAATTGTTGTAATTAATAAAGTAGACAAGTTAAATTGCAAGCCTGAAGAAGTAAATGATATGGTTTTTGAATTAATGTTCAATCTAGAAGCTACGGAAGAACAATTAGACTTTAACACTGTATACGGGTCAAGTAAAAACGGATGGATGGGGGCCGATTGGAAAAAACCTACTAAAGACATAACCTACTTAATGGACAAAATATTAGAAGACATTCCTGCACCAAAAGACAATATAGGCAATACTCAAATGTTAATAACATCTTTAGATTACTCTTCATTTATTGGTAGAATAGCTATAGGTAGAGTACACAGAGGCAGCATAAAAGAAAATCAGAATATAATGATTTGTAAAAGAGACGGGAGTAAAATTAAAGGCAAAGTTAAAGAAGTATTTGTTTTTGAAGGTTTTGAAAAAAGAAAAGAGAAAGAGGTTTTTTCAGGAGAAATTTGCGCAATTACAGGTGTTGAAGGATTTGACATTGGAGATACTATTGCAGATTTAGAAAAACCAGAAGCTCTACCAAGTATTAATATTGACGAGCCTACAATGAGTATGACATTCACAATTAACGATTCTCCATTCTTTGGCAAAGATGGCAAATTCGTTACTTCTCGTCAAATAAGAGAACGTTTAGAGAAGGAACAGGAGAGGAATCTTGCACTCAAAGTAAAATACACAGAATCTTCAGATACATTCAAAGTATTTGGCAGAGGGGTACTACATCTCTCAATACTTATTGAAACTATGAGAAGAGAAGGTTACGAACTTCAAATTGGCCAACCACAGGTAATTATCAAAGAAATAGACGGAATAAAAAGTGAGCCAATTGAAGAGTTAATAATTGATATTCCAGAAAAATTTAGTGGGAAAGCAATCGAAATGGTTTCTATTAGAAAAGGAGAGATGACAGTTATGGAGGAAAAAGGAGACTTAATACACTTAGAATTTAATATACCATCAAGAGGAATTATAGGACTTAGAAATTATTTAATAACATCCACTTCAGGAGAAGCAATTATGTCTCATAGATTTAAAGAATTTAAAGAATTTAGAGGAAATATACCTGGTAGATTAAATGGTTCTCTAATATCTAAGGAACAAGGAAATGCTATTCCTTATTCATTAAACAACATGCAAGATAGAGGAATATTCTTTGTAGAACCAAATCAAGCCGTTTATGAAGGCCAAATTATTGGAAAAAATACAAGATCTGATGATTTAGTTATTAATATAACTAAGACAAAAAAAATGTCAAATGTACGTTCTTCAGGCTCAGATGATAAAGTAAAGATTGCTCCAGCAACTATATTAAATCTAGAAGAAGCATTAGAGTACATACAATCAGATGAGTACGTAGAAGTAACTCCTAACAACCTGAGATTAAGAAAAATATTACTAAAAGACCACGAAAGAAAAAGATCAAAAAAAATGTAAGTTATTGTGGTGGTAATTTAAGAATAAAAATTCTACTTTTTGTTCTTAACATGTTTTTCAAGCCATTGATCTTGCTCCCATAATAAATGCAATATACTTTCCTTTGCTTTATAACCATGACTTTCATTAGGCAGAATAACTAGTCTAGCTGTGGCTCCTAAACCTTTCAGAGCATTAAAATATCTAGTACTCTGCATAGGATAAGTTCCTGAATTATTATCTGCCTCACCATGAATAATAAGTAATGGTGTCTTCATCTTGTCTGCATGCATAAAAGGAGACATGTCATAGTATACGTTTGGAGCCTCCCAATAACTTCTTTGTTCACTCTGAAAACCAAAAGGTGTTAATGTTCTGTTATAGGCTCCACTTCTAGCAATGCCTGCAGAAAAAAGACTAGAATGAGAAAGCAAATTAGCAACCATAAAAGCTCCATAACTATGACCTCCAACAGCTATTCTTTTTGTATCAACATAACCCAATTTATCCACAGCATCTATCGCAGCTTTTGCATTAGCAACTAATTGATCACGAAAAGTATCATTCGGTTCATCATCTCCTTCTCCAACTATAGGGAATGTAGCTTGATCTAAAACAACATAACCTTTAGTTACCCAATAAATTGGAGACCCATAATAAGGATAAGTAAACTTATTTGGATTAGAAGTCTTTTGTGCAGCGCTGGCTTGATCTTTAAACTCTCTAGGATATGCCCATAAAATCATAGGCATTTTTTCTTTTTTATTTTCATCATATCCTAAAGGCAAGTACAATACTCCTGAAAGATCTAACCCATCTTCTCTTTTATAATCTATTAACTTTTTACGGACATCTTGAATACTCTTAAAAGGGTTAGCAAAGTCTGTTAATTGGACAAGTGATTTTGTCTGCAAATCTCTAATAAAATAATTAGGGTATTCATTAGAGGATTCAATTCTTACTAATATCTGATTATTATTATAATCATAATTATTAATTCTCTCAAGTTTATTAGTATAATTAGATTGATAAACTCTACTTAACTTATTTGAAACAAGATTAAATTTATCAATAAAAGGAAATTGTCCTTCTTTAGAAAACCCTTCTCCGTTCAAGAACAAACATCCTTCATTAATAACTAAAACATTACTCCCCATTATATTTTTCTCGGAAACAAAATCTCCAGGATCAGTATACCTGTCCTGATAGTTTCTGTCAAAAACCACCTGTGGATTAGAATCATTATCAGATGGATTAAAAAGATATGTTTTTGTGTTTCTAGTATTCCACCAATAATCAAAAACAACAGCTATAGTATCATTACCCCAAATAGCATTACTAAACCTGTTAAATGTCTTTATTAAACTTTCAGGTTCTCCATCGAAAGGAAAATCAATTTGAAATACTTCATCTCTATATATTACTTCTTTATCTGGATCACCTCCATCAAGAGCTTGCACAAATATCAAACTTGATGGCTTATCATTTCTCCAATTTAAATTCCTCCTACCTTCACGAACAGACATAAAACCTTTTGGAAGTTCTTCTATCAAAGGAACATCAACAATTAATTCTATTTTTTTACCATACTTTGTGTAAACAACTGATTTAGAAGGAAATCTATAGTAAGGCACAATATAAGAGAATGGTTTCTGTATAGTTGTAATTAAAACATACTCTCCATCTGGTGAAAATTCTATTTTATTATACATGTCACTAGATAACCATTTAACACTCTTACCTTTCAAAGAAATTTTATATAAATCAGAAATAACAAGATTTTCAAAGTTATGTTCGTCATACTTGTTTTTCAATAAATCTTGATACGTTCTGTTTTGAGCTTTCTTTCCATCATTAACAGAGACAACAGGACCTATAGGCACAGAATTATCACTATCAATTATATCTTCCTTTGATTCCGGAATCATTTTAACTAAAACATGCTTACTATCCTCAAACCAATTAATTACATCACCTAAGTTAGCATTTACTAAAGGTTTAGTTATTTTTTTCGCAATACTACTTATCAAGTCAAGAACCCAAACTTCAACACCGTAAGATGTAGTATTCGTGAATGCTATTTTATTTTGATCAGGCGAAAAATTAAAATTAGATAACTTGGGGTTTTTTGGCAATCCACTAACCTGTATCAAATTTGATTGATTAAGAATATTTTTAATTTTTAAATTATTATAATAATTTTTTCTACTGGAAATATTAGTGATTGGATCAATTCTCAAACCAGCTAACCTCAATTCCTCTCTTGACAAATCATCAATACTTTTATAAGGATCTCTGTAAAGAAATATCATATATTCTTGATTGTCATCTATAATAACAGAAGGAGCTAAAGGAACATCTACAAGTTCTAAAATTTCTTTTGGAGGTGTTTGATACTGCAATGCAACTTGAGAATCTAAATCAAGAGTGAATAATATAAATAATATAAATATTAAATTCTTCATAAAACTAATTTACAAAAAAGTGTCGGTAATTCAAGACTACAAAACTAATCTAAAACTATCTTCTTTTCTACTGTCCCATCATCATATATTTTAAATATTAAACCTGATTTACCCTTCATAACATCCCTTCCTAAAATATCAAAAAACTTAACAACTCTCTTTTCTATGTTGATTATTTCTGGAATATAAGTTACATTATTAACATCAAGTTTAAGACCAATTGGTCTATGATCAGAAACATTATTCTCATAATTACTCCAAGTACCCATATAATCATCGACTCTAATTACAGAAACAAGTGAATTGTAATTTTGAAAATCAGCAAATAACTCATTAGTAATAAGGATATGATCAAGATGAGATGGCCAAGTAGGATAAGACCAGTCTATGCTATTTCCTTGTGCAATTTGAATATCTGTAAACAAATAATTAGAATTATCGACAATAAAATCCTGAAACACATTATTCACAGTGTTATCAGTTAAATCGTCATTTAAATCTCCTAACAATATAACACTCTTACCTGGAAGAGTATTGTCTATATATTGTTTTAGAAAAGTAACAGCTTGAAGTCTTCTATTTTCCTCATCATTAGAATTATTTATATTCAATATCCCATCACCACAGCATTTGAAATGATTATTAATAACAATGTAGTTCTTTCCCATAAAATTAAAGTCAAGTATCTGAGGAGATCTTGGAAAAGCATTCCAATATGATTGAGAAGTAAATATCTCATATTTAGAATTAACCTGTATAGTATTAGTATTATATACATAAGCCAAACCTCCATAATAGCTACTTTTAAAATAACACTCATAACCTGGTATATTTGAGACAATTTGTTTTAAAATTGTAGTATCTTCAATTTCTTGTAAAGCGTATACATCAGCTTCTAAGTTTGTAATAATTTCTTGTACTTTACTTGCAGTATTATTATTCTTTGGAAACCACTCAATATTCCAACTAACTATATCAAAAGTTGTATCAGTGCCGAAGTGCAAGTTGTTAAGATTTTGTGCTGATAATAATTGACTACTAATTAAAATTGTAAATATGACTTGCTTCATCAATCTAATTTACAAAAAGTTGTCGGGAAGTCCAGAATATAACTTTTAAGATATAAATGAGTATGTTTGTTAAATGAAAATTTTATTTTTTGATACAGAAACTACAGGCCTTCCAAAAAAATGGAATGCCCCCGTAGAGGAAATAAATAATTGGCCAAGACTAGTTCAAATAGCTTGGCAAGTTTATGATCAAAATAAAAACTTAATTGAAGAACATGAATATATAGTAAAACCGGATGGTTTTTCCATTCCATCAGAAGCTACCAAAGTACATAAAATTAATACTCAAAAAGCTTATGAGACTGGTGAAGACTTAAAAGAAGTATTATGTTTTTTTTATAAATCTGTTGATAATGCTGATATTTTAGTAGCTCATAATTATAAGTATGATTATGCAATTATTGCTTCTGAGTTTTTAAGGAATGGATACAAAAATGTTTTAAAATCTAAAAATAATATTTGCACTATGTTATCTACAACAAATTTTTGTAAAATTCCAGGACCTTATGGTTTTAAGTGGCCAAAACTAGAAGAATTATATTCAATTTTATTTAGTGAATCTTTTAATGCTCACAACGCTCTTGATGATATTAGGGCCACCTCTAGATGTTTTTGGAAACTTAAAGAAAATAATATAATAAATAAATTAAAGCAGTAAATTTTTATTCTCTTCAAACACCCTCTCCCCTTCCTCTTTCATCTTATTCAAAAAGTCTTCGCTTATATCTTTATCTTCCATCCCTGAAACAAAACAAACAGGCATATCACAACACTGTTTAACAACAAAATTCCAAATTCTCTCTGAAGCAAAAATACCATATCGCTCTAAAATATTTTTTGTGCATTTTTTGAGTAAATCAGAGTCACTTAATTTAACTACCAACTGTCCATAACTAAATCTAATACAATCTCCATTATCAAGATCTATGTCAAGTAAACAAATATTATCAAAAGAATTATCCTCAATCAACTGACATATCTCAATATGATGTTCTTTTTTAATCCAAAAAGATTCTTCGTTTTCTCTCAATAAATTTGTTTCATTTCCATTCTTCATTCCATACATTTCATTGATTTTAAAATCTCTACCTCTTATAAAAGGTAATATACTCATTGAGTCCACAGAACTAAAATAAGCTACCAATGTATCTCTATTTACACCAAACCAATTTAAATATTCCAAAATAATATTTTATAATATTTATAATTTACAAAAAAGTATGTGTAATTTCAGAATAGAAACTATAATCCATGCATTATTAATTTTTATAATATATAATTAATAAATTAATTTTATAATTTTAGTTGAATGGAGAAAAATATTTTTGGAGAACCTTTAAAATCATGTTGTACAGAACAACTAACCGGATATTTCAGAGATGGTTATTGTAGAACAGATAAATCAGATTACGGTAATCATACAGTATGTGTCATTATCACAAAAGAATTTCTCGAATTCTCTAAAAGAAATGGTAATGATTTAATAACACCACAACCTAAATACCTATTTCCAGGTCTTAAAGACGGAGATAGATGGTGTTTATGTGC
>PALO01000043.1 GCA_002706465.1 Flavobacteriales bacterium
AATTTTTCAAATAATTCTCAACATCATCTTGAATAGATACATCGACCAGTTTTTTCCAATCATCGTTGTTTTCTAAAATAGATTTACGGATTCCTGTTGCAGAAATCCACCCTATGTCTTTTGGTGGAGAAAATTCATTAATTTCATAACCAACTCCTCTTCCGTAATTTACACTTTCTATATCAGGAATCTTCATGACTTTAACGTCGTGGTTGTGAGCTGCATGATATTTTTCAATCATACTTATAGTTTGTTCAGTTGTGAAAGGGTTTTTTTCATCGGGCTCAATATCTCTAACCAATATTAAGGCAGGCACTCCTTTGTTTAACTTCTGCATAATTAACGAAATATGACCTTGATGATAAGGCTGAAAACGACCAACAAAAATAGCATACTTTTTATCTGCATTACTAGTTGGATTTCCTCCGTGATTAATAAATTCCCAATTACTCATGTTATTGTTTTTTAAACTTTAATAATTTTTTTTTCTAACATATACTCTACAACTTGTGTTGCACACTCTTCAATTGTATGTTTATCTGTTCTTATAATTAAATCTGGATTAACAGGCTCTTCATAAGGAGCATCTATCCCTGTGAAATTTTTAATTTCTCCTAGTCTTGCTTTTTTGTATAAACCTTTAGGGTCTCTTTCTTCACAAACTGATAAATCAGCACTAACAAATATTTCTATAAAATCACCACCACCTATTGTTTTTTTCGCATCAGCCCTGTCCAGAATATATGGAGATATAAAAGCAGTTAATACAACTGAACCTGAATCAACAAATAATTTCGCTACTTCTGATATTCTTCTTATGTTTTCTGTTCTGTCTTCAGCTGTAAAGCCTAAATCCTTGTTTAATCCCATACGAACATTATCTCCATCTAAAATATATGTCTGCATACCTCGTTCATGTAAAATAGATTCTGTAGCATTAGCAATTGTTGATTTGCCTGAGCCAGAAAGACCTGTAAACCATAAAACTTTTGACTTGTGACTGTTTCTTTGTTCTTTTAAAGATCTTGCTACTCTGTGTTGAAAAGGATGTATATTATCTGCCATAAATTTTATTCAAGATTAAAAATAATAGGTATTGTATATCTAACATTAGCCGCTCTTCCTTGCTGCCTGCCTGGTCTAAAATCAGGCAACTTGTTTACTACTCTTAATGCCTCTTTTTCTAATTGTTCATGAGCCATTCCCTCCGATCCTGGGGCAAGCTTCACTTTAGTTACTTTCCCTTTCCTGTCTACTACCATTTCCACAAAAACTCTTCCTGTTATGTTATTCTGCTTACATAGCTCAGGATACCTTACATTTCTGTTAATAAATGATATTATTTCTGATTGTGTACATTCTTCATCTCCTGCTTTACAATTTTTAAAAGAAGGCATTTCTTCAACTCTCATAAAAGTTTCTTCAACTTCTTCATCAATTATTTCTAAATCTTCATCTGATTCACTACTAGCTATATCTGTCTCTTCTTCATCCTGTTTTGCTTCTTCAGGCGGAGCTGGAGGCGGAGGCGGAGGCGGAGGCGGAGGTGGAGGTGGAGGTGGAGGTGGTTTTTTTTCCATTAAAGTTCTATCTATTTCTTCTTCCCACTCTTCCTCAAGGTCTAAATTACCTAACGAAGACAACCTATCATAAGATCTATATTCAAAACATAAAAAAACAACTAATAAAGAGAACACCAAACCTATCTGAAAAAAAATAGATTTCTTTTTTTCTAAATCTGCATTATTATTTTTTCTTCTATCCATAGGATAAGGGCAAAATTAAAATATTTAATCTAAATTAAAGTATTTATTCAATTTAAGTTTTAAAAAAGCTGAAATAAAGACTAAAGAACCTAAAAAGTCTGCTAATAAATCAATAATATCAAAATGTCTATAACTGAAAAACAAACCTTGTACTGTCTCTAAAAAAACACCATATATTAAAGCAAAAAAAATAGAATAAAAAACTGAGTTAAAACATAAAAAATAAGAAATAGACAAAAAACCAAAAATCAAAAAATGGAATAACTTATCTATCTGAAATAAATGATCCCATTCAAAAATCATAATATCATGTCCTGGAATAACATGAAGTACAAAAACAAATAATGTTAAAAAAAAAGCAAAAATCTTTTTAAAAAACATTTTACTTAATAAGAGCAGAATATTGTTCATGGTTCATTAATGAGTCTAATTCCGTTAAATCATTTATTTTAATTTTAACAATCCAGCCTTCATTATAAGGGTCTTTATTAACTAATTCTGGATTGTCTTCTAGATTTGAATTGAACTCTAAAATTTCACCTGAAACTGGCATAAAAAGATCAGAAACTGTTTTTACTGCTTCTATTGTTCCAAAAACTTCGTTAGGGTCTACTTTTTCTCCAACACAGTCAGAATCTATATATACTATATCTCCTAACTCTGATTGAGCAAAATCAGTTATACCTACTAAAGCTATGTCACCATCTACTTTTATCCACTCGTGTTCTTCCGTGTATTTTAAATCTTCTGGTAAATTCATAAATGCAAAAATATAATTTTATTTTTATTGAGCTAAGGTAAATCTTATACTAAATCCAATATTAGTTGTTGCTCCAGGAAAAGTATTTGAAACATAAGGATTTGTGAGTACTTTGTCTATAAAGAATCTAATATTTAACCTATCATTTACAACATAATCTGTTGATCCTTTTAAAGAAAACACTCTTTGCCCCATTGTTATTAAATTAACGTTATCTTGTATTTCTCTTACTATTGTTTTATTATCTCTAATTGAAAAATCTAATTTGATATCTAAATCACTCGATACTCCTTTTTTATTTCCAGCAGAAAAAAAGTTAAACTTTAAATCTTTAATTTTATACCCAGTACCAAAAATCAATTCATTTGATTTTATCTCAGTTAATTGACCATTGTTTAGCGACAAATTTAAAATTCTATCCTTCTTCAATTCAAACCTCAACAGTAAACTATTCTTTAAGGTCATATCTATTTTAAATAGAGGTGAAAAATTTTCATTAATTGTGACTTGAGAAATCTCATATTTTGGATAAAAATTATTTGTATTATTGTTAATATATGAAGGGAAGTCATCAACTTCAACATAATCAAGGTTTGTTGTAAATGAATTAACACTATAAGTACATCTATATGTATGCATTAAATTAATTGATTTAAAATGTTTCTTCAAAAACTTAATCTTACTTAATCCGTTATAATTAATTCTCCAATTGGGCAAAGGTATTTTAGGAAACATATCTAAAGAAATTTCTTCTGGATTTTGACCACTATAAGCGGATAAAAAAGCTGGAATTAAAACATCCTGATAAGAATCACTATAACCAATAGGAAATCCTGTTGAATCAACTGTATTTGTATTTGGATTTAAATCAGCTAATCTCTCTGCTATAATAATTCTATTAGATTTAAAATTTTCAAATATTTCTGATACATATTCATCATTGTTCTTTAAAAAAGATGTATTAATACAAAAATAAGACATACTAAAACTACCATTTTGAATAGGATTATAATGATTATAAA
This sequence comes from Flavobacteriales bacterium, assembly GCA_002706465.1. GTDB lineage: Bacteria > Bacteroidota > Bacteroidia > Flavobacteriales > SAT41. Next base: position 3,549 of record PALO01000043.1, read on the forward strand.
AATTAGATGATGTGTCGTACCTAAAGATTTCTTGTAAATTGTTTGTGAAATTTCTACTACCTGTTAGCTCTATTCTAAATCCTTTAAAAGGCTCTATAGTTCCTCTTAAATTTATATTTTCTGAAGAGTTTTTTGTATACAAAGAATTTAAATTTGTGTTTGTTGAAATCCAAGGGTTGTCTTTTGGATCATGGTAATCAGGAGTAATATCTTCTTGAGAGCCTAAAACAAAACCCAAACCTGGCTTCATTATACTATAATCCATACCCAAAAAAAAAGGCTCAGGCAAATATCCTGGCAACATTGTTCCTTGATTTCTAACATAAGAAATAGAAAGATTTTTAGGACTAAATATGAGCCTCAATAAATGATCCTTAATTTTAAAAGATCTTTTTGATGTGTCATTTTGAATAACATTACTATTTCTGTCAATCCCTCTAATATTTCTCTGTGGCCTAGATTGTTGATTTAATTTTTTCAAATAAGGTATTTTGTTGTACAAGGTATTGAAGTTTAATTGACCATTAACCTGTTTATTAGATGAGTTTTGAATAATATTACCTAAATTAATATCTTCTGTTTGAAGAGACAAAGGTGCTCCATCCCAATTATAATTTGCTGAATATCTTGTATTGACTGTTATCCAATCGGTCAAAGGGAATTTGTTTATAGGTATATTGTAATTTACACTTATAGTATGATTGTAATTCACAGGTCTTCCAAAGTGTAATAAGTTTTCAAATACAATGTCTTTCTCTTCTTGAGTGTCAATCTCACCATAAGGTTCATCTATTGATGCCTGATTGTTACTTGAAAAATCAATTTTTAAATTTCTTGATAAATCATACTTAATACTAAAATTTCTGTTCCAAACAAAAGATTTGTTAAAGGTCGGCTCAATAATCATATTAGGATTTGATATGTTACGTATTTTTGTTGTGTTAAAATTTCTATAAATATCTGTATTAAAAGAAACTGATCTTGGTGATAAATAGAAATTAAAATCTTTTATTAATCTTAAATATTTTGACTTAAATATTTTTGTTTTTTTAAAAGGAGTGATAGCCTTGGGCCTAGAGTTAAAATTGTAACTTATAATACCTCTATAGTTTTTGTCAATATTGTATTCTTTATTTAAATCACTATTAAAGGTTTCATTATACGCGTATGTTAAAGAAAAATTTTCTAAATCATAAAAACGATCTTTACTCTTTGTTTTGTTTCCAACTTTTTTAACCTTTCTTACGTTAGTAAAATTAACAGATTTTCTTTTAGTATAATCTTGCACAATATTTCTCAAAGAATCTCTTTCATTAGATTTTAAATTTTGTAAAGCAGGTTTTAATAAAATATCCGGATCTAAAGGATTATATTGAGGTGTTTGTATATTCTCTGATAAACCAAAATAAAATGGTATTTTAAAGCCTGATGACTTAGGTAAAAACTTTTCTAAAGAAACTATAGAAGAAGCGTCATATTGTAAATAATTAAAACGCTGTCTTTCATTAACTTTTTTTTCAATACTACCAAAACCTATTGTGCTTAATCCTCCGGAAACATTAATATTAGCGAGGTCCGCTAATCTTAAGTTTACTCTTGAATTCAAAGCAATTCCTCCATATTCATCAAAATTCGTTAATCTTAATTCGTTAACCCATACTTCAACACATTTATCCAAACCATCATCTATGTTAATTGATGTTTTCTTAGGATTTCTCACACCTATCATAATTGTTTTGACATTACTTAAATTTGGGTTACCATTTACAGTAATTCTTCCTGAACCTTGATTTATTGTAAATGGTATATTATAGCTGTGATTACCTTGACTTACCTCCAAATTTCTTGATTTTTTAACTTCCAATAAATCATCAAAAACTATTTCTAAATCATTTTCATCTGGCCAAACTTCTGTTATGTCATTTGTNTACCATGGTGTAACTAAAAGAGGNAACTCGTATTCATAATAATTGTCTTTAAAATCTGTACCTAGTCTAATAAAAACTGAAACATCTCNATCATTTAAAGAAAATTCATCATTAACGGCCTCTGAATGAACATACATTTTTAACTTTTTGTATGAACGAAAATCAAAATTACTAGTTTTATAAGCAGCTCTTGAATCTCCATCTTCCAAATCACATACTTTTAAAACCAAAGACTGCTCATTCATCCTCCTCAATGCTGTAGTAGTATTATCTATTTCTTGCTCTATGTCAGGAGGAGTTACATAGTTAATAGGCACTCTATCTCCATTTTCCTCTACATTAACTGCAGAAATATCAAAAACAGTATTGTCATTATCATCAACAGATATATATTCTCCTGGTTCATTTAAATCAAAAGCGTACCTTCTCCATTCACCTTTAACCAACTCTAAAGTAGCAAAACGTAAAACAACTTGTTGTGAAAAATCATTCAAGAACATTCTAATAAATCTAATAGACTTAAAGTCTTCTATTGAACCAATAGATTTATCAGGTTGCTGTATAGGTATCTTAAACTGATACCACGTGATTTCTCTGTCACCATTAGGAGTTTGAGCAATAGAGGTTAATTTATCTGTAATATAACTTTGACCTATATCCATGTTAGGATGTATGTGTACTTTATATTGAAAAAAACTCTCTGTTTCATTTAAAGTATTGTCTCTATTTATATCTTCTGTATTGGGCAATGTTGTTGATGCTGTAGGCTCAGGATTAGGCAAAGCAGAGTTACCTTCTAGTCCATTATAATCCTCGTATCTGCCTAATATACTCTTCTCTGCACTATCAAAATCATCTCCTCTAAAATAATGATAATTATCACCAGAAGGGTCAGATAAAATATTATTATAAACAATTGAGTTTTGACCGAAAATATCAAAAACAGACTGAGTAAATTCAGAATAAAAAGAAAGTTCATCACTATCATTTAAACCGTCAAGGCCTATGTCCTGAAAAGATCTAGAAGCAGGGTCATTATCAAAAGCATTAACTATTGAATAAGTAGTTGGCACTCTACCCCAAATTGTTGTGTCAATATTTTCTACAGATTCTGAGACAGGTAAACCATTCTCAAAGCTTTTCCATCCATCTTTTAAAACATCCTCTGATATATTTCCTATATTAAAATACAAATATCCCCCATTAGGGTCTCTGTCTACGATATCGTCTTCATTAAAAGGATCCATTAACCAAAATTCTATAAACTCAACATTAGCAGCTTCAAAATCATTTGTTTCTACTTTTCTTGTTATACCTCCCCAATTGTTTTCAGGGTTTTTTAAATTACCTAATTCATCAAAATTCAAATAATTAAAATTATAAGGACCTCTTTTATCTGGATAAAAAGCAATGTCAAAGGTTGCTAAGTTTGTTATTTGACTACCTATGTCAGGATCTTTGTTTGGAAAAACTTCTTTTTCTAGCACCTCTCTCACGAAATGATTAGATAATTGATTTAAATCATTAGTAATATGATCAGGTGTGTTAGAATTACTCCTATAGAACAAGGGGTCTATTGTGTACCAAGCTATTTTAGATCTATAAAAATTGTTTTGCAAACTATAATCACCTAAAACACTACCTATAGGTAATTCACTATCTGTTGGAGTACTTGACAAATACCAAGCTCCAGGATTTTTAATTTCTATACCTATTCTTGAAGCCTCAAAATCNTCTATNTAAGCTGTCCCACTTTCACCAATTGATTTTTGATGTCCNGGAATTAAATGAGCAAATTCTGTAACATTNGTAAATTTAGATTTTTCTTTTGTGCTAATCAAAGGTATTTTATCTACCAATTTGGTTAAAAAAGGAACTTCTTTGTCGTATGTCAAATCAATCCCCCATATTGTGTTNGAAATTGGCTCTTCACCTGTNTTAACTTTTTGAGTCAAGGGCCTTTCAGTTAAATTAAGAATGGTTCCTCCTATTGACAAATCCTGATTAATTTCATAATCAACATGTGAACCTAATAATGTTTTAAATTGACTTCCAAATAAAGCATTACTCTCCAGTGAAATAGATATAGGTGTGCCTGCCATTAAAATACTTTCATTAATAATTGTAACTTTTCCGAAATTATAATCTACTGTATAGTCTTGATTTTCAACCAGCTTTATACCTCCTGAGGTTACTGTCACAGATCCCTGTGGTATCTGCATTGCGTTNAAATATATCTCTGAACCTGATTCTGATTTATAACTACCTGTCAANACNTATTTATTTAGTTCNGGATATTGCTGAGCAATTGTTANTGTATTATCATACAAAGGGTCATAAACATATGANTCTACNACTTCTTGNNTTGTANTTGTGTTAAATTTACTTCTAAGATAATCTCCAAATGGTTCAACAACAGGNAAAATNACTCTNCCCTTTGAAGATATCATNGTAACACCTTCTATAAAATCAAAAACACCATCAAATTGATTNTCTTGCTGNGAATTTAAATTATCTAAATTNAATAATCTTAACAANGGNACTCCATTAACNNANGGGTCNGTTTCTTCAGGNAAATAATTTATTAAAGCNCCATTCTGAGATGTGTTTTCNTAATAAATNTCTAATATNAAATCNTCTTTACTAAGNTGATAAGANCCNAAAGAATATACATTTTTCATCATTAAATCCCATAAAGGNTTTTTAGGNGTGAAGTTTGTGTTTTTTAAAAGCTTAACAAACANAGAGTTNGGGGCNTCATTATTAGAGGCAAATTCTCCNACTTGATAAACATTNTGNCCTATNGTATATTGATANGANACAGCTAATACTTCATCTGCATTTAAAGACTGATTTAATGATATNTATCCAAGNTTTGGATGATATGTNTATTCACTTTCTGANAAAAGNNTAGACCTTTCNAGTTTNTCNTAATCTATTGAAGNAACAAAAGANCTNTCTGATGACAAAGGACCCAATATTCCNTTTATTTGATTAATATCTCTTATTCCAGAGTAATTNTTTGTNAANTCTTTNTATAAACTNTTAGCATGATTNCTAGGAGTNTATATTAAANNAGTATCTNNATTTTGTGAAATAAAATNCTGATTATANACAAAAGANANTGGNTCTCCAATATCAGCAAAACCTANNATNTTNCTTGTNCCTTCNGTAACTCCTGTTTTATTNGTTANCCAAACCTCCATTTTNGTAATTGAAATTGGAGAATTAATAAAAGGTAATTGACTTAAAAAATAATCATANTTTTCTCTAAAATAATTTGATATAAAGAAATGTCTATTTGCNTCGTAATCATCAGCAGNAATATTAAANTCTGTAGTTTGAGCTCCTCCCGCTACATCTATAATTTTAACATCACTTTTTTGTTGNGTAAGAATAGTTGTTACTGTTGCTCTACCAAATTGNAGCTGTGTTTTTAAACCAAATAAACTTTGACTACCGTTTATTAGNGTTCCNGTTAATGGTAAATTCACATTACCTACTTCTATTTTCTTNATAATATCATCATCATATCCGTTATACTCTAATTTTATGTTGTTTTCAAAATCAAAAGTTGATTCTGTATTATAATTAGTTGTAATTCTTAATTTGTCACCTATATTACCTATCACACTCATTTGTATTTTTTCTTCAAAATCAAAAGTAGTATTCCTTTGTTGCTCTATAGGCAAAGCAGGATTCTCTAGCTTATTAAATTTTAATGAAAAAATCAACTCTGAAGAACCTTGGGGTCTAACATCAACAACATTACCCCCAAAAATTTTATCAAAAGCTTGACTTTCTACATTAAATCCTAAAGGATTATTAATGTCTATATCANTATAAGAATCTAATGTTGATGTTTTTTTTCTCCAGTAATTTTGATTATCCTGATTAAATTTAGAATTTATATAATCATTAAAACGTATAGATTTAGGTATAACAAAACTATAATTACCAATCTTATAATCTATAAAATAACTTTTACTTATAAAGTCGTACTCTAATTTATCATTAAANTTAATNGGAGGATTGTATCCTAAATTATTATTAAAAATATCAGAATCAAAATTATTAGACTGAGTAAATAATAAGTTTACACANAATACGTAAATAAAAAATATAAAAAACTTTTTCAAAACAACGAATTACATCTTGTTTAACACCTGCTTTATTAAATCTTCAACAGTAATATCTTCACTGTCTAATAAAGTTTTATCAATAACAGTTTCAATATTTTTTCTAGCAAAACCCAACATCTTTAATGCAGATAACGCTTCATCTTTAATAGTATTGTTAATTCTAGAAGAAGAATCTTGTAACGATATTTTTGAAATTTTATCTTTCAGGTCTAATATCAGCCTTTGNGCAGACTTAAGACCTATACCTTTGACTGACTTTATAGATTCTATGTCATTAGTCATTACTGCTCGTTGTAAATTTTCGGGACTCATTGAAGACATAATAACCTGAGCNGTATTTGGNCCGATTCCAGATACAGATATTAAAAGTTTAAAAACAGATCTTTCTTCTTTATTACTAAAACCATATAAAATTTGAGCATCTTCTTTAACATGAAAATAAGTGTAAATAAAACAGTTCTCCTTGTCATCAATTTTTGAAAAGGTATTTAATGAAATNTTTATTCTATAGCCTACACCATTAACATCNAAAACAATNTCTGTGGGATTTTTTTCAATCAACTTGCCTTTTAAAAATGTAATCATATTTTAGTATGAAACTATAATCTTAAAAGATTCTTTAAATTTGCCGTTCACTAAAACTTCAGCAAAATACATTCCTTTTTTCAAATCTCTTAAAACTATTTTTTGAGAACCTAGATTTAAATTAGAAGACAAAACTTTATTACCTAAAACGTCTGATAAAAATAAATCTGCATACATGTNNTTAGGTAAATAATANTTAAAATTAATATCTCCTCTAGATGGATTAGGGTAAAAATTACAAGAAAAATCCTCGTTTAAAGATTCTGTGTTAGAGGTAGCAAAATGAGAATATGTTATTGTAATACAAGCAGAATCTGCTAAATTGTTGATATCATATGCACAATATTTTACTCTTGAAACTCCTTCAGTTCCATTAGGAGTTAAGTGTACAGAAAAATCAGTATCGTTAATTGTTAAACCCGGAATTGTAAGAGGACTAGTAGANATATATGTATCAGGATCAAAACAGTTACCCCAACAAAAATGATTAGTGCTACCTGGCACTGTGTCTATAATAAATTTTCTGATTTTTACATTTTTAGTTATAGAAGTTGTATTTTCTATAGTAACTTCNGTAACTAATTCATTCCAATTGTCTCCATTAATTGGGTTGTGATTTGGTGTTACTACNAANGATTGCGCANNTAANATGTTAAATANAGAAATTGACAATAATAATACAAGTGTTTTCATAATGCTAAAATACGAATTTATAAAATAAAAAGTTACATTATCTATTATTATGTAATATTAGATGAAAAAAATTGATTTAAGTATAAACATTCATATATTTGTAACGTATATAAACTATAAAAAGAAACTATGAAAAAATTATTACTAGCAATCCTAACTATTATAACAATAAACGTTTCTGCTCAATTGCCTGATGGAAGCTTAGCTCCGGATTGGACAATGACAGATTTAAATGGAACTGTACATCATTTGTATGAATATCTAGATGACGGATATACCGTTTTTATTGATTTTTCAGCTGTATGGTGTGGTCCTTGTTGGAGTTATCATACTTCTGGAGCGTTAGAGGACCTATATATGAATCACGGTCCTGCTGGTCACCCTAATGTCAACGCTAACACAACTGATGACGTGATGGTCTTTTTTATTGAAGGTGACGAGTCTACTGTAGCTCAATTAAATGGTGGTAGCGGTTCTCAAGGTAATTGGGTGACGGGAACTCCTTATCCAATAATAGGTACTGATGGCACAGTTAATAATGATGATGTAACTGGTGATTATCAAATTGGCTATTGGCCAACTGTATATATGATTTGTCCTGATAGAATAACAACAGAAACAGGTGCAGTTAGTAATCCTTACGGTCAAGTTGGAGCTTGTCCTCCTCTACCTACTACCACAAATGATGTTAGAACTTTCACGTATACTGGACCAACTAGTAGTTGTGGTGGATTTTTAGTACCTAAACTTACTATACAAAATTATGGTACAGCTAACTTAACATCAGTAGATATTACTACATATGTTGGAGGCTCAGTAAATAATGTTGAAAACTGGACGGGTAGTCTTAGTCAATTCCAAACAGAAGAAGTGACTTTACCTGCTTTAAGCGGATTAGGTACTGTCTCAAATATTATGATTACTATTGAGAATCCAAATTCTTCAAATGATGATGACCCTAGTAATAATCAAAATATTTCATTTACTGCTGTAGATGCTAACGCCGCAAGCGCATCTGGGGCCATCAGTGTAGGTGTAATAACTGACCAATACGGTAACGAAACTTCTTGGGATATAACTAATCAATATGGTGTGGTTGTAGCTTCTGGATCAGGTTATGGCAACTCTGGACCTCAAACAGTTTTAGGGTCTCCTTTTTCATTGCCTAACGGATGTTATACTTTTACAATTTACGATACTTATGGTGATGGAATATGTTGTTCTTATGGTAACGGATATTATACTATAGCTGATGCTTCTGGTACAATATTTGGTGGTCCTGGCTCTGGATCTTTTACAGATCAAATAAGCCATTCATTCCAAATAGGTTCACTTAATGTAGAAGAAAATAATTTTTCAAATATCAATGTTTACCCTAATCCTGCAAAAGATTTCATAAACATCAACATTGATGTCTTAACACCTAATAAAACAGAAATAGCTGTATTTGATGTTTTAGGAAGAAATGTGTACTCTAAATCTTTAGGGAACTTAAATGTTGGCGAAATTACTGTAAACATAAATACTGAAAAACTTAAAAGTGGACTTTACTACATACATGTATTAAATAATAATAAGTCAGAAGTCATAGACGTTAATTTAGTTAAATAACAATATGAAGAAAATATTATTAATAATATTGTTGGTTCCTGCTTTTGTTTTCGCGCAGCAATCTCTACCCTCTGTAGAAATAAAAAGTTTAGATAATAGTAATTTCAACACAAGCCAATTTGAAAATAATGGTAATCCTATTGTGATTTCTTTTTGGGCAACTTGGTGTAAACCTTGCATTCTAGAACTAGAAACTATAAATGAAGTTTATGAAGACTGGCAAGATGAAACTGGTGTTAAATTAATTGCTATTTCTACAGATAACATACAAAAAATAAATGACGTAAAAGTTAAAAAAGATGCTGATGGTTGGGAATATGAAGTGTACATAGATTCCAATCGAGAATTTGCTAGAGCAATGAACGTAAGACCGATACCTCATACTTTTTTACTTGACGGAAATAAAAATATCGTATGGCAACATACAGGTTATTCTCCAGGAGATGAAGAAGATTTATTTGATCAAATAAAAAAAATAACTAATAATAAATAGGTTTTGAAAAACCTGATATTTTTTTGTGTTTTTTTCTTTTTATGTGACAATTTGTTTTCACAAGAAAGTAACCCTATTTATATAAACGGAGATTTTCAACTTAATTTGCAAACTTACAATGATGATGAATCTATCGGAGCTGTTGCTCCTGATGAAACTTTGTTGTTAAACTCATTTTCAAACTTATTTTTTCAAAAAGGTAATTTTAAATTAGGAGTGAGATATGAAGCTTATTTAAATTCTTTATTAGATTTTGATTCTAGATTAAACGGAACAGGTATTCCCTATAAATTTGCTTCATATTCTGTTGATGGACTATACATAACGCTAGGTAATTATTATGAACAATATGGAAGTGGTTTGGTTTTTAGAAGTTATCAGGATTATAATCTAGGAATAGATAACTCTATGAACGGAGTAAAACTAAAATATAATACTAACAAAGGAATAACATTAAAAGGATTTGTTGGTCAACAAAGATATTTCTTTGAATATGGTGAAGGCATAGTTAGAGGATTAGATGGAGAAATATTTTTAAATCAATTAATGAAAAAGCTTGAAAAAGCTACAAGTAAAATAATAATAGGGGGTAACTTTGTAAGTAGATTTCAAGAAGATAACAATCCTATATTTGATCTCCCTGTTAATGTTGGAGCTTACTCAGGAAGATTATCTATAAATCATAAAAACATTTTTTTTAATGGCGAATATGCAAAAAAAATAAATGACCCTGAAGGTGGTTTAGTAAATAACAATTACGCTAATGGATCAGGTGTTATTATGAATATTTCTTATTCACAAAAAGGTGCTGCCATTAATATAAAAACTCATAGAATTGATAATATGGATTTTAGATCAGATAGATCTGCAACTGGTAATAATTTAACATTAAATTATGTGCCTCCTATAACAAAACAACACACATATACACTTTCGGCGATGTATCCATATGCCACACAATTACAAGGAGAAATCGGAGGTGAAGTAACTTTAAATTATAACATCAAAAAGAAATCTGTTCTTGGTGGCAAATATGGCACGAAACTAAAATTTGGTATATCTAAAATAAATGGACTAAATGGCGGTAATTCAGTTTATAATGACAGTATTAATTTTACACCTGATTTTTTAACTCAAGGAGAATTGTATTTTGAAAACATAAATTTTGAAATTAAGAAAAAAATAAATAAACAATTGTCATTGACATTAAACTATGATAAAATAAAGTACAATAAAGATATTATACAAGGTTTATCAGGATATGGTATTATATATGCAGATATAGGGATCATAGATGTGACTTGCAAAATCAAACCAAAGCATGCTATAAGGACAGAATTACAACACATGTCAACGGAACAAGACAAAGGAAATTGGGCAATGATTTTAACAGAGTACACTATTTCTCCAAATTGGTTTTTTAGCATCATGGATTTATATAATTACGGTAATTCAGATGTTGACAAAAGAAATCATTTTGTAAACTTCAATATTGGAGTTAATAAAGGTAAAAATAGATTTGTAATAGGTTACGGTAAAAAACAAGAAGGAATATTTTGTGTTGGTGGTGTTTGCAAATATGTTCCGTCTTCAAATGGATTAACACTTTCTATATCATCAAATTTTTAATATGAATAAAATTTGGGATAGAAAAATTATATAAAAATATAATATATGTAATTTGTATTATAATTGGCTTGTATATGCTAGAAATAACTGATATTTTAAAATTATTATGAAAAATAAAAACCAAATGTTGTCGATTTTAATTGCAGGAATAATTTTGTTGCAATTTGCTTGTGATAAAATAGAACCTCCTTTTGTCGAGAATAATAATATTGATACTATTATAAATCCTACAAATAATATACAGAAAGTTTTAATAGAAGATTTTACAGGACATAAGTGTGGAAACTGCCCAAGAGCTCATGAAGAAGCAGAAATGCTAAAAACAATATATGGTGATCAAGTTGTTATTATAGCTTACCACATAGGATTCTTTGCCACTACAAATCCTCCTGCAGCTCCAAATTATACTACGGATTTCACAACACCTAGCGGAAATGAATACGACAACTTATGGGGTATTTCAGCAATAGGGCTTCCTCAAGGTATGATAAACAGAAACAACTATGCTGGTAATAATATAGTTAATTATCCGACATGGTCTAATATAGTACAAGATTATGATAATGATAATGATGGTTTATTTGACAACATTGCTGTTTTAAAAATCACAAATAATATAACATTAAATTCTAGCAACATAGAATGTGCAGTTAATATAAAAGGATTAAATAATAGCACTAATGAATCTAAAGTTGTGGTTTGCTTAGTAGAAGATAACGTTATAGATTGGCAAAAAGATTATGACTCTTCTCCTTCTGATATAGAAAACTACACCCATAATCATGTTTTTAGAAAATCATTGAATGGAGCTTGGGGTAATAGTATAGGTATAATGACAAACAACACTGACACAACTATTAACTTGAATCAAAGTATAAATCCTGATTGGGATATTAATAACTGCAGTATAATTTCATATGTATACAATGCAGATAATTATGAGATAATACAAGTAGAAGAAACTAAAATATCAAATAAAAATTAAACTTATGAAATACATATACTCTATAATAGCTGTGATTTTAATGTCTTTATCGTCTTCAGCACAACAAAACATAGTGTCTTCAGAAGACATTAGCACAACTCAAAATTTAATATCAGAATACCTCTCTCCTTTAGGTGAAGGAATAGGAACAGGATTAAATTGTGGATGGTGGACTACAGCAAAACCTCATAAAATATTAGGGTTTGATTTATCTATATCTTTAAACAGTGTTGAAATACCTGAATCTGGTTTAATATTTAATTATGAAGATGTAATTTATGATAATAATAATTTTACTGGCGACCCCAACTCTTTAACAACATCTACAGTTTTTGGCGATGCATATAACGCAAACATAACATATAATGTTAATTCTAGTTCCAACATTAACATAGTAATGCCTCAAGGATTAAACGTAAAAAATGTTATTGTCCCAACATTAAATTTAGGAATTGGTGTAATTAAAAAAACTGATATAGTTATAAGATACATACCTGAAATTAAATTCAAAGAATATCTAAGTATGCAAGTTTTTGGGGGAGGTGTAAAACACGACATATTGCAATATATACCTGTAGCAAACAAATTGCCTTTTGATTTATCTGTGATGTCAAATTTTACAAATTTATCTGTAAACACAAATATATCTGGATTATCTACTTCAAATGGTTCCGATGTAGAAATCAAATGCAAAGCATTCTCAACAAATGTGATAGCTTCAAAAAAAATAGCATTAATAACGTTATTTGGGGGTATTGGACACAACTACACTTATTCTAATCTAGATGTAGATTCAGATATAATACTAAGCAACTCTTTGTCAATAAATGCAAATGATATACTAACTACTAAATTTGGCAAAATGCATGACATGAAAGTTAATATTGGTGTTAGATTGCAAATTTTATTAGTAAATGTTAACGCAAGTTATAATTGGAGCGCACAAGGATATAATACAATTTCATTTGGATTAAGCTCTAATTTAAGATGAAAAAATATTTTTTAATATTTTTACTAATAACAAATAATTCTATTTTAAAATCAAAAGACTTTTCAGGTTATTGCAATTTAGGTTTTTCTGCAAGTCAAGTTTCTGGTGATAATTTATCTGGATTCAATAAAATAGGTTTTGTTTTTGGAATAGGAACTAAAAAATTTATATATGAAAATATATACTTGAACTTTGAGATAAAATATGTAGACAAAGGCAGTAGAAATCCTAAACTAAATCAAAATAATATACCTCAAATACAACTAACATATATAGAAACTCCTATTTCTATAGGTGTGAAACAAAAAAAGAATAACTACACATTAGGCATGAGTTATGTGTCTTTAATTAATTCAAAAGAATTTGACTACTATGGAGAAATAAATAATTTTAGGCCTTTCAAAAATCACGAAAATGCTGTTTTTGTTTCTTTCGAACGTCAATTAAAGAACAAAACATTTATAAACTTCACTTTATCTAATTCTTTTTTATTAACACCTATTAGAAACCACGCTTCAAATACATCTTTATGGTACAACAGAGGGCAATATAATACTGTTTTGTACTTAACTATAAAACATCATATAATAAACATAAAATAAACACGTTACTTATAGTGTATAATNGTACAAACTACAAGTATTAAATAANAGATAAAAATTATTAAATGTTAAAGTATTGTAAAACCATACTTAAAANAGTTTCTTTTGACAAGCATTTATTCAAGAAAGAACTTAAAAAAGCTATAGGATGGTTGAATCANAGTGAGAAAATAATATTAAANACTTGGTGTTTAACTTACATGTCAAAATACAAGGAAACTATAATTAAATCTTTTCAAGATTTAATTTAAGAAAAGATATATTTCTTTTCAAACCATCAAACTTTGTTCTTTTAACAGCAGATGATTTAAATAAATTATCAAATGCTTCTTTGTTTAAATTAATCCACTCTTCACTTGTAACATTCATTAAATCTTCAGAAGGGTGAAATTCTTTTTCATTATGTAAAACAGAAAATTTATTCCAGGGACAAACTTCTTGACATGTATCGCATCCAAACATCCAATTGTCAAACTTGCCTTTCATTGTTTCAGGAATATTTTCTTTTAACTCTATTGTAAAATATGATATACACTTGCTCCCATCAACAACATAAGGTTCTACAATTGCATCTGTAGGACAAGCATCAATACATTTAGTACAAGAACCACAGTAATCTTTAACTGGGGTGTCATAGTCTAAACTTAAATCAAGTATTAACTGACTTATAAAAAAAAAAGAACCTTGTTTTTTATTAATGATATTTGTATTCTTTCCAACCCAACCTAATCCACTTTTTTTCGCCCAAGCTCTTTCTAAAACAGGAGCAGAATCAACAAAATATCTTCCTTCAATATTTCCTATTTTATCTCTAATAGATTGCATTAAATTTTTTAGTTTTTTTTTCACAACCTTATGATAATCTTTTCCATAAGCATAAGTGGATATTTTTGGAGAATTAATGTCGACTTGTTTTTTGTCTGTATAATAATTATACAAAAGAGATATTACTGATTTTGAGCCTTCAACTAATAATCTAGGGTCAAGCCTTTTGTCAATATTATTTTCCATATAATCCATTTCACCTTGCATGTTCTTTTTTAACCAAATCTCATATTTTTTTGCTTCTTCTTCTAAGAAACCTGCCTTAGAGATTCCACAAAAAGAAAAACCTAATTCTCTTGATTTATTTTTTATAAATAAAGTTATTGAAGATTTATCCATTAAAATAAATCCATCTGATTATTTGGTTTATCAAGACCTAAATGAGTATATGATTTATCTGTAACTTCTCTTCCTCTAGGTGTTCTTATTAAAAAACCTTCCTTTATCAAAAAAGGTTCATATACCTCTTCAATAGTAGCAGACTGTTCTCCAACTGCTGTTGCTATTGTTGTGAGACCCACTGGACCTCCTTTAAATTTGTTAATTATTGCAGACAATATTCTATTATCCATTTCATCTAAACCATATTTATCTACATTTAAAGCAGATAAAGTTTTATGAGTTATTTTTAAATCTATCTTTCCATCTCCTTCTATTTGAGCAAAATCTCTAACTCTTCTTAAAAGCATGTTTGCGATTCTAGGAGTCCCTCTGCTTCTAGAAGATATTTCTTTACTAGCATCTAAATTAATGGGTATATTTAAAATACCTGCTGATCTTTGAAGAATAGTACTTAAAAGTTTACTATCATAATACTCCAGTCTAAAATTAATACCAAACCTTGCTCTTAATGGTGAAGTTAAAAGTCCTGATCTCGTGGTTGCTCCTATTAATGTAAATGGATTTAATTGAATTTGTACTGATCTTGCATTAGGGCCGCTCTCTATCATTATATCTATTTTATAATCTTCCATTGCAGAATACAAATACTCTTCTACGACTGGAGAGAGTCTGTGAATTTCATCTATAAATAAAACATCTCCTTTCTCTAAACTTGTTAATAAACCAGCAAGGTCTCCCGGCTTATCTATAACAGGACCTGAAGAAACTTTGATGTTAACACCTAACTCATTAGCTAATATATAAGATAACGTTGTCTTACCCAAACCAGGAGGTCCGTGCAATAACACGTGATCCAAAGCGTCTCCTCTCAATTTAGCTGCCTTTACAAATATTTTTAAATTTTCAACTATTTTATCTTGACCTGTAAAATCAGAAAATTCTTCAGGCCGTAAAACATGTTCTATTTTTTTTTCTTCAGATGAAAGATTTTCTGAATTTGGATATAATTGATCGTTCATAACAAAACAAATATATTAAATGAAAAATTAAATACTTATATAAAGTCTAATGTTCTTCTTCTCCTTCTTTTAAAGGGACATTTTGAGGAATATAATCTTCTTTTGAACCTGGTTTGCTGTAATCATAAGGCCATCTATGAACTGAAGGTATTTCTCCAGGCCAATTACCATGTATGTGTTCAACAGGAGCCGTCCATTCTAATGTATTGGAATTCCAAGGGTTTTTGCTAGCTTTATTTCCTTTATACATAGAATAAAAGAAATTAAAAAAGAAGAATATCTGAGCAAGAGCTCCTATTATTGCTGAAATTGTAATCACAACATTAATATCTGTCATTCCATCAAACATAGGAAAAGAAGAATTAGAATAATACCTTCTCGGAACACCCGCTAAACCTAAAAAGTGCATAGGGAAAAATACACCATAAGCTGCCGCAAAAGTTAACCAAAAATGAATATAACCTAAACTCTTATTCATCATTTTACCATACATTCTAGGGAACCAGTGGTATACTCCTGCAAACATGCCAAACACGGCAGAAAGACCCATAACTATATGGAAATGACCTACTACAAAATAAGTATCGTGAACGTTAATATCTAATGGAGCATTTGCCAAAATTAATCCTGTTAATCCACCTGTAACGAAAGTAGAAACAAGAGCTATTGAAAATAACATAGCTGGGGTAAACACTATTTTACTTTTAAATAAAGTAGCACAATAGTTAAAAGCTTTTACAGCTGAAGGAATTGCTATTAATAACGTAGTAAAAATAAAAACTGAACCTAAAAATGGATTCATCCCTGTAATAAACATGTGATGACCCCAAACAATAAATGACAAAAAACCTATAGCTAATATAGAAGCAATCATAGCTGTATATCCAAAAATAGGTTTTCTAGAATTAGTTGAAACAACTTCTGAAGTAATGCCTAAAGCTGGCAATAAAACAATATAAACTTCTGGGTGGCCTAAGAACCAAAACAAATGTTGAAACAAAATAGGACTACCTCCAGTATTCGTTAAAGCTTCACCTGCTATTATAATATCTGACAAATAAAAACTTGTACCAAAAGATCTATCAAAAATTAACAATAAAGCTGCCGACAATAAAACTGGAAAAGAAAGAACCCCTAAAATAGCTGTAACAAAAAAAGCCCATATAGTTAAAGGCATTCTTCTTAATGACATACCTTTTGTTCTTAAATTAACAATCGTAACAATATAATTTAAACCTCCTAATAAAGCTGAAACTATAAACAAAGTCATACTCACTAACCATAAAGTCATACCTGTGCCTGATCCTGGTATTGCCTGTGGCAAGGCACTTAAAGGAGGATATATTGTCCATCCAGCAGAAGCTGGTCCTGACTGTACAAATAAAGAGATTAACATAATAACACTAGAAACAAAAAAGAACCAATAAGATAACATGTTTAAAAAACCCGAAGCCATGTCCCTAGCTCCTATCTGTAAAGGTATTAATAAATTAGAGAAAGTTCCACTAAGACCTGCTGTCAAAAGGAAAAAAACCATTATGGTACCATGAATTGTGACAAGTGCCAAATAAATATTTGGATCCATAACTCCATCAGGAGCCCATCTTCCTAGAAAAGTTTCTAAAATGCCAAAAGATTTTTGAGGATATGCTAATTGCAATCTAAAAAAAGTAGACATTAACATCGCAATAGTCCCCATCAACATTCCCGTAATTAGAAATTGTTTTGATATCATTTTATGATCAAGTGAAAATATATACTTGCTAACAAAAGTTTCTTTATGATGATGTTCTGACATAATAAATATTTATTTTATTTCTTTAAATTTGTTTTGTTGACTAATCCATTCATTGAATTCTTCTCTAGTTTCTACTATGAACTTCATTTGCATATTAAAATGAGCAGAACCACAAATTTTATTACATAATAAAACATAATCAAAATTAGGGTCTTTTAACTCTATTCTCATTTGTTCTGTTGTTTTAATAGGAGTGAACAAAAAAGATGTCTCTAACCCTGGAACGCAATTCATCTGAACTCTAAAATGAGGCAAATAAGCAGAATGAATAACATCTTGTGATCTCAAATTTAACATCACTGGCTCATCAATAGGAATGTGTATTTCTTTAACAACAATATCATCATCTGAATTTACATCATTACTGTCAACTCCTAAAACATTATCTTTATCAACTAAAGTATAGTGATATGAACCCAAAATATTATCTTCTCCCGCGTATCTCCCTGTCCAAGCAAATTGTTGTGCGTAAATCTCAATTGCCATCGGATCTTCTTCAGTAGGGTGCATAACTTTAGACCATATATTTAAACCATACAAGATATAAGCAGTTAAAATAATTCCCGGAATTATTGTCCAAAGTAATTCTAATTTATTATCATGTGTAATAAAAGAAGCCTTTGAGTTTTTTTGTGATCTGTATTTATAAGACAAGTAAAATATCAAAACATTCATTATAATGAATACTACCGAAATAGCTAATAAAGACCAATTATTCATATTGTCTATAAAAACACCGTGATGAGACGCAGAATCTGGTAAAATAAATTTTTTGTATGCAAAATATTGATAAAAACAAAACCCTATAAATAATACACAAAATACAATAGAAAGAACACCATTTAAATTATTATCTCTATCTGTTACTTCGTTTATATCATAACCTTTTATCTTACCTGTTAATTGAAATATTCTTATAATTTGCGTTAAAGCAACTAAGAATAAAATTATTAATAATATTACTAAAAAATTTGTTACCATAAATTACACTTCATGATGTTTACTCTCATCTAAAAATGGATGATTTTTAACAACTAAATTTACTTTTTTTAATCTATTAAATGTAAAGTGTGCAAATAATCCAAAACACCCTAAACAAATACCTATCTCTATAAAACCTAATTTACCAAAACTATGCATTACACCGGGTGTGACCATTAAAAAATAATCTAACCAATGTCCTATTAACACAATAACGCCTGTTACAACTAAATATTTATAATTTCTTTTACAATCTCTCGACATTAATAATAATGTTGGGAATACAAAATTTAAAATTATTGTCAACCATAAAATAAATTGATAAGTAGGATTTCTAAATCTCTCTATAAAATATAATATTTCTTCTGGAATATGCGCATACCATATAAGCATAAATTGAGAAAACCATAAATATGTCCATAGAACACTACAAACAAAAATAAACTTACCCAAATCATGCAAATGATTTTGATTAATTTCAGGTAAGTACCCTTGCCTTTTTAAATATATTATAAGTAATGTAATTATTGTGAAACCACTTGCAGCTGTTCCTGCAAAAAAGTACCATCCAAACATTGTACTAAACCAATGAGTATCTATACTCATTATCCAATCCCAAGAAGCTGTACTTGTAGATACTGCATAAAACACAATAAAAATAGCAGATAGTGTTATACTTTTTCTGTGCCATTTTATATTTGAATCTAAATCTTCTTTTAAAGAAAATTCTTTAAGTTTTTTAGAACAGTAAACCCAAACAAAGACATAAACAAATGATCTAAATAGGAAAAAAGGAATGTTTAAATAAGCTGATTTATTTGCTATTACTGCGTCATAATGTTCTGAATTTTTGTCATGTAATTCAGGGTCCATCCAATGATAAATATGATGTAAATCAAAAGCTGCTGCTAATACAATTAATAACATGATTCCGCCCCCTAAAGGCAAATAACCAGATATTGCTTCAGGAATTCTTTTCACAACCGTGGACCATCCCGCTTGTGCAACATACTGTAATGCTACAAAAAAAACTCCAAATAGAGCTATCCCAGTAAAAAACAAATTATTAAAAAGTAAACTAACCCATGTTCTTGTGTCATGATAGTCAAATTTTATTTTAAAACCATCTTTGAATTCTAAATCAAAAAAACCTGATATCAAAGCAAGAGCTCCTATTATTATACAAAAAAGTATAACTAATCTAAGTTTATTTGTTTCTTTAAATGTGTTCATTTCTGTAAAGTATTAACATAATGTACTATTTTCCATCTATCTTCTTGTGAAATTTGTGTTAAATGAGGCCCCATAGCATTTAAACCATACGTAATTGCATGAAAAATATGACCTGGCCTTAATTCTTTCATTGTAACTCCACTTCTTCTCATTAAAATATCATCACTGTAAGAAGGAATATTAGAATATAAAGGATGTGTTATGCTGCCTTTCCCATCTCCTTTTTTACCATGGCAATGAGCACAGAACATAACATATAAACCTTCTCCCTCATCTAAAATCTGATTACTTAATTCAATTGGATTTGACAACTCTTTACCTGCTTTTATATAATCTTCTGTACTGTTATCGTATTCAAAAGGCATAAAACCTCTAGGTATGGTACCTGAAACTGGTTGTCTTGCACTTAAACTATCATTAAAAACATTAGAAACAACATAAGTTTCAACAGCTGTAGAATGATACATGTCAGGCATGTATTCATATCCTGCTGTATTTTTATCTGTGCAAGACAAAATACAGAAAAACATAAGGACTAAAATTAATTTAATTGTCTTTTTCATCATTAGTTTTTATTTCAGAGACATTAGTCTCTTTTATTAAATTAATCAAATCACTATAATTATCATCCACATGTAACTCTACTAAAAATTTATCATCTGTAGTTCTAGGATCAGGGTTTTTAGATTTTGCTCCTGGGAATATTTTACTTCTAAAAAAATAAGTTAAAACAAGCAAATGGGCAGAAAACAATACAGTCAATTCAAACATTACAGGTATAAATGTCGGTATATTATCCATAAAAGAAAAATTTGGCTTACCACCTATAATTTGAGGCCAATCTATAATCATCATATAACCCATCATAGCCATAGCAAAACAAAGACCAAAAACACCGTATATAAAAGCACATATGCCTAATCTAGAAAATTTTAAACCTAACACTTTATCCAAACCATGGACAGGGAAAGGTGTATAAACTTCCTTTATTTTTATTTTATTAGATCTTAATTTTTTTATTCCTTCTAATAAAATTTCCTCATCATCATAAATAGCATAAATTTTATTCATGTTGTTTTTTATATTTTTCTCCAGATGACTTTAAAATTGTTTTTAATTCTGCTTGTGCTATAACTGGGAAAGTCCTTGAATACATTAAAAATAAAACAAAGAAAAATCCTACAGTACCAAGAAATATCCCTACTTCTACAAAAGTAGGAACATACATTGTCCAACTAGATGGTAAAAAATCTCTGTGTAGAGAAGTAACTATTATCACAAATCTTTCAAACCACATACCTATGTTTACAAATATTGTTATAATGAATGTTGCCATTAAATTTGTTCTTATCTTTTTTATCCAAAATATTTGTGGAGTAATAACATTACAGGTCATCATGCCAGCATAAGACCACCAATAAGGTCCTGTTGCTCTATTTAGAAAAGCATACTGTTCAAATTCGACTCCGGAATACCAAGCCATAAATAACTCTGTTATATAAGCCACCCCAACCAAAGAACCTGTAAGAATAATTATAATATTCATGTATTCAATATGCTTCACTGTAACATATGCTTCTAAATTTATTACTTTTCTCATTACTAATAATAATGTAGAAACCATTGCAAAACCTGAAAATAAAGCTCCTAAAACAAAATAAGGTGGAAAAATAGTTGTATGCCAGCCAGGTAAAACAGCTGTAGCAAAGTCTGTACTAACAATTGAGTGAACTGAAAAAACTAATGGAGTTGCTAGCCCAGCTAATATTAAAGAAACTGATTCAAATCTTTGCCAATCTTTTGCTCCTCCGCTCCAGCCAAATGACAATAAAGAATACATTTTTTGAGTAAAAGGTTTTGCTTTTTTACTTATTCTATCTCTTAACATTGCAAAATCTGGTATTAAACCAAGATACCAAAAAACAATTGATACTGTTAAATATGTACTAATTGCAAAAACATCCCAAAGAAGAGGGGAATTAAAATTAACCCAAAGAGATCCAAAATTATTTGGTATAGGGAAAACCCAATATCCTACCCATACTCTACCCATATGTATCAAAGGAAATATACCTGCTTGAAAAACAGCAAAAATAGTCATAGCTTCCGCCGATCTGTTAATAGCCATACGCCATTTTTGTCTAAACAGAAGTAAAACAGCGGATATTGCAGTACCAGCATGTCCTATACCTATCCACCAAACAAAATTTGTTATATCCCAAGCCCAGCCTACTGTCTTGTTTAAACCCCAAACACCTATACCTTTACCTATTGTATAAAGGATGCAACCTATACCCCACAAAAACAAAACTGATGACAAACCAAATAAGATCCACCAATATTTATTAGCTTTTGTTTCTATAGGTCGAGCAATATCAACTGTAATATCATGATATGACTTATCACCTAAAATTAAAGGCTCTCTAATATGTGATTCTTTATGAGACATCTTTCTTATTTCTTATTTTAGTTTTATAAAATACATTTGGTTTTGTGCCAACAGATGCTAACAAATTGTAAGCTCTAGGGTCTTGTTTCTCTTTATAAACTCTACTTGATTTATCATTAACATCTCCAAAAACCATTGCTCCTGTTGTACAAGAAGATTCACAAGCACACTTAACGTCTCCATCTTTAAGTTTTCTGTTTTCTCTTTTTGCATCTAACTTTGCTTTTTGAATATTTTGAATACAAAAAGAACACTTTTCCATAACTCCTCTAGCTCTAACTGTAACATCTGGATTTAATACTAATTTACCTAAATCATCATTCATATTGAAGTCAAAATCGTCATTATCTTTATATTTAAACCAATTAAATCTTCTTACTTTATATGGGCAATTATTAGCACAGTATCTAGTGCCTATACATCTGTTATAAATCATGTGATTTAAACCTTCCTTGCTGTGAGAAGTTGCTGCAACAGGGCAAACTGTTTCACAAGGGGCATTATTACAATGCATGCACATAACTGGCTGAAAAACCACTTCTGGATTATCAGAAGGCTCTTCCATTAACTTATATTTCTCTACTAAGCCTACATTATTATTCTTGTCTTCGTCACTATTTAATTTTTCTGCTTTTTCTTTTGTCATATCGGAAGAATAGTATCTGTCTATCCTCAACCAATGCATATCTCTGTGTTTTCTTATTTCTTCTTTACCTACAACCGGAACATTATTTTCTATGTGACAAGCTGTAACACATGCTCCACATCCTGTACATTTATTCAAATCTATTGACAAATTCCACAAATGTCCATCGTTATAATCGTGCTGTTTCCATAAAACTATATTTTCAACAGCCTGCATTCCTTCATAAGTGTGTAATTCTTCAGGATGATTACCAGCCTGATTATCTTTTTGGTATTCTTCTAAAGTTGATTCTTTTACAATATCTCTTCCCATCATTGTGTGAGCTAATTGCACACTAGCAAATTCGTGTGTTTCATTTTCTTGTTTAATTATTTCAACAACTCCCTGATCTAAATTTGCATTTTTATAAAATGGGTAAGCATTAACCCCTACATTGTCTCCAGATTTACCTGATTTAGTTCTTCCATAACCTAAAGCTAAAGAGACTGATTCGTCTGAATGACCTGGCTGAATAAAAACAGGTATATTTTTAATCTCTACTCCATTTAATCTCAAAGTAACAATATCTCCGTCGATTTGACCATCAGGAGAAACCTTGTTTTTTAATTCTAGTTTATCTGCTAACTTTTTAGACACACATAAATAATTGTCCCAACAAGTTCTGTTAATTGGGTCTGGAAGTTCTTGAAGCCAAGGGATGTTTGCCATTCTGCCATCACCCAAATGATTAAAAAACAACATTAATTCTACATTACCTTCATTATATTTTGACCAAATATTTTTCGAAGTATAAGAAATATCTAGATTTTTTTTAATATTAATAAATAAATCCTGGTTTTTAAAATAAAAACCATCATGTAAAACTTGATTCCAAGTTATATTGGAATTCAAAATTGATTTTTTCCAAAAAATTGATAAATAATCTTTGTAATTTTTATTAACTCCTAAAATCCTTAATAAAAAGTCCTCAGGTTGTATTGAATCAAATATAGGATTTATGGTTGGTTGCCTTAATGTATAAGTACCATTAATTGGATTACTATCTCCCCATGATTCAAGAAAGTGTCTCTTTGGCAGAACGTAATTCACAAAATCTGTTGTTTCATTCTCTTTTAATGTTAGTTGTGTGATGAAATTTACTTTTTTAAAAGATTTTTTTAACTTATTTTGATCATAAAAATTGTAAAAAGGATTCACATCGTTAATTATTAACCCGGCTATTTTACCTTTTGACATATCTGATAACAAATCAACAAAATCACTATCTCGGCCTTTTTTTAAAAAAATAGGTTTAGATATATCTATTGTGTTGTTAATATTCCCTAACAGCATATTTAAATTAAAACATAGATTTTGAATATCCTTGTTGTTTGAGTCAATTATAATTAAACTTTTATTTTTATTTTGAATTAATTTTTTAGCTATTAATTTCAAATCTTTATCATATTTAGAAGATTTCGAATTAATCTGTTGTGCGCCTAATGACTTTGCTATTAAATTATATAGATTAGTTAATATTAAAATCTTTTCAGATGGCTTTATTATATACCTTTTATCTGCATTACTACCAGATAAACTCATGTTTGATTCAAAATGTATATGTTGTGACATGTTACTAGGATCTCTCTTCTCTGTATAACCTTCTGAATGGTCAAAATTCAACCATTCTCCTAAAAAATCAGCACCAATACTTACAATTAAATCTGTATTTTTAAAACTATAGTTAGGTAAAGCTCTGACACCAAACATCTCTTCATAAGAATCCATTAATCCTGAATATGAAGATGAATCATAAAAAACTACCTTGAAGTTTTTATTTTTTAATTTTAAATCATCTATAATATTATTTAAAGAAGGACTAGTAAAAGAAGAGGTTAAAAAAACTACATCTTTACCCTGAGACAATACAGAATTTAATTTATCAAAATAATCTTCCCAAGATATGCTTACTTTGGATTTTGTGTTAAAAGGAGCCTTTAATCGTTCACTATCATATAAAGACAATAATGAAGATTGTATCCTAGAGTTAGCATCGTAAAAACTGCCCGCATCATAATTAGGGTCAATTTTAATAGGTCTCCCTTCTCTAGTTTTTACTAAAACAGAAGCAAAATCATGACCGTCATCAAAAGTTGTGGCATAATAATTAGCGTTTCCTGGTGTTATTTCTTCAGGCTTTACGAGATAAGGAACAGATTCTTTTATTGGTGTTTCACAAGAAGTAATTGTTGCAGCAACTGTTGAAAAACCAACAATTTTCAGAAAATCTCTCCTACTTGTACTAAGATTATTTTTATTATCTATTATTTTCTCAATAGGGATTTTTTCAGCAAACTCTTTACTTAAATCAAGATTATTTGATTTTGTTTGCTCTATGCTTTTCCAATATTTCTTTTTTATTTTCATATTATTTTAATAATGGCACTTTCCACATTCCAACCCACCAATATCTTCTACGTGTACATGTTTGCTGTTTTTATCAAGTTTTGTTAAATGATTTTCATAATATTTATTTTCATCATATTGAACAGAATTGGTTCTATGGCAATCTATACACCAACCCATTGTCAATTCAGCAAACTGATAGACTTCATCCATTTCTTCAATTGGGCCATGACATGTTTGACATTTCACCTTGCCTACCTCAACATGTTGAGCATGATTAAAATAAGCTAAATCTGGTAAATTATGTATTCTAATCCATTTAATTGGTTTTTTCTCATAACCTTCAATATAAGTTCTTGATACGGGGTCAAAACCAACTGCATCATAAATTTTACCAATCTCTTTATCTCCATCTACAGAACCTTCATTAATGTATGTGTGACAGTTCATGCAAATATTAGCAGAAGGAATACCTGCGTGTTTGCTTTCTCTTGCTGTATGATGGCAATAATTACAATCTATACCATTGTCTCCAGCATGTATTTTATGAGAAAACTTTATTGGTTGTTCTGGTTGATAATTTGTATAAACACCTACAGATGACAAACCTTCCCAGGCCGCATTTGTTATAATAACAATAAGTAGTAAAAAAGACAAAAACAAGAATTTTTTACTTTTAGAAAACATTAACAAAGATTTATGTAAAAACTGAGGAATATTTTCTGTTTCTTCTTTTGCTACAGATTTTAGAGTATTTTTTACATTATCCAATATGAAAACTAATGCTCCTAAAATTAAAAATATAGTAATTATAAGAGTGTAAGACTTGTCTTCTTCTTCAGATTGATTAACTTTTTCTCCTTCATCAACTGATTGTGCGTCGTTGCCTGATGACTCTATATATAAAAGTACATTTTCTATATCTTCGTCATTTAATATACCTTCATAAGCGTTCATTGGAGATCTATTATATTCTTCGTATATAGCAATTGCTTGCTCATCTCCAGCTTCAATCATAGCAGCTGAGTTTTTTACCCAACTATAAAGCCATTCTCGATCATATTTAAGGTGTACATCTTTTAACGCTGGCCCAACTAACCTAGCATTAATTGCGTGACATTGAGTACAATGCTGTTTAAACAGAGCTTCTCCTTTGTCTGTATCAGCTTGTATGTCATTGATAAAAAAGAGAACTAAAAAAATACTAAATATATGTTTCAACTCTACTAAAAAATCTTTTGACGAATTTAATTAATTATATCTTTTTTTTTACAATTTGTTAAGATTATTTCACTAAAAAAATATAAATTCGAAATATATGTCATATTTATGTGTGTTTTTTCTTTTTTTTTCCTTTTTAAATACTCATTCTCAAGTTAATGTTTCTAAGAATATACAAAGTTTAGTGGATAGCTCTACAAGTATTTCTAAAAAGAAAGGCATAAATGGTTTTAAAATACAAATATATATGGGTGCTGACAGAGAAGAAGCCGAGAAAATAAGAAAAACCTTCATTAAACATTACCCGAGAGTTAAAATAGAATATAAACACGAAGCTCCTTACTACAAAATAAGAGTTGGAAAATATTATTCAAAAAGACAAGCTTATAGATATTTAAAAAAAATAAGAAGAAAATTCAGGAATTCTTACTTGGTAAATGTTAAGATAAAATAAATTATTTTGTTTTTACTTCTACTTCTTCAAATCCTTCTATAACATCTCCTACTTTAATATCGTTGTAATTCTCTATTGTTAAACCACATTCATAACCGGAAACAACCTCTTTTGCGTCTTCTTTAAATCTTTTCAAAGAAGAAAGAGAGCCTGTGAAAATAACAACACCGTCTCGTAAAAGCCTGATACTTGTATTACGCTTAACTTTACCATCCAGGACATAACAACCAGCAACTTTGCCAATTCTTGATATTTTGTATACTTCTCTTATCTCTATATTACAAACTATTTTTTCCTCTGTTTCAGGAGAAAGCATTCCAGCTATAGCTTGTTCTATTTCTTCTATTACGTTATAAATTATAGAATAAGTCCTAATATCTATTTCTTCTTTTTCTGCTAATTTTCTAGCTGATAAAGAAGGTCTTACTTGAAATCCTATTATAATTGCATCAGATGCAGAAGCTAGCATGACATCTGATTCTGTAATTTGACCAATTGATTTATGTAAAATATTTATGTGAATTTTTTCTGTTCCTAATTTCTGTAAAGAATCTGCTAAAACCTCTATAGAACCATCTACATCTGCTTTAAGTATTAAATTTAACTCTTTAAATTCCCCTAAAGCTATTCTTCTGCCTATTTCATCTAATGTTATGTGTTTACTGGTTCTTATTTGCTGCTCTCTTTGTATCTGACTTCTTTGTGCAGCTATTTTTTTTGCTTCCTTTTCATCTTTAATAACCTTTAAAGTGTCTCCTGCCTGAGGCGCTCCATTTAAACCTAAAATTACAGCTGGAATAGCTGGGCCAGCATCGTTTAAATTATTACCTCTTTCATTTAACAAAGCTTTTACTTTACCCCAATATGGTCCCGCTAACACAACATCTCCTATTTTCAATGTTCCGTCTTGAACCAAAACTGTAGAAAGATAACCTTTACCTTTGTCTAATGAAGCCTCTATTACTGTCCCTCTAGCTGCAACTTGAGAATTACATTTTAATTCTAACATATCTGACTCTAATAGAACTTTATCTAATAATTCATTTACACCTTTTCCTGTTTTTGAAGATATATCCTGTGATTGATATTTGCCACCCCAATCTTCTACTAGCATGTTTTCATTAGCTAGTTGTTCCTTGATTTTTTCAGCATCAGCATTTTCTTTATCTATTTTATTTATACCAAAAATAATTGGAACGTTAGCTGCTTTTGCATGACTAATAGCTTCTTTAGTTTGAGGCATAACTTTATCATCTGCAGCTATTATAATAACTACCACGTCTGTTAGCTTAGCTCCACGAGCTCTCATTGCTGTAAAAGCTTCATGACCAGGAGTATCTAAAAAAGTTATTTTTCTTTTATTAGATAGGGTAACTTCGTAAGCTCCTATATGTTGAGTGATTCCACCTGATTCACCTGCAATAACATTTGTGTTTCTAATGTAATCTAAAAAAGATGTTTTACCATGATCAACATGACCCATAACTGTAACAATAGGATGTCTAGNTTCATTTTGNTCCACAACTTCTTCTTCTTCATTTTCTTCTNCCTGAGGGTCTGTAAANTGCACANTAAAATTNAACTCTTCNGCTAATATTGAAATTGTTTCTGCGTCTAATCTTTGGTTCATNGTCACCATTAAACCTAATTGCATACATGCTCCTATAATACTATTAGCATCAATTGACATTAAACTAGATAATTCGTTTACTGTTGTAAACTCTGAAACTTTTAATGTTTTTTGCTCTAGTTCATCCTGTATTAACTCTTCTTCTCTTTGTTGTTTTTTTTCTGCTCTTTTTTGGCGTCTCAATTTAACCGACTTCTTTTTTTCTGAAGAAAGTAATCTACTTAGATTTTCTTTTATTTTTTTGTTTATNTCATCCTTGTCTTCTTGNCCTAACTCCTTNTTGCTNTCATCTTTTTTANTTCTTTGTTTATTATTTCCTCCATCAATATTTATCCTAATTCTTTTTCTCTTTTTCTTTGTCTTTAAATCAATCTTTCCTAAGATTTTAATTCCACCTTCATTACTTTTGTTTTCTTCTTTTTTATTTTCAACATTTTTTTCTTTATTTTTTTGAAAATCATTTTTTGTTACTTCTTCTTTTNCTTCTTTTACTTCTTTTACTTCTTTTNCTTCTTTTGNTTCTTTTGNTTCTTTTGNTTGCTTTAATTCATTTTCAAAATCTAATGTTGTTTTTTCTTTACCTACAACTTTAACTTCACTTTGATTTTCATTTTCTTGTTCTAGGTTTTCTTTATGTTTTATAATCAACTGTTCTTTTGTCTCTGATTTAAATTTTAAAAGCAACTTTTGCTGGATATCAAAATCTATTTTTGAATTTCTATTCAAATTATCTAATCCTTCTGATTTTAAAAAACTAATTATGTGATCTAGTGCAACATTAATATTGTTGTTATGCAAAAATCTACTTAATCTTTGATTACTATTATTCATCTATTCAAATTCTGATTTCAATATTTCTAAAACTTTAGAAACCGTTTCTTCTTCTAAATCTGTTCTCTTANCAAGCTCTTCNAAACTTATATCCAAAACACTTTTAGCTGTGTCACATCCTATTTTTCTAAATTCTTCTATNACCCAAGAGTCTATTACATCTGAAAATTCTGACAATAAAACATCATCGTTAGAGTCTCCGGTTTCATCAGACTCCCTGTAAACATCTATTTCGTATCCTGTTAAATATCCTGCTAATTTTATATTAAACCCTCCCTTACCTATAGCTAAAGAAACTTGATCAGAATCTAAATAAACATCTATTTTTTTATTTTCTTCGTCAACATTGATACTGTTNATTTTAGCAGGGTTTAATGCTCTAGANACGTATAATTGAAAATTTTCTGTATAATTAATAACATCAATATTCTCGTTTTTTAATTCTCTAACAATACCGTGTATTCTTGTTCCTTTCATACCAACACATGCTCCAACAGGATCTATTCTTTCGTCATAAGATTCTACAGCAACTTTNGCTCTTTCTCCTGGTATTCTTACAATTTTTTTGATTGTTATTAACCCATCTTCAACTTCAGGTATTTCTTCCTCAAATAACCTATGCAAAAAGACAGGGTCTGTTCTCGAAAGCATAATATAAGGGTTGTTTCTTTTCATTTCAACTAATTTTACAACTGCTTTAATGCTATCTCCTTTTCGATAAAAGTCCGCTGGTATTTGTTCTTGTTTAGGTAGAATTAACTCGTTGCCTTCATCATCTCTTAACAAAACTTCATTTTTCCATATTTGATAAACTTCTCCTCTTACAACCTCNCCNATTCTTTTTTCATACAACTCGAATTGTTTGNATTTCTCTAAATCTTGAATGCTGTTTTTTAAATTTTGTTTTATATGACTAACNTCTCTTCTTGTAAATTGAGAAAGATAAAGCTGATCGGAAACTTCTTCTCCTATCTCAAAATCTGACTCTATTTTAATTGCTTCAGAATATGAAATTTGCAAGTTNTCATCCTCTATATCTTCATCTTTTACAATCTCTCTATTCCTCCAAATCTCTAAATCTCCTCTTTCATCGTTAATTACTACATCTATTGTCTCATCAGATCCATATTTTTTAACAAATAAACTTCTTATTACTTTTTCAAGGATATCTCTTAATTTTTCTCTATTAATNTTTTTTGCTTCCTTAAAATCAGAAAAAAACTCTATTAAATTTAAATCTTTCATATAATTATATAATAACAAATTAATAAAATAGGGGGCTGTGGCCCCCTAAAGTTGTTCGAATTTAAGCATTTATTTTAAATAAAACTAACTTATTATTTAATAACTATTTTTTGACTTAATATTTTATTTTCTGCAGCTAATTGAATATAATAAACACCTGGTTTTAANCCTTGTACATCTATTGTTTTTAAATACTGTCCTTTNAAGTTGTTTATGTCTTTATTGTAAATAGNTTTACCTACTTCATCAAATAACTTAATAAATATATCTTGATTATAATTAGATTCAAACTCTAATGTAAATAAACCTGAATTTGGATTAGGATAAATATTTAAATTATCAATATTATTATTAACTATCAATCTAGCTCCACTAGAAGAAGTAGTGTANTAAACTCTAGNAGACCATCCNGCNTTTTGNCCNCCAGGACAAACTGTAATTATATGCCATTCATAAGTTGTGTTAGGGCTCAATCCTGAAAAATCTAATGATGTATTAGTTGTGTTCGTAAAAGTACCACCACCCCAACTTGCTCCTGCTACAGCATGCCTAACTCTATAATAAGAAACAGAAGAGACAGCAGACCAAGTTAAAGTAGAAGTTGTACTAGTGATATTTGTTTCGTTAAAGCTAGAAGGATTTACACATCCAGCAGATGTTGTAAATGTTTCAGTAGAAGACCAAGAAGATAAATCTGAATTAGCAGAATTACAAGATGTTTGTACTTCCCATTCGTAAGACGTACCTATTGATAAGCTGTAAATAATTCTAGAAGTACCCGAAATATAATTAATAGTAGACCAAGTAGTTGTGCCTTGTTCTCTAAATCTTACATTATAGTGACTGGCTCCACTAATAGCCCCCCAATTTAATGTAGCTCTATTTGTTGCTATATTAGTTGTGCTTAAATTTGAAGGAGTTATACAACCAACTGTAGTGAATGTTGCTGAAGCCCAAGAAGACACATTAGAGTTTGAAGCATCACAAGATGACTGCACCTCCCATTCATAATCTGTATTACTAGTTAAGTTATAAATAGTTCTACTAGTAGATGTTAAATTAGTTAAAGTTAACCATGAACCTGATCCAACTTCTCTAAATCTTAAATTATAATGATTAGCACCTGATACCGCAGTCCAATTTAAAGTAGCTCTATCAAGCTGTATGCTTGATGTTGATAAGCCTGTTGGATCAGCACAAGGTGTCAAAGTTGTAAAGCTTTCTGTAGACCAACTAGAGTTATTGCTATCATCT
>PALO01000044.1 GCA_002706465.1 Flavobacteriales bacterium
ATTAAAGAAAAAATGAATATTATTCCAGGAATAATGGATGTAAAAAAATTAAAAGATATTGCCGCAGCATCATTAGATATAGAATTATCTTTTATTCTTTCGTAAATGAATAATAATATTTTTTTATTTATTATTTTAATTTTTGACCATTTAGAAATTTGATATATAATTATTATTATTATTAATATAAATATTAGATAAATTGCAGCTATCATACTAAATTATATATAAGCTTAAATCAACAGATTTAATAGAATGAGTTAAGCATCCTAAAGAGATGTAGTCTGTTCCTGTTTCTGCGTATTCAAGAATATTATTTTCATCTATATTTCCAGATGATTCTGTTTTTATTCTACCTTTTATAATTTTAATAGCTTTTTTTGTTTTATTGATGTTAAAATTATCAAGTAGTATTCTATTGATATGATTTGTGTAATTTAAAACTTCTTTTAATTCATCTATATTTTTGACTTCAACAATTACACTGTAGTTGTTGTTTTTATTGTATTCGCTTATTTTTGTTATAGCATTTTTTATTCCTCCGCATGCTTTTATGTGATTTTCTTTTATCATAATAACATCATATAATCCAAATCTATGATTTTCTCCTCCTCCTATTTTTACAGCTTTTTTCTCTAACATTCTAAATCCAGGTGTAGTTTTTCTTGTGTCTAGTATTTTACTATTTGTTTTTGATATTATTTTTTTTATTCTGTTTGTTTTTGTGGCTATCCCACTCATCCTTTGCATTATATTTAATAATATTCTTTCAGCTTTTAATATTGACTTTATAGGACCCTCTATTATCATTATAGTTTCATTCTTTTTAATTTTATCACCATCTTGTTTTGATTTTTTAATTTTTATTTTTGGATCTATTTTATTTAATGTTTTCTCTGCTATATCTATTCCCGCTATTATGCAATCTTCTTTGCTGATTACTTTTGCTTTTTTTGTGATATCCATTGTTATGCATGCTTCAGAAGACACATCTTGAAGCCCTATGTCTTCTTTTATTGCGTTAGTAATAAAATTTTTAATATCTTGTTTCATTGATTTATATAATATTTATGAAAATACAAAACTTTAAATGAAAATCACTCTATTTTATATAGGTAAAAAAAATGATGTTGACTTAAAACATCATATTAATAATTATTATAAAAAAATAAATTATTTTGTGAAATTTGACATTGTCTGTTTGAAACCTTCAAATTCAAATAATATTTTAAATAAAAAGAAAGAAGAAATGAAATTAGTATTAAACAAAATTAAAAAAGGTGATATTGTTTTTTTGTTTGATGAAAAAGGAGATAAAATGAATTCTATAAAATTTTCTAAAATATTTTTAAATAATTCATTTTGTGATATTAAGTTTTTTATTGGAGGTTCTTATGGTTTTCATAATGATTTATTAAAAATGAATTTTCGTAAAATATCATTATCCGATTTTGTTTTGTCTCATAAAATAGCATTAATTGTTGTTCTTGAGCAATTATATAGGTCATTTACTATAATTAACAACCATCCTTATCATAATGAGTAATAAAGAAATCATATTTGCGACTAACAATTTAAATAAACTTAATGAAATTCGTGTTAGCGTAAAAAAAAATATTTTTATTAAGTCTTTATCTGATATTAATTTTTTTGAAGATATACCAGAAACATCTGATACTCTTATTGGTAACGCAAGGCAAAAAGCAAGATATATTTTTGATAAATTTGGATTTAATTGTTTTTCTGATGATACAGGTTTAATGGTTAATAAGTTAAATATGGAGCCAGGAGTNCACTCTGCTAGATATGCTGGATTAGATTGTANTGTTAATGATAATATAGAAAAAGTNTTATTTAGAATGAAAGAAATAAAGTCTAGAGNAGCTAGNTTTAAAACAGTAATATGNTTGATATATAATAAGAAAGAATATCTTTTTCAAGGAGAGGTGAAAGGNAANATACTTTATNAAAGAAAAGGTGTTGGAGGTTTTGGNTATGACTCTATTTTTCAGCCTATAGGATACAATAANACATTTGCNGAAATGTCTTTNTTAGAAAAAAACTCTATTAGTCATAGAGGTATTGCTGTAAAATNTTTAGTTGATTTTTTGAATCAAATTTAGTCTTTTTATAGAATGTAGAATATGNGTATATTCATTGTTTTCTATTATTCCTTTATTATCTATTTCATTTATTTTGACTTTTCCAGAAGCATGAATTATTTTATTCTTTTCNAATAATATGCCTACGTGTGATATTGCTTTTTTNTTTTTTTTTGTAAAAAAAACTAAATCTCCTAATTTNCTTTCACTTAATGATTTTATTTTTTTTCCTTTTTTATTTTGGTCTTTTGAATCTCTTGGTAATTGAANGTTAAAAAATTTATATACCATTTGTGTGTAACCTGAACAATCAATGCCCAAAGTACTTCTGCCTCCCCATAGNTATGGTGTATTAAGGTATTTTTTTGAAATATTTATGAAATATTTTTTTGAATANTTGATTTCANTGAATAATAATTTTTCAGAAATATTAATTTTTNGTCTTATTAGTTTTGAAATAGGAATAATACTACCTAGTAATAAAGGTTGCTTGATAGAGCTTATTGTAANATTACAGTATTTTTTATTTGATATTTTTTTTTTGAANAAAATATTATTAATTGAAATATATTGTTTGTTGCATATCCATCCTTTATAATTATCATGCATTAAAGATACGTATGACCAATTAAGTTCTTTTTTTATTATTNTAAATGTTTCGCCAAANAGAATTTGATTTATCATTTCNGAGGAATCTTTTTTATATTTCCTCATAGGTATTATTGGTAATATGCATATACCAGAATTCATGATTTATTTTTGAATAACTATTGCAGAAGCTCCCCCTCCACCATTNCATATTCCAGCAACTCCAATTTTGCCATTTTCTTGGTTTAGGATATTTATTAATGTTACAACTATTCTTGCCCCAGAGCATCCTAAAGGATGTCCTAAAGAAACAGCACCNCCATAAACATTAACTTTATCTTTATCTATATTTAATAATTTAGTATTTGCTAAACCTACTACAGAAAAAGCTTCGTTTAGTTCAAAAAAATCAATATCNTCAATTGATTTACCTGATAATTCTATTGCTTTTTTTACTGCTTTTTCAGGNGCTGTTGTAAACCATTCTGGTTCGTGTGATGCATCNGCAAATGAAGTTATGCTACATAATGGTGTTATATTTAACTCTTTTGCCTTTTCTTCACTCATTATTATTAGAGAAGCAGCNCCATCATTTAATGTAGAGGCGTTTGCNGCGGTGATACTTCCTTCTTTATCAAAAACAGGTCTAAGATTTGGTATTTTATCCATTTTGACATTTTTGAATTCTTCGTCTTCANTTATNTCTATAGGTTCNCCTTTTCTTTGTTTTACTTCTACACTACAAACTTCGTTTTGAAATTTACCATCTTTCCATGCTTTAGNACTTTTTTTATATGATGCTATAGCNAATTCATCTTGTTCTTNTCTTGATATTTCCATTTNTTTTGCACATAATTCTGCNCAATTACCCATATGTGTNTTACTGTAAACATCAGTTAAACCATCTATTATTAAACCATCNACTAATTTNCCATTTCCAAGTTTATATCCATTCCTTGAATTAATCATATAATGTGGNACTNGAGACATNTTTTCCATTCCCCCAACTAATACAACTTCGTTATGTCCAGACATAATACTTTGTGCTCCAATCATAATAGATTTCATTCCTGAGGAACAAACTTTATTTATAGTTGTACATGGTGTTTTGTTACTTAATCCAGCTTTTATTGCACATTGTTTTGCTGGAGCTTGTCCGTTATTTGCTTGTAGGACGTTACCCATAAAAACTTCATCTATTNNTTCTGGTTTTAAATTTATTTTATTTAAGGTNTTTTTTATTGATTGAGCTCCTAAATCTGTTGCAGATAAAGAAGATAGTGAGCCAAGAAAACTTCCTATNGGTGTCCTTGTTGCTGAAACTATAACAACTTTTTTCATTTTATTATTTTTAAAAATTATTTTCCTTTTTGTCTAGGGTCAATNGCATCAGTTANTCCTTCTCCTATTAAATTAAATATAGTAATCGTAATAAATATAGCAAAACCTGGAAATATAGCTAACCACCAAGCTTCAGGTGCTTGTCTTGCAAAAGATAATAGTTTACCCCATGTTATTGTGTTTGCAGGTACTCCAATACCCAGAAAAGATAAAGAAGACTCTATAAGTATAGCTCCCGCTATACCGAAAGCTATTGATATCAGTACAGGAGTTAATGAATTAGGTATAGCATGTCTTAATAATATTCTAGTATTATTATAACCTAAAGACTTTGCAGCTTCTATATATTCTAAATTTTTGACTTTTAATAGTTCTCCTCTTATGAATCTAGCTATGCCTGTCCATGAAGTAGCTCCTATTACGACCATTACAAGTAATATTGAAGGTTTTACAATTGCTATTATTGCTAGTATTAATAATAATTTAGGTATTGATATGAATATTTCAATAAGTCTGCAAATTATTATGTCAACAGGTATAGAACGTTTCATTTTTAAAAAATTAATACCTTTTAAAGGTTTAACAAGTAAATTACCTAATATCATTATTCCAGTAAATATTAAAATACTTATTCCAAATTGTAGAAAAAAATCTCCGTAAGACTTTTGAACTGATTCCCCCAAAATAAAAGACCTAGATGTGAAAGCGTAAAACATACCAAGGAATAAACATATTAAGTTCATTATAATTCTGATTAATGAAACTTTTAATTTATTATCTCCAAAAAAACCAGCTAAGGATCCTAATAATATCCCTATGAAAGAAGCTATTATCATTGATATTATACCAACAAGCATAGCTATTCTTGTCCCGTGTACAAGTCCGGAAAGGACATCTCTACCTAATTCATCTGTTCCCAACCAGTGTCTCCATCTTTTTGATTTTATATTTTGTTCATCAAAAGGTCCTACATATTGACTATTACTGAAGTCCATTTCTGCGGCTGAATAGGGTATTGGAGGCCATATTACTTTTTCATAATCCATTTCTTTCCAATAAGCGTTAGATAATTCCTTTGGCCATTTACTTATTCCTGTTTTAACAGCGTAACTTTTTAAAACTGGAAAGTAGTTTTCACCTTGATATTCGCAATATAGAGGTTTGTCATTTGCTAAAAAATCTGCAAATATCCCTATAAAAACAATAACATATACAAACCTTAAAGACCATACAGCTAGTTTGTTTTTATAAAATTGTCTTTTTACTATACTCCAGTAACTTTCATCTTCTTTTTTATTATTTATTTTTTGTTTGTTTTCTGATTTTAGTTGTTTGCTATTAGGGTTTTTAAAAGACAGTATTATATTTCTTTCTTTTTTTATATCATCTTTTATGTAACCTTCTAGAAAGAATTCATTTACATTTTCTTTATATCCTTTTTTAGAATTATAGCCATCCCATTCCTCTAGCCACTCATGCATTTCATCTTCATAGTCTTGACTTAATTTAAATTTATCTATCCATTCTATTTCTTTTTTACTTTTTTGTTTTTTTTGATTACCATTGGAGTCAATTAGCATAGATGCTATAAATAATAATACAATAAAAAATATAAATATTGTCATTTTACTTTTTGTTAAACTTGATTCTAGGGTCTACTAAAGCGTATATTATATCAGCTAATAATATTCCTACTATTGTTAGTATAGCTGAAAACATAACTATTGTAAATAAAACAGGATAGTTTCTAGCAATCACAGATGTGTAGCTAGCTTGACCCATTCCAGGTATACTGAATATAATTTCTACTATTACAGACCCTGATATCATCCAAGGTAATAAATTTGCAAACATTGTTATAATAGGTATCAAGGAGTTTCTAAATGCATGTTTCCATATAATCACTTTTTGTTTTAAACCTTTTGCTTGAGCTGTTCTTATGTAGTCTTGCTTTATAACGTCAAGTATCGATCCCCTCATTTGTCTTGATATAAAAGCAAATGAACCGTAAACTAAGCAAAATATAGGAAGTATTAGATGATAACTTAAGTCCCAGAAAGACTCTAGATTACCTAATCCATATGTCGGGAAAAAGTTCATTCCGTATTCATCTGTTGTTATAAATATTATTAAAATTGTAGCAACCCAAAATGAAGGTAAAGAATACAACATAAATAGTATTGTTGTTGTTATCTTATCAAATAGTTTTCCTTTTTTGATTGCAGTAAAAACCCCTATAGGTATTGATATTATATAAGATATAATAATCGTTATTAAATTAATTATAACTGTCCATCTCACTGCGTCTAGTATTATTGAAGATACAGGTCTTCCGTCTAAATATGAATAACCAAAGTCTAACCTTAAAAACCCTTTGCTTTGTCCTACTTTAGCTTTCTTGAACCAAGGAGCTTCTCCAAAAAGCCATCTATGATATTGATTGTTTTTGCCAAACCATATTATTTTAGGAATTTTATTTGCTATTTTGTTTTCTCTTTCTTGAACTTTTTTATACTTGTCTTTTATTAATTTACTGTTTTGAATAATTTTATCGAAATTTTGATTTTGTTGATTTAATTGCCAACTTTCTTGTTTAGTTATTTTGTTTATTTCTTCTATTTTTTCTATTATTTTATTACTATCATATACTCTGTATAATTCAATGCAGTTTTCTCTTATTTCTCTTATGTCAGACTTGTATTTTTCTTCTTGAACTCCAAATAAAGAATATTCTAATTTTTTTAAACTGGAGTAGTAAATGTATATGTCTTCCCAGTTGCCATATTGAGCAATTAGTTTTTGTAAATTTTTACGTTCATTTTTTTTAGGTATCTTATGTAATGTGTCAGGGTAAGCTTTTGTTGATATTTTGAAATAAAAATTAGGTAAATCTAAACCCATTTTTTTTTGTAAATCGATATAAGCTTTATCTCCTGCTAATTGATCTGCTAATTGGCCACTACCAGCAGCTAGTCCTCCAGAAAGTCTTAACTCTACAGGGTCTCCAGGAGCTAAATTACTAAGTCCAAAAAGAAATATAGATATAATTAATAGAGTAGGTATAAATATTAATATTCTTTTTAAAATATACTTTAACATGTCTCTTATTGAGCAGTTTCTGCTAAATTATTTTTTAAAGTGAATTCTTTTTCATTATAACCAGGTCTAGCTATATAAGATTGAGCCTCAAATCTGCTATTTATAGATATTCTCTCTTGGGAAGAGCAAAGGAATATATATGGTGCTTGTCCATGAATTATGTTTTGAAATTCTTTGTATAATTTATTTCTAGCTTCTTCATTTAATTCTTGCTGTATTTCTTCTATAATTTTATCTGATGTATTATCTCCAAAACTAACATAGTTACTTCCTCCGTTTATTGATTCTGTGTGCCATATTTGTCTAAAGTCATCTAATCCTGTTCCTTGCACCCATCCTAGGCAATTGAATTCAAACTTATGTGATTTTACTTCATCTAAATATACAGTCCACTCTCTTCCAAGTATCTCTATTTCAATTCCTAATCTTTTTGCATCTTGCTGGAACATTAATCCTATATTTTGTCTTATATCATTTCCTGTATTGTATTTGAATGTAAATTTCATATCTACTTTTTCTCCATCTACCATTTTATCTCTTATTCCATCTCCGTCTGAATCAGTCCAGCCAGATTCGTTTAGTAATTGTTCTGCTTTTTTGATATCATACTCATATGGTTTTATTTCTTTATTGTAATAAGCTTTTGTTGGATGTATAGGTCCGCTTACTTCTTGAGCATATCCCTTGTAAAGTTGGTCTATTATTTTCTGTCTATCAACCATGTGAGAAAAAGCTTTTCTTACATTTAAGTCTGAAAGTATAGGGTGATCCATGTTCATTCCTATGTAAAGGTAACTCATCGCTACAGGTGTATGTAAATTATATTTTTCTAAAAACTTTTTATTTTCTTTTAAATTAACAAAATTTTTAGCTGGCACACTTCTCATAACATCTATTGAACCATCCTTCATTGCAGTTATTGCTGTAGTGTAGTCATTTATTATTTCATATATTATTTCTTCAGGATTTGCATCAAAGTGATTATTTTCTTTTGATGCTAGTTGGTCTCCCCACCAGTTTTCTTTTTTCTTTAATTTTATCCTTTGACCTGTAACCCATTCTACAAACTCATATGGTCCGCAACCAGATATGTATTCTTGCTCTCTTTGGAATTTCTCACTATTGTATTCTTCTGCGAATTCTCTTAATATATTATCTTTTTGAGCATTTGATTTATATGTTTTGTTTTTTATTTCCTTAAAGCTAAATTTTTCTAGTATGTTATTTCTATCATAATTATATCTTGGTAGGACCCAATAACCTGTCCAAGCTTCACCTAAGAAGTATTTTTTTGTAATAAAGTAAACTTTTTTAGGGTCTTGTTGGTCTAATTTTACGTCTATTATAAAGTCCATGTATCCTCTTAAGTGTTCACAATCAACATATTCTGTTTGATAAACTTTATATGAAAATAATACATCTTCTCCCGTCACTGGAGTACCGTTATCCCATATAGCTTCATCTCTTAATCTGTACTCGTACTTTACAGTGCCATCATATAGTTCAGTTGTCTTTGGAGTGCTTTCTGCTAAATATCCATAAGATTCAAAAGGAGGTGTAGACTCATTTCCAAGTAAAGTCATAAATATATTACCTTCTATATATGTTGAATTTGCACTTGTTGAGTTGCTAGGCTGTATTTTGTCAGGATCTCCTAATTCATGTATTACTACAATGTTACCTTTATCTTCTTTGTTTTGTTTTGCTTTTTTTGGTTTCGAAGTGATTAAGGATATTGAAATGATAAAATTAACTATGCACAATAATGTAATAATTTGTAAAAATCTTAATATCTTCTTCATAAGTTTTATTATTTAGTCATTAAAGATATAATTTTATTTGTTAAAAATAAACGATTAATATAAATTTGGCAACCTAAACTACTGGAGAGGTGCCTGAGTGGCCGAAAGGAACGGTTTGCTAAATCGTCGTACCCTTAAAGGGGTACCCAGGGTTCGAATCCCTGTCTCTCCGCTTTTTATGTAAATTTTTTAAATTTACAAACTTTCGGGGTGTAGCGTAGCCCGGTTATCGCGCCTGCTTTGGGAGCAGGAGGTCGCAGGTTCGAATCCTGCCACCCCGACTTTTCTCTTTTATGATTTCTGTAAATTTTCTGTACTATTGTAGTATGAAAAGTTCATAAAATGAATAACCACGATCCTTATGCAGCTTTACGTTTTAAAGAATTTAATTTATTCCTTTTAATTAGATTTTTATTAGTATTAGGTTGGTCTATGCAGTTTATAATAATTGAGTGGGAGGTTTATAATTTAACTAAAAATCCACTTTCACTTGGGTTAATAGGTCTTTTTGAAATTATTCCTGCTATTTCTATGGCTCTTTTTGCGGGTCATATTGTTGACCAGAAAGAGAAAAAAAAATTA
Source organism: Flavobacteriales bacterium (assembly GCA_002706465.1). Lineage (GTDB taxonomy): Bacteria > Bacteroidota > Bacteroidia > Flavobacteriales > SAT41. Next base: position 9,515 of record PALO01000044.1, read on the forward strand.
TTTTTATTTGCAATTATTGCTTTTCTTTTTGTTTCGTTTGGTTTTTTTATTGTTACAAGTAACTACACTTATTCAAATTACAATTCGAAACAAATATTAATTGCAATATATTTACTTGTTTTTGTAGGAGGATTTATTCGTGCTTTTTTTGGTCCTATTATATTTTCATTAGTCGCATTAATTGTTTCAAAGAGTGCGTATCCAAATGCTGCTTCTTGGAGTAGTTCAACTTGGCAATTAGCATCTGTTATGGGGCCAGCTTTTGCTGGGTTTTCAATCGGATGGATTGGTATTAACTATTCAATGGGTTTTGTTCTTATTGCTGTTTTTATGGCTTTGTTATTAACTTTATTTATCAAGAAAAAACCAATCTTAAATCCCAAAATAGGAGAACCTATTAAAGATAGCCTTAAGGCAGGTTTGTCTTTTGTTTTTAAAACAAAATCAATTCTTGTAGCAATAACTTTAGATATGGTAGCAGTATTATTTGGTGGAGCAATAGCTTTGCTTCCAATATATGCACAGGATATTTTAAACGTTGGTTCAGAAGGCTTTGGTATGTTGAGGGCAGCTCCTGCTGTAGGTGCACTAATAATAATGTTTGTTTCTGCATACATTCCAGTAGCTAGAAATGCTGGAAAAAAGTTATTAATTGCTATTTTTTGTTTTGGAACTTCAATTATTGTATTTGGTATATCTTCTTTCTTTTATCTGTCATTATTTGCTCTTTTTATGTATGGGTTAACTGATGGTATTTCAATGATTATTAGACAAACTATTCTGCAATTAAAAACTCCAGATGAAGTTAGAGGTAGGGTTGCTTCAGTAAATTCGATATTTATTGGTTCATCAAATGAGTTAGGGGCGTTTGAAAGTGGTTTGACTGCAAAGTTAATGGGAACTGTACCTGCTGTTATTTTTGGGGGGGTAATGACATTAATTGCAGTTGGGTTCACAAACTTTAAGTTCCCTGACTTTAAAAAACTTGATTTGTCAAATGATGTTTAGGATGTTTGTGAGTTTGTATTATGGATTTACTAATTTTTTATTTTTCAGCAATATATAAAGATACTATTCCAAAAGTTAGTGGTATATGTTTGCATTTATTGAATCCTATTTCTTTAAGTTTATTTAAAAATATTTTTTTAGTTGGAAACGCATTAACTGAATTGGTTAAGTATCTATATGCATTTTTGTCTTTAGATATTATTTTGCCCAACAAGGGCAAGATGTATGTAAAATAGATATTATAAAGTTGTTTTATAGGGAATATTGATGGTTTTGATGGCTCAAGGATAACTAAAACACCTTCTTTGTCTAAAACTCTGTACATTTCTGATAAACCTGTTTCGATGCTTTCAAAATTTCTAACTCCAAAGCCTGACGTAATGGCTTGAAATGAGTTGCTTTTAAAAGGAAGTTTTTCTGCATCTGCTAATTTTAATGATATTCTGTTTGATAATTTATATTTTTTTATTTTTTTATTTCCAATCTTTAACATTTTATTAGATATATCAATTCCTATGATTTTTGCTTTAGTATATTTTGTTGCCATAATAGCAAAGTCAGCTGTTCCTGTAGCAATATCAAGTATTTTTTGTGGATTGTTTTTTATGTGCCTTATTGATTTTTTTCTCCATATATAATCCATGCGAAAAGACAACATAAGATTTAATAAATCATATGTTTCTGAAATATTATTAAACATATTAATTATTTGAGTTTTTTTTTCTTTAGTATTATTATATGGTTTTATATATTTCACGATTTAAATTTAATTATTTTAAAAAAATAAATATGTAAACATTTAATGATAATGTTTTGTAAGTCAAATATTGTATTATAGACTTCCTTATCTTTTTTGTAAATTATAGATATGAAAAAACTACTATACATATTTTTTCTCGTGCCTTTTGTTAATTTTGGGCAGTCATTTACAGAAGATACAGTTGATAAGAAAATAACTAAATTTGACAAGACTGTATTCGACAATAAATCATATAAGGTAAATACAACTCCTAAAATTGGAGAAGTTGGTGAAATCATTACAATTTTCAATAAAGAAAGTAATTTGACTTTTATAGTTGGAGATGAGGAATGGGCGTTTTATTTTTATGATTTAATTGATAATTATCTGATTGTTGATCAAACTACTGGTGTAGCTGGAAGTTTGATAATATACGATTTGAATAGTCAAAAAAAAATTTTTGAACACAGTTATATAGGGAGTCTAGTTGTTTTAAACAATAAAATTAATTTTAAATATGAAGTAGAAATTGAAAGTGAATCAGAAAAACCAGAATGTCCTCAGATCATAATTGACATTGGATATGGGATTTGCTACTTAGAGGAGTTATTTTATGATTTATATAAAAATAAATTTATCCGTACTGGCCAATACGAATGTAGTTATTGTGAATAATAAAATCCGTTAATTTTCCTTGATTGAGTTTGTAGTCTGGACTTCCCGACAACTTTTTGTAAATTAGTTAAATGAAAAAATTACTATTAATATTATTCTTTTTCCCCTTGATAGTTATATCACAATCAGAATCTATTTATGAAGATTTTTCTAGAATGAGTCAAAAAGAATTGAGGATTGCCAGAAATACGGTTTATGCAAAATATGGCAGAGAGTTTAAGTCTAATGATTTAAGAGAATATTTTAGCTCTACAATTTGGTATAAAGTTAATTCTTCTTATAACGATGGAATGTTGACTAAAAAAGACAAAGAATTAATTAGAGTAATTAAAGTTTGGGAGAAATCAGATTTAATTTGGAGCAGTAAAGTTGATCTAGACGGTGACAGTAAAATAGATTATTGTTATGGTTTTGTTACAAATAATGAAATTATTATTGTTATTAATCAAAGTGTAAACTTGTATAATTTAAACTGGCCTAGACATAATTATTGGGATGATGTTAGGATTGAAGTTGTAGATATTAATCAGAAAGATAATAATAAAGAGATTTGGATTTCTCAGTATGATAAAAATGAAGAGGACCCAAATAGGGAGAATATTTTTATATCAAAAAATAAAAATAATATAGTTAGTAGTTTTCCTGAGACTGCTTATGGTTATAATTCAGGTAC
>PALO01000045.1 GCA_002706465.1 Flavobacteriales bacterium
GTTAACAGAATACTCAGGTGCTTATACTAATAAGATAAATTTATCGGATTATCCTAAAGGAGTTTACTTCTTAAGAGTTTTATCTGATAAATCAGAATTCAACGAAAAAATAATATTAAAATAACGTGTTAATTATTTTTTAATGCTTGTTTAGTTAGTTAAGAATGACCCAGGTCATTCTTTTCTATTTTAAAATGTATTACTAAAAGTGAAAAGGGTTTCATGCGGTATGAAACCCTTTTATTTTTGATGAGAAAAACGAACATGACAACAATATATAAAAAAAACGAGAGAAAATCTTTCGATAATCTCTCGTTTCGTACCTCGGGCGGGACTTGAACCCGCACGAACATTACTGCTCATTGGATTTTAAGTCCAACGTGTCTACCAATTCCACCACCGAGGCATTGGAGCGAGAAACGGGACTCGAACCCGCGACCCCGACCTTGGCAAGGTCGTGCTCTACCAACTGAGCTATTCTCGCGAAATGTTTCCAAATATAAATAAGATTTATAAAATATTAACCTTATTTTTTAACTAATTTCTTCAACTCATTCAATTTATTCAAAGCTTCTAAAGGAGTTAAATTATTTACCTCTATACCTTGAAGAAGATCTCTTATCTCTTCTAACACAGGGTCGTCTAGCTTAATGAAGCTTAATTGCATATCTGAAGATGTTTTCTTCTTTTTACTAAAACCCTTCGCATGATTACTCTCTAAATGCTTTAAAACCTCATTAGCTTCATCTATAATTTTTTTAGGTACTCCTGCCATTTTAGCTACCTGAATACCGAAACTATGTTCAGTCCCTCCTGGCACTAATTTTCTTAAAAAGATAATACTATTATCTATCTCTTTTACTGTAACATGATAATTTTTTATTCTATCATACTGATTTGACATATCGTTTAATTCATGATAGTGTGTAGCGAACAATGTCTTACACTTAAAATTATGATTGTGCAAAAAAGAAGCTATAGACCACGCGATAGATATCCCATCGTAAGTACTTGTACCTCTTCCTATTTCATCAAGTAATATCAAACTTCTTTCAGAAATATTATTTAATATACTGGCTGTTTCATTCATCTCNACCATAAAAGTAGATTCCCCTAAAGAAATATTATCACTAGCACCTACCCTAGAAAANATCTTATCNACAANNCCTAAANTAGCTTTNTCNGCAGGAACAAAACAACCAATCTGAGCCATTAAAGTTATTAAAGCNGTTTGTCTTAAAATAGCNGANTTACCAGACATNTTAGGACCTGTAATCATTAAAATTTGNTCTTTATTNTTNTCCAATAATATNTCATTAGGNATATAAACTTCTCCTAATNTAAATTGNCTCTCTATCACAGGATGTCTGCCATTTTTAATATTTGTCTCAAACGAATTNTTNATTTTTGGNTTTANATANTGATACTTNTCTGAAACNTCAGCAAAAGATATNAAACAATCTANATGAGCAANAATANTAGCATTTACNTGTANAACATTTATATAATAAGATATATCTGAAATAAGATTCTGAAAAATACTATTCTCTAAANCTATTATCTTTTCNTCAGCNCCTAAAATCTTTGACTCATANTCCTTTAANTCTTCTGTNATATACCTTTCNGCNCTNACTAAAGTNTGTTTTCTNATCCAATNNTCTGGAACCTTTTCTTTNTGAGTATTACGTACTTCTAAATAATAACCAAACACATTATTGTAAGCAATNTTTAAAGAAGAAATNCCTGTATTTGATATTTCTTTTTCTAACATTTGATTCAAATAATCTTTAGAAGAAAAGAAAANATCTCTAAGNTCATCNAACTCTTGANTAATTCCATTNTTTATAAAACCNCCTTTTTGNANACTTACAGGAGGATCNTCTTTAACAATAGACTCTATCAAATCNATCACCTTCAAACANGGATCAANATTTTNAACTAATTCTTGNAAATAACTNTTTTNGGAATCAATGCAANTATTTTTAATTAANATCAAAGANTTTAAAGATATNTTTAAATGAAAAATTTCTCTTGGATTAACTCTTAAAGTAGAAATTTTNGAAGCTAATCTTTCNAAATCACCNATCTTTTTNATTTCNTCTATNAANGTTGATTTAATTTTNATTTNAGAAACAAAAAAACTCAACTATCTCTANCCTTTGNTTTATATCTAAATCATTAATNAAAGGATANACAATCCANTTNCTTANNAGNCTAGAACCCATACTTGAATTTGTGANNTCTAATAAATCNAANANACTTTTACCNTTAGCTGAATTAGAATAAATTAACTCAAGATTTTTAATAGTAAATTTATCTAACCACATATAGGAACCTGANTCNAAACGGGAAATTTGATTTATNTGTGATAATTTGTTATGATGNGTTTGATTTAAATAATTTAAGATAACNCCTGCACATCTTTGACCTAAAAGCAAACCATCTANACCATANCCTTTTAAAGATTTTGTTTTAAAATGATCAAGCAANATATCTCTAGTAAAATCATACTCATATATCCAATCCTCTATTAAATATTTATAATATTCCGTGCCAAAATTATCTAAAAAAATNTTTTTGTCTTTTTTNCTAACTAAAATTTCACTTGGAGAAAAAGTGGCTAAAAGATTATCAATTTTATCTTTATCACCTTCAGCAACAANAAATTCTCCNGTATTGACATCTAAAAAAGAAANACCTATTTTACTNTCTTCAAAAAAAATACTTGATAAAAAATTATTCTTNTTATTGTTTAAAAAATTATCATTAAATGACACNCCTGGNGTAACTAATTCTGTNACGTCTCTTTTNACAATCTTTTTAGTAAGCTTAGCGTCTTCTAACTGTTCACAAATAGCAACTCTGTGNCCAGCTCTAACTAATTTTGGCAAATAATTATCTAATGAATGATAAGGGAATCCNGCCAAAGCATCATTTGNAGAACCATTAGACCTCTTCGTCAAAACAATACCTAACTCTTTTGAAGCTATTTCAGCGTCTTTCCCAAAAGTTTCATANAANTCACCTACTCTAAAAAGCAATATAGCNTCAGGGTGTTTTACCTTTATGCTATTATACTGNTGCATTAAGGGNGTGAGTTTGTTTTTTTTACTTTTTGGTTCCAATATAAATTACAATTTTATAATATTGTTTAATTTATGAAAAAATTAAAAAATTCTGAATTAAATAGAAAAAGTATTTCTGAGTTTAAAAANTCTAAAAAAATACCTACAATTATTATTTTAGAAAANATTAGAAGTGCTCATAANGTAGGAGCTGTATTCAGAAATAGTGATGCTTTTATTATTGAAANAATTATACTTTGNGGCATAACNCCTTGCCCTCCTAATAGACAAATANCAAANACNGCNTTAGGTGCAACAGATTCAATAAAATGGGAGTATNAAGAAAAATCACAACAAATTATCAAAAAACTNAAAAAAGAAGGATACAGTATAATATCTATAGAACANGTTGAAAACTCTACAAGATTAGAANATTTTAAAATAGAAAAACATAAAAANATAGCTTTGATTTTTGGAAATGAAATAAANGGNGTAGANCAANAATCNATAAANATGAGTGACGAGNTAGTGGAGATNCCTCAATANGGNACAAAACATTCTTTAAANATATCAGTNTGTTCAGGNATTATTTTATGGGAAATNTTTAAAAACAATAAAAACAATTATTAACAATAATAATTCAATAAATTAGTTGAAATAAAAAATATTATATATATATTTTCGTTTATTTTAGCANTTAAACTTATTTAAAAAANAAAGCATGAAGTATTTAAATTTTTCAAAGTATCTTATAATAATGTTGATTTGNAGCTGTGGNCTACAAAACATGGTTTCTAAATTCNANAAAATAGAATATACCGTAACTCCTAAAGTAATGGANCTNCANGGNAACGAAATAAAAATAGAAATGGAAGTGAATTTNCCTTCCAAATATGTTGACAAAAANTCAATAATGAAATTTACGCCTGTATTAGCTGATGACAANAACATNAAAAAACTTAAAACAATAACTATACAAGGTGAAGAAATATCTGAAAAGGGAGTAACAATTGGCTACGCTACAGGTGGTAAATTCACATACAAAACAAGTATTGAGTATGATGAAAGTCTACAAAACTCTAACTTATACGCTACAGCAGAAATAACTGTTGGGTCAAATACAAAAATAACAGACAAATTCTTAATAACAGAAGGAATAATAACTACATCTAAGATGTGTAAAAACGAAGATAAAATATCTTTCGCTAATCATGGTTATGAGAAAGAGACTATTTTGAGTGAATCAGCTATAGTTTATTTTTTAGTTAACCAAGCTAACATTAGAAAATCTGAAAGAGCTGGAGGGGATATGTCTAATTTGAAAAAATTCATGAAAACAAACAACAAGACTCATAGTATTGAAATAATATCTTACGCGTCTCCAGAAGGCTCTATAGATTTCAATTCAAATATATCTGACAAAAGGAAAAATGCGACTTTTCAATATGTAAAAAGAGAATTAACTAGAATGAAAATAGATGGAGCAGATAATTCTGAAAATTACAAATTAATATCTAGAGGAGAGGATTGGACTGGATTTAATAATTTGGTTTCTAAATCAAACATGCAAGACAAACAAAGTGTTTTAAATATAGTGAATTCAATAAAAGACAAAAAGCAAAGAGAAGAAGCTATTAGAGACATGTCTGTTATTTTTGAAACAATAGAAAAAGACGTTCTCCCTAAATTAAGAAAAGCTGAAATAAAAATAAACGCATATCAACCTAAAAAAACTGATGAGGAAATAAAAAAACTGTCAATCGAAAAACCAATCGAATTAACTATAGAAGAATTACTATACGCTGCTAGTACATTATCAAAAGATGAATCTGTCGGTATATATAATTTTATAATCCAAAATCACCCAAATGACTATAGAGCTTACAACAACATGGGTTGTTTATCAATGCAAGACCAAAACAAAGAAAGAGCTCAAAGATGGTTTAAAAGAAGTTTAGAAATAAAAGAAAATGATAACGCAAACATGAACCTTGCTATCATAGCTGTAGAAAAACAAGACTTTGAATCATATAAAAAATACTTTGATAAAGTTAAACAACCTGAAAAAGAGAATAAAGGGATGCATTATTTAAGAACAGGACAATATAAAAAAGCTATAAATAATTTAGAAAAAGGATCTTACAACTATGTTTTAGCAAATGTCCTAAGTGGTAATTATAATGAAAACTGCAGTAACAATAACAATGACTGTAATTACTTAAATGCAATCATAGGAGCAAGAAAAGGGGAAAAAGAAACTGTTTTAAAATACCTAGACACTGACAAAAACAAAAGCAAAGCAAAAAGTGATTGGGAATTTAGAAACTATTGGGATATTATAAATTAATCTTATTTAAACCTAAGCTATAATTAGTAGTAATAGTTTTTGCAATTTTATTGAAAACATTTACATCTTTTTTGAAGTCCACCTCACTTACATCTAAATAAACAATTCTTATATTATTTGTCTGATTTAAAAACTTGTGATAAGCTTTTTGTAATTTAAATAAATAGTCAACTTTTATATTTTTTTCATACTCTCTATTCCTATCATTAATGTTTTTTTTTATTCTTTCTATGTCTGAATGCAGATAAATCATTAAATCTGGTTTAGGGAAATTATTTAATATTATATCATACAATCTAGAGAACAAAACTAGTTCGTGACTAGACAATGTCACTTTAGCAAAAAGTGAAGATTTAAAAATAGAATAATCTGAAATTGTAAAATTTTTAAAAAGCTCTGGACTAGTAATATCTTTACTGATTTGATTATATCTTTCTGCCAAAAAAAATAACTCCAAAGGGAAAGCATTTTGTTTAGGACTTTCGTAAAACTTAGGCAAAAAAGGATTATTTGAGAATCTTTCTAAAATCAACTTTGCCTCAAAAAAATCCGCTAACATTGAAGCAAGTAAAGTCTTACCCGAACCTATATTACCTTCAACAGAAACATAATTATAAAGCATGTTTAAATATATTAATATTTTTTACTTTTTTACTCAAAGAATAAACACTTGTTTTGAAAACAGGATGTACAAATTCAGGAATAATGTCACATAAAGGAACTAACACAAAAGATCTTTCTTGCATCCTTTTATGAGGTATTGTGATTTTATCGTCATTTATTATTTCGGAATTATAAAAAATAATATCAATATCTATTAATCTATCTTTATATACTCCTTCTTTAGATTTTGTTCTCCCAAAAGACAACTCAATGTTTTGTGTTATCTCCAAGAGGTCGTGAACAGACAAATCAGTTGAGATATTTAAAGCTTGATTAAAAAAAATATTTTCTGATTCATATCCCCAGGCAGGTGATTTATATATCTCTGACTCCTGATCTATATTACCTACACTTTGAATTATTTTATTTTTGACTTCCAAAAAATTAGCAACAACATCACCTAGATTACCACCTAATAATAAAATAACATTATTCATATAAAATAAAATTAAATAAATAGTTATATTAGAAGTGTAATTATGAAAAATTTTTTTAAATCTGTATTAATAAAGACACTTAAAACTATAACTAGTTTTTTTCTTATACTAATATTTTCTTTCATAATAATAGCTATAATTAGTCCAAAAGAAAAAAAGGAAATAAAAGAAAAATCTATTCTTTATCTTAAACTAGATCAAAAAATACAAGATCAAAACAAAGAAGAAGATTTTAACTTTAGCTTAAATAGCTTAAACACAAAAAACAATAGTTTGGAATGTATTTTAAAATCAATTGAAAAAGCCAAAACAGATGAAAAAATTACAGGTATTTTTTTAGAACCTTCTATAATCAATGCTGGTATAGCTTCTTCTACAGAGATAAGAAACAAACTAAATGAATTTAAAAAAGAAACAAATAAATTCATAATTAGCTACAGTGAAGTTTATTCTCAAAAAGCATACTACATAGCAAGTGTCTCTAATAGCGTATACATGCATCCTGAAGGAGTTTTAGATATAAGAGGTTTAGCTTCAAATGCTTTGTTTTTTACAGAATCATTAGAAAGACTAGGCGTTCAGCCTGAAATAATAAGACATGGTAAGTTTAAAAGTGCAATAGAACCTTTTACAAGAACAAACATGAGTCAAGAAAATAGAGAGCAAACAAAGTCATACATGAATGATTTATGGAATGATTACTTACAAGAAGTCAGCACATCTAGAAACTTAAATAAAAAAATATTCAATAAACAAGTTGAAAATTACAAAATAGAAGAAAACAAGGCTATGTTTATAGACAGCAGCATATACAAAGATCAGTTAATAGATATATTAAAACAAAAATCTGATAACGACAAATTAAATCTTATAACTATACCTGAATACTACGAATATGCAACAAAAGAAGAAAAACATTCAATTAATAAAATAGCAGTATTATATGCTAGTGGGGATATAGTTGGTGGTGAAGGAAATGATAAAATAGGGTCAGAACAATATTCTAAAATAATAAGAGAAATTAGAAAGAACAAAAACATCAAAGCTTTAGTCTTAAGGATTAATTCTCCTGGCGGTAGTGCTTTAGCCTCTGAAACTATTTTAAGAGAAGTAATATTAACAAAAAAGGAAAAACCTGTTATAGTATCAATGGGAGACGTAGCTGCTTCTGGAGGATATTATATAGCATGTTACGCTGATACAATAGTATGTAACCCAACAACTATAACTGGTTCAATAGGTGTTTTTGGTTTAATGTTTAATATTAAAAATATGTTAAATAATAAATTAGGAATATATACTGATACCGTAAAAACAGGAGAATACGCAGACATGATGTCTATGTTGAGGCCTATGTCCAATCAGGAGAAAAACATAGTACAAAATCAAATAGAAAAAGTATATAAAACATTTACCAATCATGTTGCAAAAGGAAGAAACCTAGACTTAGTTTATGTTGACGAAATAGCGCAAGGAAGGGTTTGGTCTGGTGAAATGGCAAAAAAAATAGGACTAATTGATGTTTTAGGAGGACTAGAAGAAGCTATTAATATAGCTTCAAATATGGCAGATTTAAAAGAATACAAAATAATTTCATATCCAAAGAAAAAAAACTCAATAGAACAAATAGTTAATCTAATAGAGACAAAACAAAACGATATTAAATACTTGAATTATGAAAAAGTATTTTACGATCTCCAGAAAAAAGACAAAATACAAGCAAGACTTCCTTATAATATTTTTATAAACTAAAAATTGAAATCACAAAAATCAGCGTTCACATTATACATAATTTTATCAGGAATATTTATTTCATCTTTGGTGACTTGTAATTTAATATTTCAAAAATTTTTTAATATTAATATTTTGGGGTACCAAACTCAATTAAGTGTAGGTCTATTAGCATACCCAATAACATTCCTAGTAACAGATGTTATTTCAGAAATATTTGGACAAAAAAAAGCGCAACAAGTTGTAATTGCAGGATTCTGTGCTGCAATTTTTACATTTATAGTAATTACTATTTCAAGTAAAATACCTTCTTTTAAAGACTCCCCAGTTAATGACCAAATATTTTCACAAGTTTTTGGATTAACTGGACCAGCTGTTTTAGCTTCAATGACAGCTTACCTAATAGCGCAATACATAGATGTAAAAATTTTTCATTTCTGGAAAAGAGTAACAAAAGGAAAACACTTATGGATAAGAAATAATTTTTCAACTATACCCTCTCAAACAATAGACTCATGCACAGTAATTGGTATTTTAGTTTTAGCTAAAGTTTTTACTATAAATCAGTTTATTCCATTAGTCGTTGGAGCTCTTTTATTCAAAATAGTTGTAGCAGCAATAGACACAATACCACTATATATAATAGTTAACTATATTAGAAAAAAATACAAATTAAAAAAAGGTGAAGAGATAAATCTATAACTCTAAATCTACTATAAAACCTTCATGTTTTCTTACGTTAAAAACTCTGTCTTCATCTAAAAGCAAATATTGTCCTTTTATTCCTAACAAACGACCCTCTACAAAAGGCGTCTTTGAAAGAGACAAACTTTTAACCTTCAGTGGAAATTTTAAAACAGGATACTTAATTTTAATCACTTTATTTTCTTTGCAAAAATACTCTAACATATCTTGACTAAAACACTTTTTTAAAACCTCCTTTTCATTTAATAAATCATGCTCTGAAACCTGATTTTGCAACATCTTTCTCCAATTAGTCCTATCAGGCACGTTGTGATTTTTTTTTAAATGATACTCAATTTTACCTGCTAAATATCTATTAGGCGTCTTAGCAAGAATAACGGCTTTCTGAGCACCTTGATCTATCCATCTAGTGATAAAATCTGATTCTCTAGTAACACCTACTTTTAAACCACTTGAAATTGACAAATAAACTACATGATTCTGTAATTGATATTTTTTTTCCCATTCTAAATCCCTATCCTCTTCTCCAAGATGAGCTTTAGATAACTCTGGTTTAAAAATACTAGGTGAAGCTTGTGGAGAGTTCCAATAACAATTATAACAAAAACTTTGTCTATAAAATTCTTTAAAAATTTTACCACATATACACTTAACTTTGTTATGCCATGAAAATTTTATTGTTTTGTTTAAATAATCATTTAACAAAAAACTATTTTCACCGAAATCAAAAAAATAATCAACAGGATTATTAAATTTAACTTTCATCTTAGAAATAGTATTATTAAATTTCATTTTTGTAAAAAAACAAATGTTATTAAAATATAAGAATAAAATAATTACTTCTATTATAAAAAATAGAATTTCTCAAATCAATCATTTTAAAAATAATCCTATAGACGTACAAAAAGAAGTTTTATTCAACATAATAGAAAAAGGACATGATTCTTTTTGGGGCAAAAAATACAAATTCAATAAAATAGAAAGCTATAATGACTATAAAAAAAATGTACCTGTAGTGAGATATGAAGACATAGAAAAAAAAATACTTGATCTGAAAAATGGAGAAAAAAAAGTTTTTTCCTCAAACAAAACATTATGGTTTTCTAAGTCATCTGGAACAACTAATTCCAAAAGCAAATATATACCTATAACAAAAGATAACCTACTGAACTGCCACTTTAAAGGAGGAAAAGATTTACTTTCTATTTATTGTAATAATTATCCTAATACAAAAATATTTGAAGGCAAAGGCATAATGATAGGTGGTAGTTTTGAAACAAAAAATACGGGAGACCTTTCAGCTATACTAATAAACAACATGCCTCCTTGGGCTCAATTACATAAAACACCAAACAAAAAAATTACTTTAATGAATAACTTTGAGGAGAAAATAAAACTAATATGCTCAAAAACAATAAGTGAAAATATAACAAATATATCAGGGGTCCCTTCTTGGATGCTTTTATTACTTAACAAAATAATTAAAGACAATAAAGTTGAAAACATAAAAGAAATATGGCCTAATCTAGAAGTTTTTTTCCACGGAGGAATAAGTTTTACGCCTTATAAAACACAATTCAACAAAATATGCAAAAACTCTATCAACTATCTTGAAACATACAACGCATCAGAAGGTTTTTTTGCAATACAAGATGACAAATACAGTGACGACATGTTATTAATGTTAGATTACGGGGTATTTTATGAATTTATAGAAACAAAAGAATTTTACAACAACAACTACAAAGTAATTGACTTAAAAGACGTACAAAAAAACACAAATTATGTTATACTAATAACAACAAATAGCGGACTATACAGGTATATAATAGGTGACACAGTTTATTTTACCTCTACGAATCCTTTCAAAATCAAAATATCTGGAAGAACAAAATATTTCATAAATACATTTGGAGAAGAAGTAATAGTTGACAACACAGATAAAGCTTTAGAAATTTGTTCAAAATTTTTTAACTGTCAAATTAAAGATTACACAGTTGCTCCGTCTTTTATGAAAAACAATAAAAGTGGATATCATGAATGGGTGATAGAGTTTGAAAGAAAACCTGAAAATATAAATGACTTTAATTTAATGCTAGACAAAGAGTTACAAAACTTAAACTCTGACTATGAAGCTAAAAGAAAAGATAATTTAATAATAAAATCACCTGTAATTCATGTAGCAAAAAACAATACATTTTACAAATGGATGAAGTCAAAAAACAAACTTGGAGGACAAAATAAAGTACCCAGACTGTCAAATAATAGAATTTATATTGAAGAAATATTAAAATTATTTTAAATTTAAAGAAATTATGCACATAGCAATAGCAGGAAATATAGGTTCAGGTAAAACAACACTAACTAAAAAGTTAGCTAAACATTACAAATTTACTCCTCAACTAGAAGAAGTAGATGACAATCCTTACTTAAACAACTTCTATAAAGACATGCAAAGATGGTCTTTTAATCTACAGATTTATTTTTTAAATAGTAGATTCAAACAAATAAATGAAATTAAAAGAAATAAAAAAAACATAATACAAGACAGAACAATATACGAAGACGCCTTTATATTTGCTCCAAACTTACACTCAATGGGACTAATGACTACTAAGGATTACGAAAACTACATGGATATATTTAAAACACTAAAAGAGTTTATCACACCTCCTGATTTACTTATATACTTAAGCTCTTCAGTTCCTCATTTAGTAGAACAAATACAGTACAGGGGTAGAAATTACGAAGACTCTATTCAAGTAGGATATCTGAATAGACTAAATGAAAGATATGAAGCTTGGATATCAGGATACCAAGAAGGCAAACTAGTTCAAATAGATGTTGATGACATGAATTTTGAAAAAAACAAAAGTGACTTTAACAAAATAATATCACAAATAGACCCTATAGTAAAATCTAAATAACACTACTTCCTTTCTCTTGGAGCTTCTCTAAGATTAATAGTACCACTATTAATTACTTGGTTTTCTATGTTGAAAAAACCATCTCCTAAAAGCATAAAAGAGACACCCTGATTGTTTGTGATGTCAACAGAAAAATTACTACCTCTTATTATGTTAGAGTTATTATTATCTGAAGAAAACTGCTTTCCTTTTAAACTTATTGTACAATCCTCAAACTTAGATATTGATCTTTTATCCCCATCCATATTTGATTCACCTAAATTTAAAGCTAGTCTATAAGAATTAGCATTTTCAGTAGGCATCTCAAACATTTCAACATCAAAAGAATAATAATCATATTCTTCTCCAAGATTTACTCTAATAGTACTTTTAGAAATTTTGATTTCTTTTTTAGTTGGAACCAACTCTTTATTATTAAATTCTTTAACCTCATTTGCCGATTCATTATTACTGTTAACCGAAATTGATGTAGCAATAACTAAAGCAACAACTGAAATTAATTTTAATAAAATATTTAAAGAAGGACCTGACGTNTCNTTNAAAGGATCACCAACNGTATCACCAACAACAGCAGCTTTATGAGCATCNGTNCCTTTACGACCATCTTCTTCAATCATTTTTTTAGCATTATCCCANGCTCCACCAGCATTTGATTGNAAAATAGCCATNAAAACACCACAAGTTGTAACTCCAGCTAATAAACCTCCTAACATTTCTGCTCCACCTAAGAAACCTATTACAACAGGTGTAATAACAGCTAATAAACCTGGCACAATCATTTGCCTAATNGCTGANTTAGTTGAAATNTCAACACANTTNCCATACTCAGCAACTCCATCAGCTGCATCAAATATNTTTCTNTCTTCTGCNGAAGCTTTAGATATATCTGCATCATATTTTCTCATTACTTCTAAAGCAGATTTTAATTTAGGTATATCTCTAAACTGNCTTCTGACTTCTTCTATCATACTCATAGCTGCTTTACCTACCGCATTCATTGANAANGCTGAAAANAAGAANGGAAGCATCCCTCCNATAAGTAAACCTACCATAACTATTGGNTTAGATATATCTATCTGAGTTATACCTGCTGTTTGCATAAAAGCNGCAAACAAAGCTAAAGCTGTTANAGCTGCAGAAGCAATAGCAAAACCTTTACCTATTGCTGCTGTAGTNTTACCAACTGCATCTAATTTATCCGTCCTTTGACGAACTTCAGCAGGNANCTCTGCCATTTCAGCAATACCTCCTGCATTATCAGAAATAGGACCATAAGCATCAACAGCTAATTGAATACCTGTATTNGCTAACATACCAACAGCNGCTATAGCTATACCATACAAACCTGCACATTCATAAGATATCAAAATAGCTGTTCCTATAATTAAAATAGGAATAGCTGTAGACATCATACCTACTCCTANACCNGCAATTATATTTGTCGCTGAACCTGTTTCAGATTGTTTAACTATTGAAGTAACAGGTTTTGTTCCTGTTCCTGTNTAATACTCTGTTATTTTTCCAACCAACAATCCGGCAACTAAACCTGCAATTGTAGCAAAAAANACTCCAATTGAATTATAAGTTTTACCTGCAAATTCCCAAGATTCAGGCATCATNTTTTTTATTAAAAAGAAAGAAACTATTAGCATTAAAAAAGCTGAACCAAATTCACCTAAATTCAATGCTTTATGAGGACTNCCTCCTTCTTTTACTTTAACAAAAAATGTACCTACAATAGAAACAAGTATNCCAAAAGCTGCTANCATTAGAGGAAGNTAAACTGCCCCTAAAGGNAAATTTGAAAATTCATTTAATGANACAAANGCNGCTCCTAAAACCATTGCAGCNATAATAGAGCCAACAAAAGANTCAAATAAATCAGCACCCATTCCAGCGACATCACCTACATTATCACCTACATTATCTGCTATTGTAGCNGGATTCAAAGGATGATCTTCAGGTATNCCNGCTTCTACTTTACCNACTAAATCAGCACCAACATCTGCTGCTTTAGTATATATNCCTCCTCCTACTCTAGCAAANAAAGCTATAGAAGANGCNCCTAAAGAAAAACCAGATAAAACNTTAATAACTTTCACTAANTCCCAACCTTCTTGAGAATTATAAAACATAAATANTGAACTTAAACCNAAAACTCCTAANCCTACAACTCCTAANCCCATAACTGCNCCACCAGAAAAAGCAACNTCTAGAGCNTTTCCTAAAGAATTACGAGCAGCNTTTGTTGTTCTAACATTTGCTTTAGTTGCAACTTTCATACCTATAAATCCGGCAAGAGCTGAACAAACAGCACCTATAATAAAAGAGAAAGCNATTAACCCATGNGANTCTTGNTCTGAATTACCTTTTANAAANAAAAGAATAGCAACTACAAAAACAAAAAATGATAATATTTTATATTCTGCTTTCAAAAAAGACATTGCTCCATCAGCAATATTTTTTGCTATTTTAGACATTTTNTCAGTACCTTCTTCNTGNTTNGCTATCCACTTNTTTTTNTAAAAAATAAATAACATTGCTACTATTCCAAAAAAAGGTAAATAATTTACTAACTGTTCCATAATTTTAATTTTAATTAATNTATAATACTTGTTTTATTGTTTCTATGATTTTTTGTTTAGAAGGCAAAAANTCTTCAACTAAAGTTGGAGAATANGCCATCGGTGTGTCTGCTGTAGTTATCCTCTTAACAGGAGAGTCTAAGTAATCAAAAATTTCATTTTGAATAACATAACTTATTTCAGTTGAAATAGAACCTAAAGGCCATGCTTCTTCAACTAAAACTAACCTAGATGTTTTTTTTACAGAATCTATAATAGTGTTATAATCTATAGGTCTAATTGTTCTTAAATCTATTAATTCCACACTAATACCCTGNGAATTTAAATCTGGNAAAATACTTTTTGTTGNCAACATTAATTATTTTACCAAAAGAAACCACAGTGACATCTGTGCCTCTATTTACAATAGAAGCTTTACCTATTGGCAACAAATACTCTTCATCTGGTATTTCTCCTATGTCTCCGTACATTTGTTCAGATTCCATAAAAACCACCGGATCATCATCTCTTATAGCGCTTTTAAGCAAACCTTTAGCATCATATGGATTTGAAGGAACTATAACTTTAAGACCAGGGCAATTAGCAAACCAATTATCAAAAGATTGAGAATGCGTAGCTGCTAATTGACCAGCAGAACCCGTAGGCCCTCTAAAAACTATAGGGATGTTAAACTGCCCTCCAGACATTTGATACATCTTAGCTGCATTATTTACTATTTGATCTATAGCGACTAAAGAAAAATTAAAAGTCATAAATTCTATTATAGGTCTTAATCCATTCATAGCTGAACCAACTCCTATCCCAGCAAAACCTGCTTCAGATATAGGAGTATCTATAACTCTTTTTTCTCCAAAAACATCTAACATGCCTTTTGAAACCTTGTAAGCTCCATTATATTCTGCTACTTCCTCTCCCATTAAAAAGATATTACTATCTCTTTTCATTTCCTCTGACATAGCTTCATTTAAAGCTTCTCTAAATTGTACTTCTCTCATTGGTTCGCAAAAGTAATAAAATATTAAATAACATATAATTATTTATCAGACTTAATAAGAATATTATTTTTTTCTTTTTTTTAGAATGTTTTTGTTTTAATATTGTAAACATGAAGATTTTAATGTGCATTAGTCATGTTCCTGACACTATAACAAAGATAAAATTTAACTCCGAAATGTCTGAATTTGACAAAAATGGTGTTCAGTTTATAATAAATCCAAATGATGAATTTGGATTAACAAAAGCTATTAGAATAAAAGAAAAAAATAATGCGGAAATATCTGTTATCAATGTTGGATTAAGTGACACTGAACCTACATTAAGAAAAGCTCTAGCCATAGGAGCAGATAAAGCATACAGAATAAACTGTAATCCTGAAAACCCAAATATAGTAGCAAATAAAATAAGCGATTTTTGTAAAGACAAAAATTTTGACATAATAATGTGTGGAAAAGAGTCTATAGATTACAACGGAGGAATAGTACCTGGATTAATAGCAAGTAAATTAAATTACAATTTTGTGAATTTATGCACTAACTTAGAATTACAAGAAAACGAAGTTTTATTAAAATCTGAAAGTGATGAAGGTATAATTAATATAAAATCAAAAACTCCAATTGTAATTGGCGCCCAAAAAGGTTTAGTAGAAGAAAAAGATTTAATAATACCTAATATGAGAGGGATATTGACAGCTAGAAGCAAAACATTAGAAGTAATTGAAACAGATAACTTAGATTGTAGTTATGTTTCTAAAAGCTACGAAACACCTAAACCAAAATCTGAATGTAGATTCTTCGAAAAAGAAGAAATTACAAGTTTAATAGAAGAAATAAAAAATAATATTACAATATAATAAAATATGATTTTAACTTTTTTTGAAACTAAAAATGGATTAATTAAAAAAAGCTCATTAATTCTTGCAGATTATTGTAAAAGACTAAAAAATAAATTCAATTTAAATATAATTGGAATAGTTTCAAATGAAATAAACGAAACAGAGGAAGAAAAATTAAAGTTTTTTGAAATATCTAAACTTTATAAAATTCAAGAAAAAAATGCTATAGCTAATTGTATAGCTGATATAGCAAAAAAAGAAAACAGTCAAATTATAATTCTTTCACATACATATGAAAGCAAGTATATATTACCAATTTTGTCTTCAAAATTAGACTATACTTGCGTTTCAAATACAATTGAAATACCTAAAAATATAAGTCCTTTTGAAATTAAAAGAAATGCTTTTTCAGGGAAAGCTTTTGAAAATACAGAAATTAAAGAAGAAAAAGTAATTATATCAGTAAACACAAATTCTTATTCTTCTTCAGATAATGAGAATAAAAGCGAATTTACATTAGTAGATCATAATGAAAGTTATGAAAATAATAAACAATTTGAAATTACCAATTTAGAGAAACAATCCAGTAAAATAAATTTAAGAGATGCAGAAGTAGTAGTTTCAGGAGGCAGAGGTTTAAAAGGACCTGAAAATTGGAATATGATAGAAGAACTAGCATCTATTCTTAATGCAGCTACAGCTTGTTCAAAACCTGTATCTGATTTAAACTGGAGACCTCACGAAGAACACGTTGGACAAACAGGAAAAACTATATCTCCAGAACTATATATAGCAATAGGTATATCTGGAGCAATACAACACGCAGCCGGTGTTAGTTCATCAAAATACATTCTTTCTATAAATACTGACAAAGAAGCTCCTATTTTTAAAATATCTGATTACGGTATAGTTGGAGATGCTTTTGAAGTGGTTCCAAAAATCATAGAAGAGCTAAAAAAATAACTAAATTATGTCTACAAAAAATCTAATACAACTTCAAATAAATGAAGAAAACAAAATATTAGAAAACGGAGATATAATTTGCAAAGCAGTGAAACAACATCCTGATTTCCAGGAAATTTATTGTTTGTATTTAGAGGACAAACAAGAAAAAAGAATCCTGCCTGTTGTAATTGGATCAGAACAAGCTAATTCAATAATACACATTATAGCAAATAAAAAAACAGAAAGACCAAACACCCATGAAATATTCGTAAAAATAACTAATAACTACAAAATAAATTTAACCCACGTAATTATCAACAAAGTCAAAATAGACAGAAAAGGATATGGTGTTTTTTATTCTAAAATGTTTTTCGAAAATAAAGAAAATAATAAAATAGAAATAGACAGTAGGACTTCTGATGCAGTAGCAATGGCTTGCAAACTAAATGTGCCAATATATTGTTTTGAAAACGTAATGAAAGAAGCTAGCTATAATATAAAAACATATAAAAACAAAAAAGAATTCAAAAGCATAAAAGAATTAGAAAAAGAATTAGAACTTTGCATAAAATCAGAAAATTACGAACAAGCTTCTATAATAAGAGATGAAATACAAAATATAAAAAATGAATTTTGAATTAGAAAATGTAATAAGAGGTATAGTTGGTATAACAATACTAACATTGATAGGATTTATTTTAAGTAAAAACAAAAAGAAAATATCATGGAGATTAGTGATATGGGGGTTTTCAATACAGTTTCTTTTTGCTTTCGCAATATTAAAAATTGGATTCATACATGACTTCTTTGACGTTATAAGCAAAGTTTTTGTAAAAACATTATCTTTCGCTGAACAAGGATCAGTTTTCCTTTTCGGATCCACTTTAGTACATGACAATTCTTTTGGCGCTGTATTTGCTTTTAAAATACTGCCTACAATTATATTCTTTTCAGCTCTAACTAGTGTGCTTTTTTATTTTGGAATATTACAAAAAATAATCTACGGTTGTGCTTGGTTAATGAAGAAAACAATGAAACTTTCAGGAGCTGAAAGTCTATCAGCTATTGGAAATATTTTTTTAGGACAAACAGAATCTCCTCTTTTAGTCAAACCTTATATAAAAAACATGACTAAATCAGAACTAATGTGTTTAATGAGTGGAGGAATGTCCACCATTGCTGGAGGTGTTTTTGTTGCTTTTATTAGTTTTCTAGGAGGTGAAAGCTATGAAGAACAAATAAAATTCGCAAAACACCTACTCGCAGCTTCAATAATGTCAGCCCCTGCAGCAATAGTAATGTCAAAAATACTAATACCAGAAACAGTTAAAGTAAATAATAGCATGAAAATATCTAATGAAAGTTTAGGGGTAAATGTTCTTGAATCAATATCAAAAGGAACCGTACAGGGAATCAAATTAGCAGTCAATGTTGGCGCAATGCTTTTGGTCTTTATTTCATTAATATCTATGATAAACTATATTTTAGGTATTTTTTCAAATGACTTAAATTTACAAAACATTTTAGGATATGTTATGGCACCTTTTGCATGGATAGTGGGTGTTTGCAAAACAGACATCACACTTGTAGGACAATTAATAGGAGAAAAAACAATAATAAATGAATTTATAGCATATGATTCTTTGGGTAAAATGATTAAAGAAGGTCAACTCTCAGAAAGATCTATAATAATAGCAACATACCTACTATGTGGATTTGCTAATTTTTCTTCCATAGGAATACAAATAGGAGGAATAGGGTCATTAGCGCCAAGCAGAATATCTGATTTAGCTAAATTGGGAATTTACTCTTTAATAGCGGGAACACTAGCATGTTTTTGCACGGCAACTATTGTAGGAATGATTTTATAATATATTACAAAATAAAAATGCAACAATATTTAAATTTAATGCAAAAAGTAATGGATGATGGAGTTCTAAAAGAAGACCGAACTGGAACTGGCACTAAAAGTATTTTTGGACATCAAATGAGATTTGATTTATCAAAAGGGTTCCCTTGTGTTACAACTAAAAAACTACATCTTAAATCAATTATACATGAATTACTTTGGTTTTTAAAAGGAGACACAAATATAAAGTACCTCAAAGATAACGGTGTTAGAATATGGGATGAATGGGCAGATGAGAATGGAGATTTAGGTCATGTATATGGATATCAATGGAGAAATTGGCCAACACCAGACGGTAAACATATAGATCAAATTAATCAAGTCATAGAAACTTTAAAAACAAATCCTGATAGTAGAAGAATTATAGTAAGTGCTTGGAATGTTGGTGAAATAGCACAAATGGCCCTTCCTCCTTGTCACACTTTCTTTCAATTTTATGTTGCAGAAAACAAATTATCATGTCAACTTTATCAAAGAAGTGCAGATATATTCTTAGGGGTTCCTTTTAATATAGCGTCATATGCATTACTAACTATTATGGTAGCTCAAGTGTGTAATTTAAAATTAGGAGATTTTGTACATACTTTAGGTGATGCACATATTTATACAAATCATTTCGAACAAGTAAAATTACAACTCAGTAGAGATTGTAAAAAACTACCAACTATGGAGATTAATAAAAGCATCAAAAATATATTTGAATTTAAATATGAAGATTTTGAATTAAAAAACTACGACTGCCACCCTCACATAAAAGGTAAAGTAGCAGTTTAATATTATGAAAAAAGTGTCATTAATTGCAGCTATAACTGAAAACCACGTTATCGGAAATAACCAAAAACTACTTTGGGACTTAAAAAAAGATATGAGTTTTTTTGTAGACAAAACAAAACATCATAATATCATAATGGGTAGAAAAAACTTCTTTTCAATACCAGAAAAATTTCGTCCTCTAAAAGAAAGAACAAATATTATTGTTACAAAAAACACTGAATTAAAAATAGAAAACTGTATAATAAAAAACTCAATAGAAGAAGCCATCGGGCATGCTATTATATCTGGAGACAAAGAGCCTTTTATAATAGGTGGAGGAGAAATTTACAAATACTCTATAAACAAAAACCTAGTTTCAAAAATGTACATAACAAGAGTTAAAACATTTTTAAAAGGAGACACTTACTTTCCATCAATAAACAAAAATGAATGGGAAGAGAAAAAAATATTTAATCAAAAAATAGATGAAAAACATAAATATGAATTTGATATTTATGAATATACATTAAAAAACTAAGAAGCTTTTTTAAAATTAGTTTTTTCTAATTGCTTTTTAGCATAATTAATATCAACAATTATCTTAGATCCTTTTTCAATATTAAACATGTAATCTATTAATATACTTTCACATATTGACTTTAATCCTCTTGCTCCTAAATCAAAATCTATAGCTTTTCCTACAATATAATCATATACTTGTGGTTCGAAATCTAAAACAACATCATCATATTTGAATAATGTTTTATATTGTTTTATAATAGAATTTTTAGTAGATAATAAAATCTCTTTTAAGTCTTTTTTACTCAAATTATCTAAGGGACTTAAAACAGGTAATCTTCCTATAATTTCTGGAATAAAACCATAAGATTTTAAATCTTTAGGCATAATATAAGACTTGATGTTTTCTTCATTAGATTTATTTTGATTAAAATAACCTAATTGATTCTGTTTAATTCTTTTTTTTATAAAAAAATCTATTCCATCAAAAGCACCTCCACAAATAAATAAAATATTACTTGTATTTAAAGAAATAAACTTTTGATCAGGATGCTTTCTTCCTCCTTTTGGTGGTACATTAACGGTGGTTCCTTCCAGTAACTTTAATAAAGCTTGCTGCACTCCTTCTCCAGAAACATCTCTAGTTATTGAAGGATTATCAGATTTTCTTGCAATTTTATCTATTTCATCTATGTAAATTATACCTAATTCCGCTTTTTTTACATTATAGTCAGCAACTTGTAAAAGACGAGACAAAATACTCTCAACATCTTCCCCTACGTAACCTGCTTCAGTTAAAACAGTTGCATCTACTATACAGAAAGGAACCTCTAAAATAGATGCTATAGTTTTAGCTAATAAAGTTTTACCTGTACCAGTACTACCTATTAACAGTATATTAGATTTATCAATTGATATATCCTTTTTTTGTTTAGAAAATATTCTTTTATAATGGTTATATACTGCCACTGACAAAATTTTCTTAGCATATTCTTGAGAGATCACGTAATTATCTAAATGATTCTTTATTTTTTTTGGCGAAAAACCCTTAAAATCAAAATCAATATTATTTTCATCTTTGTAATCTTTACCTATTAACTCATAAGCCTTAAATATACAATTGCCACAAATATGAACTTTATTAGATTCTAATCCTTGAATTAAGATTTTACAATCCTTTTTATAAGAACCACAAAAAGAACAAAAAAGATTATTTTTTTTTTCTGACACCAAATAAAAAAATTAAGTTACTACCTGATCTATCATCCCATACTTTAGGGCTTCATCTGACTTCATCCAAAAATCTCTATCTCCATCTTTATAAACTTGATCGTAGTCTTTTCCAGTGTGATTAGAAATTATTTCATATAATTCTTTTTTTAACTTTTGTATTTCTCTAGCTGTGATTTCAATATCTGAAGCCTGACCTTGAGCTCCACCAAGAGGTTGATGAATCATAACTCTAGAATGTTTTAAAGCTGTTCTTTTTCCTTTTGTGCCTGCGCATAGAAGTACAGCTGCCATAGAAGCTGCCATCCCTGTGCATACAGTTAAAACATCAGAAGATATATACTGCATGGTATCATAAATACCTAATCCAGCATAAACACTACCACCTGGACTATTTAAATATATGGTAATATCTTGCTTTGGGTTATTGTTTTCTAAAAATAATAACTGAGCCTGGATAATATTAGCTACATAATCATTAATAGGAACTCCTAAAAAGATAATTCTATCCATCATTAAACGAGAGAAAACATCCATAGTGGCTATATTCATTTGTCTTTCTTCAATAATTGTTGGTGAAATATAATTACCATAAGCAGAATAAAACCTGTCTAGTGTTAAGCTACTAATACCTTGATTTTTAATTGCAAATTTATCAAACTCTTTCATTAAATTACTTTTTATATTTATCTGCTAATTTAATAAATTCAGTCATTGAAATAGATTTTTCTTTAATTTTTACGTAAGTTTTAAGGAAAGATATAACCTTGTCACTCAAAACAACTTCATTTAATCTTTTTAATTCTTCTTTGTTTTCTAAAATCTGTTTAGTGAATTGCTTTAAGTGATTTTCATCAATATTCCTATTACCATAATACTTAAACTGATCAATAACATTTTTTTTCGCAACACTTTCCAAATCCTCTTTAGAAACATTAATCTTAGCAAAAGATATAATACCTCCTTCAATTAATTGACTTTTAAAATATTTAGAGTAATTTTTATATTCTTTTGAAATTTCTTTTTCAGATAATGAGTTTCTACTTACAAGCCATTTCTTTAAAAAAACATCAGGTATATCAACATTATCCATGAAATCATCATAAATATTATACTTAAATAACATATCCGTATCCTTTTGATAATTTAAAGAAATCTCTTCTTTAATTTTATCTTCAAAAATTTTAGAGTCTTTTATTTTAGTATCCGGATAAACCTTTTTAAAAAAATCTTCATTTAATGAAGCCATTGTTACTCTCTGTATGTTTTTTAACTCAAATGAAAACAAAGAAGACATACTATCCAGCTGTTCTTTCTTAATATTCAACAAAGAGCATAAATCTGATTCATTAGAAAAAGTCTTCCTAATATCTTTAATTATAACTTTTGTATTTTTTTTAATACCTAAAAAAATACTTTTTAATTTTTTGTCTTTTATAGAAAGTAGAGAAATTGTCCCCGAATTAGAAACACCATTTAAAACTTTATTATTTTTTGAATCAACTTCTTCAAAGTCCCCCATTAACACATCTTCATCTTCAACTAAATCTGGGCTAGTCATACTTCCGTATCTTTTTCTCATTGAAACTATATGTTTGTCAATGTCTTCCTTAGCTGGATTAATGTTATAATAATTAAAAGATTTTTTATCTATCAATTTAACATTAATTTTAGGAGCTATACCTATTTCAAAATCTAAATCAATAGTGTTACCAAAATTTAAATCTTGTTCTTTAATTTGACTGGAAGCTATTGGCTCCCCAATTAAATTATATTTCTTTTCAACAACATAATTATTAAGTTTTTCAGAAAATAATTTATTTATTTCTTCTGAAAGAATAGCCTTGCCATACATCTTAACCACTAATCCTTTAGGAACAAATCCTTTTCTAAAACCATTTAATGATATGTTTTTTGAGTATCTAGAAATAGACTTATTATAACTTTCACTGTAATCAGATTCATTTAAAGAAATCGATATTAATCGATGATTTTCATTTATTTTTTTGTCTTTTACTGCCATTTTATAAAATATTGTGCGGGTGAAGGGACTCGAACCCCCAAGCCTTGCGGCACTAGATCCTAAGTCTAGCGTGTCTACCAATTTCACCACACCCGCAAAAAAAAGTAAATATATATAATTTATTGATATATATAATTCATTGAAAAATAATAATGCTAATTTTGTAAAATGGAAACAGTAAAAATTAACACTCAAACATCAAAAACACAAGAAATACAAAAAATACTTTTAGGCGCAGTTGCGCCAAGACCAATAGCGCTAGCTAGCACAATAGACGCTAACGGAAAACCTAATCTTAGCCCTTTTAGTTTTTTTAATGTTTTTAGTGCAAATCCACCTATAGCTATATTTTCACCTGCAAGAAGAATTAGAGACAACACCACAAAACATACTTTAGAAAACATAAAAAAAACAAAAGAGGTTGTAATAAATGTAGTTACAAGAGATATAGTAGAAAAAGTTTCTCTTTCTAGCTGTGAATATGATAAAGGTGTAAATGAATTCTTGAAGGCAGGATTACAAGCTGTTAAGTCAGAAACAATAAAGCCTTTTAGGGTAAAAGAATCACCTATAAGCTTTGAATGTAAAGTAAAAGAAGTAATAAGCTTAGGGGAAAAAAATGGAGCAGGTAACTTAATAATATGTGAGATTAAAATGATTCATATAAAAAAAGATATAATAAATAATGAAGGAGATATTGATAGAAAAAAAATAAATCTTGTAGGAAGGTTAAATGGCAACTGGTACTGTGAAACAAACTTCGAATCTTTATTTGAAGTAGCAAAACCTAACAAGAAACTAGGAATTGGAGTTGACAATATACCAGATGAAATAAAGAACAATAGTTTATTTGACGAAAATGATATAGGCAAGTTAGGAAACATAGATAATCTTCCCACAAAAGAAGATGTAAGCTTGTTTTTAGAAAACAATATTGAAATAAATCAAATAATAAAAGAAAAATATAATCACAAAAAAATAAAAATAATTTTATTTGAAAAAGCTAAGGAATTCTTACAGGAAAATGAAATAAAAAAAGCTTGGAATACTTTGTTGATAGAGAGTTTAATTAAATTTTAATATCTAATTTATCTCTTAAACCATTACCTATAAATATTAAAGACAATATCAACAACATCAAACAAACACCTGGAAAAATAGCTAAATAAGCATTACTCATTGTGATTTGAGCAAAATTATCTCTAATAACACCCCCCCAAGAAGGCATTGGAGGTTGTACGCCTATACCTAAGAAACTTAAACCTGATTCAAGAAGAACAGCTGTTGCAAAATTATTTGCAGATAATATTAATATTAAAGAAAATAAATTTGGAATAATATGAAAAAATAAAATTCTAAAATCACTTGCACCTATAGACTTTGCTGACTCAATAAATTCTTTATTAGCAATAACCTTAACTTGACCTCTGACAATTCTAGCTGTATCTACCCACATAGTTAAACCTATTGCTAAAAAAACCTGCCAAAAACCTTTACCTAAAACTAGAGATATAACTATAACTAACAATAAAGTTGGTATTGACCAAAAAACATTAATTAACCACATTACAAAATTATCAAACTTATTATAATACCCTGCTATTACTCCTAAAACAACTCCTATAAAAATAGAAATCAAAACAGAAAACAAACCTATCACCATAGAAACCCTAAAACCTAAAACAAGCCTACTAAAAAAATCTCTACCAAAACGGTCTGACCCCAAAATAAAATGTCTTTTTGTGATTTTAAACTTTTTTTCAGTTGTGTTAATTTTATAGAAAAAATTAGATTTATTTTTATTAAAAAACAAAGTATCTCCTTTGTGAAAAAATGAATCTATAGCATGAACATCATATTGTTTTTGTTCTCCAAATAAAATTGATTTAATTTTATTTTCATGAATGTAATCACTGTTATTATAAATATGTAATATTTGAGAATTATATCCTGGTTTAACATGAGATAATTCTAATATCATTTCATTAGCATTTTGAGACTTATCTGGTATAAAAAAATAAGCAAAAAAAGAAAACAAGAAACCTATTAAAAGATATAAAAAGCCTAAATTTAAAAGAGGATGTTTTATTTTAATTGAAAAAAAAATATTTTTTAGTTTTTGATTCACGAAAATAAATTTAATATTGAAAGTTAATATATAAAATTATTAAAGTTTTGAATAAAGAAAAAATTATTTTAGGAATAGACCCTGGAACAAATATAATGGGGGTTGGAGTTATAAATATAAATGGAAAGTTTATTAAGTGTGAAAAAATTGAAATTGTGAAATTAAACAAACTTAAAAATCATGCCTTGAAATTAAAAAGTATATTTATTGAAACACTAAAACTAATTGACACATACAAACCTGACGAAGTTGCTTTTGAAGCTCCTTTCTATGGCAAAAATGTACAATCAATGTTAAAACTAGGAAGAGCTCAAGGTGTTTCAATGGCTGCTAGTCTTTTTAGAGATATACCTATATTTGAATACTCACCTAAAAAAATAAAACAATCTATTACAGGTAATGGTAATGCTTCAAAGGAACAAGTAGCAGGAATGTTAAAAAGTATACTGAACATTGAAATACCAAAATACTTAGACGGAACAGATGGATTAGCTGTTGCTTTGTGTCATTATTATCAAAAAAATAATACTAATTTCAAATCTTCATACAAAGACTGGAGTAGTTTCATAGACAAAAATAAAGATAAAATTATTTAGAAATCAAACTTAAAGTATTTTTAAAATCAAAATCAGAAAAAGAAAGTCTCTCTTTGTTGAAATCTAAGTCTTTTTCAGATTCAATTGGAATTAAATGAATGTGAGCATGAGGAACCTCTAAGCCTAAAACAACTATAGCAACTCTTTTGCATTTTATTTTTTTATATATATTATCTGCTGTTTTTTTTGCAAAAAACCATAAACTCATGTAACTGTCATTATCTAAATCAAAAATATAATCAATATTTTTTTTAGGAATAACTAAAGTATGTCCTTCTTTTAGAGGGTTTATATCTAAAAAAGCTAAATTATATTCATCCTCAGCTACTTTGTAACAAGAAATGTCACCTGAAATTATTTTAGAAAAAACTGAACTCAATTATTTTGATATTTTTATTACTTTAAAATCCATCTTACCATTAGGGACATTTATGGAAACTTTATCTCCTTCAACCTTACCTAATAAACCTTTAGAAACTGGTGAATTAATAGATATTTTACCCTCAGAAATATTAGATTCATTTTCAGGCACTAAAGTGTAAACCATTTCTGTATTATTATTAATATTTAGTATAGTAACTTTTGACATTAAAGTTACTTTTGAATTATCTAATTTATCCGCATCTACAATTTTAGCATTACCCAAGTTTTCTTCTATTTCTGAAATTTTTGTCTCCAATAAAGACTGAGCATCTTTAGCTGCAGCATATTCTGCGTTTTCTGACAAATCTCCTTTATCCCTAGCTTCAGCTATTTGTCTAGCTATACTAGGCCTTTCAATATTTTTTAAATTATTTAATTTTTCTTTTAATTTATCGAAACTTTCCTGAGTGTAATAATTTAGAGACATAACAAATAAAATTTATAAATCTATTCTTAAACCAAAAGAATGACTACCTTGAAAAGGGTCTGAATGTCTATAAGAATAATCCAATCCAAACTTAGTTCCTCCAAGAGGAACCTCTATAGTAAATCCAGCTGTAGGTCCTTTAAGGAAAGTTGAATTATCTAATGAAGATTCTGGCTCCAATACATATCCACTTCTAAACATAAACATATCTCTAAAAGAATATTCAAACCCAAACCTATAAAGATCTTTTTGGAAAGCATTAGACGTAAATGTTGCAGCAGTAGTTATTCTGTGAAATTGTGCTGGCAAAATATCATAAGACAATCCTATATTTAACAAAGAGGGTAATTCATAACCTTCTGAACGTTGTTCTAATGTCATTGTATAATCATCATTATTGACCCATCCCCTAAAAGACAAACCATCTCCTTTAAACATAAGCCTAGGTCCAACATTTCTCAAAGCAACACCAAACTTAACTCTGTCGTTATCACCTGTAACATATTGAATACCTGCATCAAAAGCCATTCCTCCAGAAGAAACATTAGATATTCTTTCAGATATAACTCTAAGAGTAAAACCTCCATATATACTGTTGGAAAATTCTTTAGCGTAAGAAATACCTATATTAGAAAAACTAGGAGAAAAACTACCTATACCACCTTCAGGTAAATCAACAGTTGTAATATCTATATCACCAAAATTTAAAGTCATTATGCCCATTGCTAAAACTCCTGACTCACCTACTTTCTGTGAAAATCCAAAGGAATTAATATTACCAACTGACATGCCTCCTCCTGAAGAAAGCCAATTAGTTCTTGATAAAACCAACTCAGTACTATTAGTAAAAGCTAAACCTGCTACATTTGCAAACTGAGCTTCTAAACCACGAATACTTGCTGAGTTAGACAAACCCCATCCAGAACTTCTTGCCCAAGGATTAATTAGAAGCTGAGTCCCACCAGCTTGACCTACACGCTGCTCATTCCCTCCAAAAGCGGAAAAGTAAACAAAGCAAACAAAAAGTATTAAAATATTTTTTTTCATATTAAAAAGTATCTAAATCTATTGGTCTCATTACTCCAAACCATTTTAAAACACGCTCTCCAACTATATTGCCATTTTGATCTTTAACATTTATATGTATAATATACAATCCACTAGCTATAGGTATACCATAATTGTTTTTTAAATCCCAATCCAAAGATGTCACCGTAGGGTCATCTTTATAAAACTCTTTAACAAGACTACCACTAAGTGTATAGATTTTGATATCACAAGATTGAGGTAAATTTGTTATTTTAATTCTATTATCTAACTGATTGTTTTCATAATCTGAGTAAGCATAATAAGGATTAGGAACCACATTAATTAAATCAATAGCTTCTACTTGAGCATCTTTACTTTGCACTGTAGTTGCAACATTATCTGTAGAGAAAACATACATAGGATTTTCATCATTAACAATATCACAATCATCACAAATATATTTTTTATAAGGTTTCTTAACATTTAAATAAACTGTAGTTTTAGTCGGTATCAGTCCTTCTTCTACAGATGTTAATTCAAAATTAGGATTTAAAAGAGGGAAAGCTACCCACATAGCCTCTCTAAAAACTTGAATCATTGCACCAGTATTAAATTGTCCATTAGCAACTTGAGTGCTTCCAAATCTTGTGCTAGACATATATGAATTACAAGAATCATACTTACTACTCATTATGTAAACAAAATGTTTACCTCCTAACAAATAAGTACCTCCAGAGAATTCATGGTCTGTAGTAAACTGATATGAAGGAGATACATCTGTTTCAATATTAGAAGTAGGATTCCAAATCATATCTCTACCATTTTCTTGAGTTAACCAACTATCTTCAGCAAACATTATATTTACTCTTTCTCCTGTTTCTAGATTTATTGCATATCCAGGGAACCAACCCATACCACTACCTGTGCCATCTGGCAAACCATCCTTATTAACAGAAGGAGACCTACGAGGATACATTTTACAGTGTGAATCAAAAGCTCCTGTTGGGTCATAGCCATAAGCTTGAGATGGCTCATCTTGAGATTCTAAAACAATACATCTTGTCCATAATGATTTATTTGCAGTAAAAACTAATTTCACACTTTGAAGATTGTTTAAGTCAACATAATTGTGAACAGCAGCAGAAACAGCAGGACCATCATGAAAATAAGAAGTGAACTTATAAGGAGAAACAGATCCTCCTAAAATTTGCTCAAAACACTCAGTTAAATCAGATTCATAAGAACCATAAGAATAATCGTTAAAATCAGTTCTAGCATCTGGATCTTGAGACCCAAAATCATATTCAAAGTCACCAGCTCTTATCCAATTAGTTGCCCAATCTCCATCTACACCATCTCCATCAGCAACACCTGTCAACCAACTCTGATAAACATCATCAAACTCTATAGAAGATTCTATTAAGCCACATTCCTTTGTTAAAGCATCTACTCCCGATCCTGTTACATATAAATCCAAAGAACCTGAAGCAGGATTTATGTATTTTGGACTAGAAACTTGAGCCACATTAATAGATATTCCTAAGCTAGGGAGTAATTGTTCATTACCAACTTGGATAGTCTGAGCTGAATTAACCACAAATTGACCATTATCATCATATAGAGACCATCTAGCAGTATCTTCTACTCCATCAAATTTCAAAGTAAAGGTTCCTGATGTAACATTTGCTGGATCATAAACCTTAATATCAACAGGCCCATTATTTGGCATATAAGTAGGATTATCAGACGAACCTAATAATAAGATTTCATCCTCTGTAGCTTGATTAATTTTTAAAGCAAACCCCCCATTACCAGTTCCTTCTATCCTGGTTATTTCTACACCATCACCATATTGAGAGTTCAAAATAGTACCAAAATTCTCTGGAGTATTATTGTGAGGTATAGCGCTATAACTAAATATATTTTTTCTTCCTTGTTTATAAGGTTGGTTTTGACCATCAAGAGGATTATAAGGATTTGCATTTATTTCAGCTCCATTAAAACCATAAGCTAAAGCTAAAAAGTAGTATGTTTTGTGATTAACTAAAGTTTTATTACCTGTAGCAAATTCATCTTCAGTGACACTAAAAGTGTGTCTGATACCTTGATTATTACCATTAACTTCTTCTACTGGTAACCAAGCATCCAAACTTAAATCAAAATAATGATTCACGATTTGAGAAACATCATTTTCAATATCACATTGGAATATCATTCTTGCTTTATCAGGGTTATTCAAGTCGTTAACTGTGACAGTATTATCTTTCAATTGAAAAACTTTATAACCTTCGAAAACATAATTTGTATCTGAAGAATTACTTATATAAGGGTCTTTTTCTTTATATGCTTCTTGGTAGTTATTTGAAGTCAATTCATTTGATAAAGTTATAACTAATTGTTGATCTAATTCAACAATATCAAGTGTAGGAGCATCAGGTCCATCAACAACTTTAAAGTTATTATTAAATAAAGCTTGTGCTTTGTCATCAAAAACTCTTACTAAATTAACTGAAGCCATGGGTCCACCAGAAGATGCTCTTGCCCAAATAACACCAACAGTAATATCATTTACAGCACCTGGACTCAAAGTGAAAGGACCAGCTGACTGTAAAAATCTTCTGTCTGCAGGTATATTACCTGCTGTTTCTTCACTCCATGTAGGCCTTGAAAGAACATTCCCACAATCTCCTCCTATACCCCATCCATTAGGGTCACTATCTCCAGGAAACATAAAGTCACAAACTTCTGTTCCTTCTTTACCATTTCCACCGTATGTAAAAGGAACTCCATCTTTCCAGATTGCTCTCAAATAGTTATAAACGTCTTCAGCTCCCTCTGGATTACCAGTAACAGTAAAATCGTTATTATAATAAACAAACTTTGACATTATTATTAACTCTCCATCTTCGTCAACAATGCAATCTCTATCATTATCTACACCGTCTCCTATATCAGCTAAAGGTCCTTCAAAAAAATCAACACCTATTGCAGGTGGATTAAAACCATAACCTGAAACACCCTCATCCTCGGCATCACCATTATAACAATAACCTAAACCTCTTGACACATCACAACCAACATAATCATCAAGGTAATAACCTAAATCAGGATCAACCCACTGCCCAAAATAAGTTTCGTTTAAATTAGTTGTTGCCTTATTTATAATTTTATAAGCATAAAAGGTCATGTCATTTATCTCATCATCAGTAGCAAAACCAAATGCTTGTGCATGTATTTCTAAACCTATAGCATCACCTCCTGTTTCTGTATGAACATTACCTTTATCATTAAATACCCAAAATAAAGTTTGATCCCCAAACAAGGACGCATTATCATTTTGTCCAGTAACATTATAATCTGGATAATCACCATCTTCTGGATTATAAATTCCATCTCCGTTAACATCATAAAAAGGAGCAACTCCTTCATACTGAGATAAAGGAACAACACCTTGAACATTACCTTTAGCTGGCCATTCTCTAATTGATTGAGGAATAGTATATCCTGGCATACTAGAAGGATCACTTATATATGAAACAAAATTATCTACTTCTTCTCTTGTTATTTTGAAGTGCTTATCCCATATTGTACACTCTTGATCTGTTGTAGTAGCAGTCAAATCATCTATTGGGCCTGGCCAAAAATCATTACCATCTTGTCTGTAAGTCATTGCTGCAACCTTAAGTTGTCCTCCATCAGAAACACCTCCTATCCATAAAGCTCCAGCAAACATTGAGTGTTTACCTCCTCCTTTAGGTATTTCATATCTAGCATCATTAAGATCCCACCACATATCTCCTCCTGCTAATATTGCTGTTCTAATATTGTTTACATCCAAGTCTGTTTGAGATGTAGCTGGAGCACACCCTGAGGCAGCTGCCCTCAAATCATTAACATCAGAAGAAGAATGATTATTAACTGCACTATTTAAACTATAGTTTTCCTTAGCAAAAGAATTTAATGTAAATAAACATAATAATATGAATATATATTTCTTCATAATTTAAAAGTCTAAAGTTATTCCTAATCTAGCCATTCTAGGCATACTATAATTATTAGGATTATTAACTGCCATCTCATATAAATTTATAAAAGAAGATGGGTTATTTTTTGTATTAATTTCAGACTGAGATCCTGCCGCAGATAAATAACCATCATCATCTGGGTTACCAGTAGCTCTATAAACAGAAATTATATTCTGAGTATTTAATAAGTTTTGAATTTGCACATAAACGTTTAAACCTATTTTTTTCATATTACCATTTTCTTTCTCCCACTTTATTTCAAATTGTTTGTTAAAACGAGTAGAAATTCTATATGACCAAGGCAATCTAGAACCATACAAACTACCTTCTAGTATAGATCTATCATTTATTCCACTTGCTGCCTCCTGAGTAATATTACTTTGTTTACTAAAAGGAGTCCCAGAGCCTGCAGAAAAAATTAAATTAGCTCCAGAATTAGCAAAAATAGGTTTTCCAAATAAAAACAATCCATTGTAATCTTTACCTGAACTATATCTGTAATCAACTGTGGCAGTCAAAGCGTGTCTTTGATCATAACTTAAAGGTAATAAAGTTCTTAAATTAGGCATTCCAGTATTTATAAGGCTAGAACCAGAAGTGGCGCTAGACCCAGTACCATTAGCAAACTGTAGTGTATAATTAGCAGTAAAACTAACATTACCTGTTCTTCTTAAGTCATATGATACAGTAAAACCTTTAACTGTACCAAAATCTAAGTTACCATAAGTTTCATAAGTTGCAGGATAAGCGTATAAAACATTTGTAACCTGTATCATGTCTCTAAGCTCTCTGTAAAAAGCTGAAAGAGTTAA
Source organism: Flavobacteriales bacterium (assembly GCA_002706465.1). GTDB lineage: Bacteria > Bacteroidota > Bacteroidia > Flavobacteriales > SAT41. Next base: position 33,111 of record PALO01000045.1, read on the forward strand.
AGAAGACTTTCTACTTAAAGTTTGAGCAAAACCAACTTCATAATCTATTGTTTTTTCCATTTTCAAGTCAGGATTATTTATCCTACCTCCTACTTCATTTTCTATAAAATAATAATCAAAAGGATTTAACCTTCCTCCATCAGGAGGTCTTTGTGTTAACACATCATAATGTGCAAAAAACTGTGCCTGATCAGATATAGGGAAAGAAAAAGATATTCTTGGCATAAAGACCAGTTCTGGCTGATAATCTTCAAAAGCCAAATATCTCTCACTCCTATCAGGAGTGTCATCAATTAAATATGGAGCTATTTTACCATTTGATTGATCAGTAATAATAGTAGGATCTGAAATTTCAACTCCATTTGTATTATACCATTTGTCTTCATTTCTATAGCCAGTAATAAAAGAAGGATTCACAAAATCGTCAACATAAACTACATAATCTGATCCTATATTATCAGGATGATTTATATTTATACCTGCAATCTCATTTACTTCACCTGCAGTATAAGCATCGTGAAACAAATATTTATCTTTTAATACTTGTTGATTAGCATCATATCTATCAACTCTAACTCCTATATTAAAAATCAAATCATCTACAGAAAATTTATCTTGAATATATCCAGAAGCGTATATAGGTTCAAAAGGAGCTACTGGTCTTTCATATTGACCTAAGCTATTTTGTTTATTAAAAAAATCTTGTAAGGTAGGTCTATAATTTAATTCGTTACCTGTATGATCGTAACCATAATAATACACATAATAAGAGGCGTCTGCTAACAACTCATCAGCAGTAAACATATCTAAAGAAAAAATAGAAGGATCATAAGAATCTACATCTATAAACTCTAATTGTCCTGCACCAACTTTATTTCTTAACATAAGATCAAAATAAGATTGCGCATCACCCACAAACATTCTATCAAATGTAATTGTGTCTTGAAAAGTCCATTCTGAACCAATATTCCATGGGTCTATTTGACTAGTCATGGTTTCACCAGTGCTTTGATTAACGTAAGTATAATTAGCAACAGTATCTAACTCTAAAATATGAGTGTTTGTTAAAGCTCTCATACGATTCCATAAAGATGGGGCTGCACAATAAAAATAATTAAACTTTCTTTTTTGATATTCAAAACCAAAAGATATTTCGTGGTCTCCAATATCAGCAGCTGCTTCAGCTTTAACAGAGAATTGTCTCGTGTCGTATTTTCTATAAGCGCCGTATATATCTCCAAAGTTATCCCACAAAGAATAAACTCTACTAGGTTGATCTCCATTTCTAAGACCCAAGCCCTGTAAAAGATATTGATTAGTTATAGAACCAACATTAGATTCATATAAATCATAATAAGCGCTAGTATAAGAAGATAAGTCTGGGTTTATATTTGAAGGTTCAAATGTATATAAAGTGTCAAAATTAGCAACATGAACTGCTATAGCTTGCTGAGGATCACCGTTAACTAAAGAATCAACAAAAAATTTATCTTGATAAGTTTGGAATCTGCCTACATATCCATAATTAAAAAGATCACTACCATGATTTTTATGTTCTAAATCATAAGCGTATTTATTATAATCGAAATTAATACTATAAAATGCATTTTTTACTAGAGAAGAAGACTCTTTGCTATCATCTTGACTTCCAAATTTTTGAGTTATTCTTCCAAAAAGACGTTGCGTAGTAGTTAAATAATGAGGCATATTATCCCAATTCAGTAAAGAATAACCTTGTTGATGAAAATCATCATCTTCAAAATCATGAGAAGCTCCAAAAGTTAAATTAACTCCTAAAGTAGGTTTAAAGTCTATCTTAGCATTAATTCTGTAACCACTTTCTCCATTATTTAATTTTGACTGTATGTTTTCAAAATCATCTTCAGACAAAAACTCAGCATTAGATAATAAACCTAATTGACCTGACTGACTAATAGGAGAAACTCTAAAAGGGTTGTTTTTTAACCAAGCTAAAGAATCATCTTTAATCTTCCACATACCTATAGCTGAAGGATCTGTATCAGAGGTAACTCTACCTTCTCCAGCTACAAAGAAACCCAAAATAGCTCTACCCTTACTTCCATCTATCTTTTTTTTCTTTATTATTGGACCAGTTGCAGAAAAACCAAGTAAATTGTAATTATAAGTATCAAAAATATTTGATGTAACATATTCTATCCCTCCTTTAAACTTTTGAGAAGGACCTTTTGTTGTTAAACTAATTATACCACCTGTAGCATCTCCATATTTAGCTGGAACACCTCCAGTTAAAATAGCTATTTGCTCAATACTAGACTGAGCTAAACCTAAATTACCTCTAACTAACATACCGTCTACATAATAATCAGTTGCATTATCTCTTGAACCCCTTACATTAACAGCACTGTTTTCATCTTGTTTATAAACACCTCCTGTAGTTGCAGCAACAGAAGAAACACTTCTAGTTGGCATTCTAGTAACCTCCTCTGAGGTAGCATATTTATTTGTTGGATTATCTTTATCTAATAAAGGTTTTTTATACTCTATAACCTTAACAGCATCTATCTTGACACCTGAACTCATTTTAAAATCATAAAAAGTAATTTTATCAGCAGCTACAACCAAACCTGTAATTTTTTGAGTCTGATAACCAACAAAACTTGCAGATAAATTATACTTACCTGGATGAATATCTTTTATTGTATAATTTCCGTTAAAATCTGTAGTAGCACCATCTACCTCACTATCGCCCTCAAGCAAAACAACATTAGCAAAAGGTACAGGCTCTCCATTTGAAGCGTCCTTCACGGTTCCTTTTATTACACCTCTTTGAGAGAAAGCACTCAATGATAATAATACAGATAAAAATGTGAAAATTAAAAATCTTAACATAATTTAGTGGTGCAATATATATATTTAAGAAAACTAAAAAAAGTTTTTAGAAAATTATTTAACAATATATAATTTAAAATCCTATGATTAGAAAAATATTAATAATGTCTTTAATCATGTTAATTATTAATTGTCAGCCAGAAAATGAAGAAATAGACAACGTCTTAGTTAATTTTAGCATCAACATACAACTACCTTTTTACAATAGTCTATCAACAGTAGGGAACGCGATACAGATAAACGCTTCAGAAAGCCTAGGTATAAGTGGATATTGTTGTGGTGTTAAGGGTATTATAATATACCACCATCCTTCAGGTGAATATATGGCTTATGAAAGAAACTGTACTTTTCAACCAAATAATTCTTGCTCACAGGTCAACTTAGAAGAAAATATGTTGTTCGCGGTAGATAGTTGCTGCGGATCAAAATTTTTGCTTCTTGATGGAAGTGTTTATGAAGGACCCGCGAATATCCCTCTTAAAAGATATAATACAAGTTTTGACGGAACCTATATAAATATTTTTAATTAATCTTTAAAACTTTACCTGAGTATTGGAAATCTTTGACATTATATTTAATCGTATAAACACCTTGACTTAAAAAAGACAAATCAATGTGTTTTTTATTATTATCAACAAAGTCAGAAGAAACTAAATTACCTAAAATATCAAAAACATATATTATAGTGTTTGTATTCATATTATTTATATATAATAAGTCTTTAGTTGGATTTGGATAGATAGACAAAATATTATTTGAATTATTGAAAACCGGACTGACAGACATTATTTCAGATTGATAAACACAACCAAAAGTATCTGTTACCTCTATGTGGTACCCCCCACCTATAAAGTTATCTGGTACAAAAAAAGGAGAGTTGGCGCCAAAAACATCTACTCCATTAAAATACCATTGATAATCAACAATACCTATAGTGTCTGATGTCCAAAATAATTTTTCAAAATTAAAAACACTAGGTGTGTGATTTTGGTCACAATGCAAAATTTCAGAAGAATTGTAACTGCATCCAAAAACATCTAAAGACTCTACGCTGTAATAACCAGAACTAATAGCATTTAAATCAGAATTGTTTTGATTTAATATTTGGTAGCCATTATTATACCAATTATAAAACACGTAATTGCTAGAGTCAACAACATAAAATTGAGAAGAAGTAGAATTATAAGACAATACCGGTTGTTGTGCATTACTGCAAATTAAAAAAGTATCTGAATAAAAAACACAACCAAAAGAATCAACAGCAGCTAAATAGTAATCGCCACTAGAGTTAAAAGAAAAAGTACTATTTGTTGTATTTTGAATTAAATTACCGTTAGAATTGAACAAAGAATATGAAACAAACATATTATTATTGTTAACAGAAGCAATACTATTATTTATGCTTACATCAGGAATAATACTATTTGAGCAAATTGTGACATTTATAGTATCTGAGCTAGAGGAACACCCAAACTGATTAAAAAACAATAAATAATAATAACCTGAATAAATAGGAGAAAACTGATTTGAAGTAGCTCCAGGAACAGGACCACCATTATAATACCACTGCATAGAAAAAGAAGAATTTGAAGAAGAAAGTATATTAGACAAGGAATCATAATTAACCAAAGGAGAAATAGGACTTGGTAATATAAAAACTGTATCAACTGAAGAAACGACAGGATTTGATGGTAAAACTAAAGAACTAATAGTGATAGAAGACTGTACATCGCTATTATTTAATAAAGTTGTACCATTAACTACACTAAACTGTATTGAACCAAGATTGTCATCTCCTCCAAAAACACCCAAAGCTTCGCCATCATCCCACTCTGTAACATACATTGTATAAGTGGAAGACTGATCTAAAACTATATTAGGAGACCAATAATTAGGATACCAAGTGTCTAAATAATAATTACCATAATAAACCTGATTACCTGTATTATCGTCATATATTTCTATGAAAATGTCAGGATTACATTCTCCAGTACAAACACCAAAAGCACTTAAATAACCCCAATCCCAATCATCAAAGACATTAACAATACCAACCTGATCTAACGTATACATATATGTTGTAGTTGTATCATCCCATGCATTGTAACTTACAACATAAGAAGTGTTATTGCCAGAATAAAATTGCGGCAAAGGATTTTCAGCATTACTTAAATTGCCGTTACCAAAATCCCAAGAATAATACATTAATCCTGGATTGTTGTTTGTGAAATTTACTAACGTTGAGTTACAAGAAGAGGAGCCCAACATTGAAAAACCGTTGTTAGAAATAGTGGAAGTGTCTGGTAAAACTTCAAATGGAATTTGAAAATCAATATCTATTGGACCAGCTATAGAGGAGAAAGAATGATCAATAGTTAAAGTAACTTCAACATTATAAAGACCTGGATAAATTGGAGTTCCTGAAATATTAACACAACCATAA
>PALO01000046.1 GCA_002706465.1 Flavobacteriales bacterium
GAAGAGTTAGGTCCTCGTTTTCCAGATATGAGTGAGGCTTATAGCAAAAGTATCATAAATATGGCTCTTGAATATTCTACACAAAACAATTTAAACTTACAGTCAGGTGTTTATGTGTCTTTAACTGGCCCTACTTTAGAGACTTTAGCTGAGTATGGTTATATTAGAGCTATTGGAGGTGACGCTGTAGGTATGTCTACGGCACCAGAAGTAATAGTTGCAAATCACATGGGTTTGAAGTGTTTTGGTGTGTCTGTTATAACTGACTTGGGTGTGCCCGGTAAAATTAAAAAAGTCACACACGAAGAAATCATGGAAGTAGCAGAATTAAACAAACAAAAATTATCTAATATTTTTTGTCATATTATTTCTCAGATAACTACTTAAAAATCATTATATTAGCGACCTAAACAAGTATTATTTATTAAAATTATTATTATGAAATATATATTTACATTATTGTCTTTTTTGTTTATTTTATCTAGTTGTAATGTTGTTAAAAATTTAAATCCAGGTGATGGTCCAGAGCAAAAAGTACTTAAATTGCCTTGCAAAGATAAAGATCAAAAATCATCAAAATATTTTAGAATATATTCTATGTACAAGAGTGATAATATGGATATGGCTCAAGATTTAGGTATGGCCAATGCTGCTTCTAAATTAGCAGACAAAATAAAGAAAGATGTTGAAAACACTATAAATATTGCAAAGGATCAAAAAAGATCAGGATCTGCTGTTGCTAGTATTGAAAATGCTTCGAAGGATATAGCACAATATACAAAAATAGCATTAACTGATATAGAATACACATGCGATGAACTTACTTCTGATGGTAAATATTACTATCATTATTGTGTTGTTCAGGTGCCTAAATCTTCTGTTTTCAAAAAGACAGGATCAAACGATCAAGCAATGGATTTATTATTAGAATTAAATAATGAGATTAAGTAGTTTATTTTTTTTATTGTTTTTTTCTGGCAGTTTACTTACTCAATCGTCTGGTCCAGAATGGTTAGATTCTGAACACAGAAAAAGTAATTATTCTTCAAATGAATATTTAGTTGGTTTTGCTAAAAAAGAGCTTAAAAGTAAGAAGAACAAAAGTAAGGTTTTAAAAAGTTTACGTTCTCAGGCTGAAAGCAAGATGTTAGATAATTTCTTTACAGATATATCAAAATCTGTAAACATAGAAAAAGGTCAAAATAGAGTTGGTTCAGAAGTGTCTTCTACAGAGAATGCAACTATTCAATATAGTAAGAATTTTCAGGGTAAAGTATCTAGTGTTGAATATAAAGAGTATTGTGCAAAAAAAGAATGCTTTGTTTTTGCTTATGCGCAATTAGTACAAACTTTGCTTTTCTTTGAGTTAGAAGCTGATGATCTTTTTGATAATATCGAGACTAAAAGTCTTGTTGTGCCACAATTGGTATCAAAAGGAAGTTATGATATTGCTTCTAATAAAATTGACGAGACTTTTGAAGACATAGATGAATTCGAAAGATTACAAAGTATACTTTTGGTGTATTCTGCAAACAAAGATGTTGATTATGAATATAAAAAAAATGAAAAACTTAAAAACATTAAGCAAGAATTAGAAGATAATAGGGTTATATCTACACATCAAAATTCTAAACACTATAAAATAGAAGAAGACATAGCTAAAGCTGATAATTTATTATCAAGCAGTAATCCGAGTATAGAAGATTATGAGAGAGCTATAAGGTACTATAAAAGGGTTTTGTCTGATCATCCAAATTACAACGGAAAAATAAGCGTTATAGAAAAACAAAATCAAGCTTCTTTTGAATTATATGATTTATTAATGAATAGAGCAGAAGATGAAGAGATTTTGGAGAACTATTATTCAGCTATTTCTTTTTATAAAAAAGCTTGTTTGTATAGAGATAGATCAAATAAAGAATGTGTGACTAAACAAAAAGAAATGAATGTTCTTATTAAAAGAGAAGAAATAGAACAGCAAAAAGAAAAAATGAAAAAAGATTTTCAAAAAGCAGAAGATATTTATAAAGATGATCCAAATTTAGCTAAAAGATTTTTAGAGAGTTCAAAAGAAAATGCTCGTGATTTGGAAAAAAAAGAATTTATTGAGAAGCTAGACAAGCTAATGAAAAAAGTTGAAGATGAAATTAAAAAACAAGAGAAGGAAAAGAAAAAAGAAGAGTATGAAGAAGGAGTAGGGATAGAAAGAGAAAAAAGTGCTAGAAGGTTGCTTGTTAGGTTTGGAGGAGGTATACACACAGACTACTCTAACTTTGTAAATCTTGACCCAGATAATTTTTCCATAAGTAACCCCTTAAATAACTTGCCTTCTTCTTCTGAAAACTGGATGTGTCAGGGTATTATTGGTTCACGTAATAAAACATCAGCAAAGCCAGTATTTAATAAAAATAATAAAGAAATCAGTGTCTCAAATGTTTTAGGTGTTATGATTAATTATGGTAATAATACTCCCGATATAATTAGTTACTTAAGAGACAATAAAATATTTGATATAGATTACTCTTTTTCTCAAATAGGAAATCGTAATACTTTTTATGAGGTGCAGGGGGTTTTGCTTCTTTCTGAGTGGATTCAGTTTAGTTTAGGTAAAGGTTATCAAACTGTGTCTTATATTGAATCTGATGATGTAAGTTATGATTATTATGTTTTAGGTACAGGTGTAAGTTTACCTTTATTTGATATTTCTAGAAAAAGTACTATAAGATTAAAAGTTGATTTATCACTTCTATCAGATCAAGGTTTTCAAAGATATACTAGTAGAGGATCTGTTATGTTTCAGATTTCAAAGAAAATATTACCTATTGTTGACAAGAAGACTAAAAAAGGTCTAAAGTAATGAGAATATTATTTTTCAACGTTTGTGTTTTTTTATATTCATTCACATATGGTCAAATAAATTTATTGTATAACTGGCAAGATAATAGTTTAGTTGGTTCTAGTGCTTATGACAATACTTATAATGAAATTTGGGGAGTAGAGGTTAATGATCATGAAATTGCAATTATAGGTTCAACTGACGGAACTCATTTTATAGATGTAACTGACATCCAAAATGCACAAGAAATTGCTTTTGTAGCAGGAGGTTATCAAGGAACAGGTGTTATTCATAGAGATTATCATGATTATAACGGATATCTGTATATTGTTTGTGACGAAGGTTATTCTTCTAGCACGTTACAAATAGTGGATATATCTGATTTACCTAACAGTATTAATGTTGTTTATGACTCTAATGTTTTATTTAGAACTTCTCATAATATTTTTATAGACACATTAAAAGCTAGATTATATGCTTGCGCTAATGAAAATGCAGCAATGAGTATTTATGATATTTCTAATCCAGTAAATCCCACTTTGATATACGAATATGATGATGTTGGTCACGTACACGATATTTATGTAGAAAATGATACTGGTTATGCTAATTGTGGTAGTCAAGGCTTAAGAGTTATTGATTTTACTAATTTAAATCAAAACGGCAATTATAATACTTTAGCTGTTTTTGATGATTATCCTGACGAAGGTTATAATCATTCAGGATGGTTGCATGAATCTCATGATTTCTATGTCATGGCTGATGAGAATCATGGTTATAAAATGAAATTATTAGATGTTTCTGACTTAAATAATATTACAGTTGTTTCATTGTTTAACTCTGACGTGAACCCAAATTCAATACCGCATAATCAAATTATCATAGATGACATATTATATACTTCACATTATTATGATGGTTTAGTGATACATGATATTTCAGATCCTTATAATCCTCAATTAATAGGAATGTATGATACATGTGAAGATTCAATTTATAATAATTACAAAGGAGCTTGGGGCGTTTACCCTTTTTTTAATTCAGGTAAAATATTGATTTCTGATATGCAAAACGGATTATTTGTTTTTGATTTTAATAATATTAGTTCTGTCTCAAATGATTTACAAAATGACAAAATAACAATATATCCTAATCCTTTTATTGATTATTTTAATATTAAAAGTGATAATGAATTTAATTTAATAGAGCTTTATAATATTGATGGTAAAATCATTAATNTTNNTATTAATTCAGATAATATTAATACTGAATTTTTAAAATCAGGATTATATTTTTTGAAAATATATTATGATAATAAAATAGTTGTAGAAAAAATTGTAAAGAAGTAGTTTTTTTATGATTAAAAAATTAAATTTGCTTGCTAAAAAAATAATAAAATGGTAAAAAGAACTTTTCAGCCATCTAATAGAAAAAGAAGAAATAAACACGGTTTTATGGAAAGAATGTCATCTGTTGGTGGTAAAAATGTACTTTCATCAAGACGTAAAAAAGGCAGAAAGAGGCTAAGTGTCTCTGATGAGATAAAAAGAAAATANAGGTGTTAAAGGCACCTTTTTTTTTGATATAAATTAAATATTTTTTGTAAATGCCACTNAATAAAAACATTAAATCAATTTTAATTATAGGTAGTGGACCAATTGTTATAGGTCAGGCTTGTGAATTTGATTATTCTGGATCTCAAGCTTCTCGCTCTTTAAGGGAAGAAGGNATCGAGGTTTCTTTGATTAATTCAAATCCTGCTACAATTATGACAGATAATGTAATAGCTGACCATATATACTTGCTGCCTTTAAATGTTGAGTCTATTGAGAAGATTTTGTCAGAAAGAAAAATAGATGCAGTTTTGCCAACAATGGGTGGTCAAACAGCTTTAAATCTTTGTATAGATGCAGGAAATAAAGGTTTATGGGAAAAATATAATGTTGAAATTATAGGTGTAGATATAGACGCTATAAATATTACTGAAAACAGAGAGGAATTTAGACAATTAATGGGAGATATAGACATTCCTGTTGCACCAGCTAAAATAGCAACATCTTTTTTAGAGGGTAAAGCTATTGCTCAGGAGTTAGGTTTCCCTTTAGTAATTAGACCTTCATTTACANTAGGTGGTTCTGGNGCTTCNTTTGTNTATACAAAGGATGAATTTGAAGATTTATTATCTAGAGGTTTGCATGAATCTCCTATACATGAAGTTTTAATAGATAAAGCTGTTGTTGGNTGGAAGGAATATGAATTAGANTTNTTAAGAGATAAAAANGATAATGTTATAATTATNTGTTCTATTGAGAATATGGATCCTATGGGTATNCATACNGGAGATTCAATNACTGTTGCTCCNGCAATGACTCTNTCTGATAAAACTTATCAAAGNATGAGAGATATGGCTATAAAGATGATGAGNGCNATAGGTGATTTTGCTGGTGGTTGTAATGTTCAGTTTGCTGTTAGTCCTGATGAAAAAGAAGANATTATAGCGATAGAAATTAATCCTAGAGTTTCTAGGTCNTCTGCTTTAGCATCTAAAGCTACTGGNTATCCAATTGCTAAAATAGCATCAAAGTTAGCAATAGGTTATACTTTAGANGAGCTAANTAATCAAATTACAAAATCTACTTCAGCNTTTTTTGAACCTACTTTGGATTATGTTATTGTTAAAATACCTAGATGGAATTTCGATAAATTTGAAGGTTCTGATAGAAGATTAGGATTACAGATGAAATCNGTTGGTGAAGTTATGGCNATAGGTAGNTCTTTTCAAGAAGCTTTACAAAAAGCTTGTCAGTCACTTGAAATTAAAAGAAATGGTCTTGGAGCTGATGGNAAACATGAAACTAATCAAGAAAAAATACTTNATGAATTAGAACACGCTAGTTGGAATCGTGTTTTTAGGGTTTATGATGCTATACAGNTAGGNATTCCTTTGAAAACTATANATAATATTACTAAAATAGANATTTGGTTTCTGAATCAGATTCAAGAATTAGTTGATTTAGANAAAANTATTTCAAAANANAANATTGATNATNTTACAAAAGAANTNNTTTTTGAAGCTAAGAAAAANGGTTATGCNGATAGACAAATAGCTTATTTANTAGGATGTCTTGAAAGTNAAGTTCATNAAAAAAGGATNGANTANGGTATTAATAGNGTTTTTAAGCTTGTAGANACATGTGCTGCAGAATTTGAAGCAAAAACNCCNTATTATTATTCTACTTTTGAAGANAATTTNGANNNAAATGNTNATTTGNAAAGNGATAANGANGCTTNTNCTTCTNNAGGNAAAAAGAAAGTTTTAGTTTTNGGTTCAGGNCCTAACAGNATAGGTCAAGGNATAGAATTTGATTATTCTTGTGTNCATGGTATTTTAGCNGCTAAAGAATGTGGTTANGAAACTATNATGATTAATTGTAATCCAGAAACTGTTTCAACAGATTTTGATACAGCTGANAAGCTTTATTTNGAACCTATATTTTGGGAGCATATTTTTGATATTATTAAGTTTGAGAAACCAGATGGAGTTATAGTACAGTTAGGAGGACAAACAGCTTTAAAATTATCTGAAAAATTAGACAGATATGGTATTCCTTTATTTGGAACAGATTATAAATCTTTAGATTTAGCAGAAGATAGAGGTCGTTTCTCAACTTTGTTAAAAGACAATGACATACCGTATCCTAAATTTGGAGTTGCTCAGAATGCGGACAAAGCAATAGAGATTTCAAAGGATTTAGATTTTCCTATTTTAGTTAGACCTTCTTACGTTCTTGGTGGTCAGGGTATGAAAATAGTTATTAATGAAAAAGAATTAGAGACACATATAGTCAATTTACTTAAAGATATACCAGGTAATAGAGTTTTGTTAGATCATTTTTTAGATAAAGCTATTGAAGCTGAAGCTGATGCTATATGTGATGGAGAGGATGTTTATATAATAGGTGTAATGGAACATATAGAACCTTGTGGTATACATTCAGGAGATTCATCAGCTGTATTACCTACTTTTAGTTTATCTGAGAATATTGTGTCTCAAATAGAAGAATATACCAAAAAAATAGCTATAGCCTTAGGGACAGTAGGTTTGATTAATATTCAATTTGCTATTAAAGATGAGAAGGTTTATGTAATAGAAGCTAATCCAAGGTCATCTAGAACGGTGCCTTTTATAGCAAAAGCTTACAACGAACCTTATCCTAATTATGCTACTAAAGTTATGTTAGGTGAGAAAAAAGTAAAAGATTTTAAATTTAATCCTAATAAAAAAGGATTTGCTATTAAACTACCAGTTTTTTCTTTTAATAAATTTCAAAATGTGAATAAAGAGTTAGGACCTCAAATGAAATCAACAGGAGAAAGTATATATTTTATTGAAGATTTAGAAGACCCTTTTTTCAAGAAAGTTTATTCTGAAAGAAATTTATATTTAAGTAAGTAAAATGGGTTTGTTAAAGTTTCTTTTCACTTTATTTTTAGTATATTATCTTCTTAAGTTTTTTTTTAGATTTATAATACCTTTTTTAATAAAATTTTATATAAATAAAAAACTTAATAAGTTTAACGAAAAAAAAGATCATAATAAAAAAGAATCATCAGATGATTTTGATGACTTTGAAGAAATTGAATAAATGAACAAATACAAAAAACATATTATATCAATTTTGTTTTTTATTGTATTTAATGTAATTTATTTCGGTCCTTTATTTAGTCCAGATCAAAAGGTTTTATATCAGAGTGATAAAGTTAACTATAAAGGTATGTCAAAAGAGATTTTTGATCATAGAAAATCTTACAATGAAGACCCTTTGTGGACAAATTCCATGTTTTCAGGTATGCCTGCTTATCAGATTGCGGTCCAGTGGAAAGGCAATTTATTGAAATATTTTGACAAATTATTTAAGGGCTTTTTGCCAAAACCAGCTGGATTTGTTTTTCTTTACATGTTAGGTTTTTATTTTCTTTTAATTTCTCTTAGTATTGATTACAGGTTGTCTATTATGGGCGCCTTGGCTTTTGCCATGTCTTCATATTTTTTTATAATATTAGAAGCTGGTCATAACACAAAAGCACATGCAATAGGTTATATGGCGCCTATTTTAGCAAGTGTTTTGATGACTTATAGGAATAAATTATTGTTAGGGGGTACTTTAACAGCTCTTTTTGTTTCTTTGATTTTATATGCAAATCATTTACAAATAACATACTATTTAATTATGATTCTTATTGTTATAGGTTTTGTGTTCTTGTTTAATAGTATTAAGAATAAAACTTTCAATTTGTTTATTAAACAAGTCTGCGTGTTGTTTTTTGCAGCTTTTTTAGCTTTTTTGACTAACGTTGATAGAATCTCTTCAACATATGAATATGGTGAATATACAATCAGAGGTTCATCAGATTTATCAACTCAAAAAGACAATAGAACTTCAGGATTAGACAAAGATTATGCTACTCAGTGGAGTTATGGTGTTAAAGAGTCTTTTAATTTAATAATACCAAACTTATTTGGAGGATCTAGTAGTGAATCTTTTTTAGCAGACAATGAATCAAATACAATGAGATTTTTTAGAACTAAAGTTAGATCTCAGCAAGATGCAATGCAATTACAAAATTTTACTTCTACTTACTGGGGAGATCAACCATTTACCTCTGGTCCTGTTTATGTTGGTAGTGTAGTATTTTTTTTATTTGTGATTAGCCTTTTCACTTTGAAAGGCGATTTTAAAAAATGGGTAATAATTTCTATTATTTTATCAGTTATGTTAGCTTGGGGTTAAAATTTTATGTTTTTGACAGATTTATTTTTAGAACATTTTCCAGGTTATAATAAATTTAGAGCAGTTTCTACCATTTTAGTTATTGCTGAATTATTAATTCCTTTGTTAGCTTTCTATTGTTTAAATGTTATTCTGTTTACAAAAAATAATTTTAATTTTAATTTAATAAAGAAATCTTTTTACATATCAGGAGGTATCTGTGCACTGTTTTTTGTTTTTCCTTCTTTACTTGTGGACTTCTCTTCTTTAAAAGACAACAATATACCTGCAGATTATTTGGGCCTTATAAGTTCTTTAGAGTTAGATAGAATAGCATTAGCTAAAGAAGACGCTTTTAGGTCTTTAGTTTTTATTTCTTTTTGTTTTGGTGTTTTTTATCTTTTTCATAAAAAAACTATTAAAGTTAATTATTTAATTGTAGGTATTGGTTTGTTAATATTATTTGACATGTGGAGTGTTAATAAAAGGTATTTGGATTCAGATGATTTTGTTGATAAAAAGAAAATGGACAGGCCTTTTCAAATAACAAAAGTAGATGATTTAATATTGAAAGACAAAGCTTTACATTATAGGGTTTATTCTACTTTAGAACGTTTGGATGCTAGCGCTAGGACTTCTTATTTTCATAAAAATATTGGTGGTTATCATGGTGCTAAATTAAGGAGATATCAAGAACTAATAGATTATCATCTTTCTAGCTCACAACCTAATATGGAAGTTTTGAATATGTTGAATGTTAAATATGTAATTAATAATTATAATGATATACCTTTGTTAAATGACAGACATCTAGGCAATGCCTGGTTTGTAAATGATTTCAAAGTTGCTCAAGACGCAGACGATGAAATTAATTTATTGACATCTATTAAAACAAATGAAACTGCAATTATTTCTTCAAAAGACGCAGAATATTTAAAGGGATTTGTAAATCAGATAGATGATAACTCTGATATTAATTTAGTTAGTTATAAAGCAAATCATCTTGTTTATGATTTTGTGAGTTCACAAAATGAACTTACAGTTTTTTCAGAAATATTTTATGATAAAGGTTGGAATGTTTATTTAAATGGTGAAAAGTCAGATTATTTTAGAGTTAACTATGTTTTAAGGGGGATGTTGATACCAGCAGGAAAACATAAAATAGAATTTAAATTTGAACCTCAAAAAATAAAAAATGGGAGAAAAGTTTCTTATGCTTCATCTTCTTTTTTATTCCTTTTATTGATAGGTGTTTTGTTTAAAGAATTTCAAAATAAAAATTGAAGAACGTTTTAATAATTACATATTATTGGCCTCCAGGCTCAAGTCCAGGAGTTCAGAGATATTTAAAGTTTAGTAAATATTTAAAGGATTATAATTGGAATCCTATTATTTTGACAGTTGAGAATGGGGCTCACCCTTCTTATGACGAAACTTTATTAAATGACATTAATAAAGAAACAAATGTATATAAGACTAAAACTAGAGAGCCTTTTAAAATTTATAATTTTTTAAAAGGCAAAAAATCTAATAATATTTCAATGGGAATGATAGGTTTAAATGAAAAAAAATCTTTGTTTCAGAAATTATCATTATTTATTAGAGCCAATTTTTTTATTCCAGATGCCCGTAAAGGTTGGTTGAAATATGCTTTAAAAGAGGTAGACACTATATTGAAAGAAAATAAAATAGATGCTTTTATAACAACTGGTCCTCCAATGAGTGTTCATTTAATTGGTTTAGAGATTAAAAGAAAATATAAAATACCTTGGGTTTCTGATTTTAGAGACCCTTGGACTAGTGTTTATTACAATGAATATTTACCTAGAACCAAAAGGACAAAAAAAATAGATAAAATGTATGAAGATTCTGTGCTAAGTAATTCAGATTCAGTAGTAGTAGTAGCTAATGGAATGAAACAGGAGTTTTCAGACAGAAATAAGTCCATAGATGTCATTTATAATGGATATGATATGTCTGATATTAAAAATATTAATAATCTACATACAGACAAGTTCACTATGTCTTATGTTGGTAATTTTAAACCAAATCAAAATATTTATAATTTATGGGAAGGATTAGAAGAGTTGGTGAATGAAGATAAAATAGATATTAATGATTTGTTAATTGAATTTACAGGGAATGTTGATGCAGGAACTATAGATTATATAAAAACAAAAAAAATTAAATCTCAATTAATAATTAATGATTTCAGTTCTCACGATGTAGCTGTTTCAAAAATGATTAATTCTAATCTTTTGATTTTTGTTATACCTAAATCAAAAACTCAAAAACTTATTGTCACAGGTAAGCTTTTTGAATATTTAGCATCTTTGTCACCTATTTTGTCTATAGGTCCTATTGATGGAGAAGCTTCACATATAATTAACAAATTTAATAGAGATAAAATGTTATCTTATGACGACAAAGAAGGAATAAAAAAAACAATAATGTGTTATTATAGTTTATGGAAAAAAAATCATAATAAATTTATTCATAAAAAAAGTGACATATCTAATTTTTCAAGATTTAAATTAACAGGTAATTTAGCTGAAGTTTTAAATAAGGTTTATTATGAAAAAAATTAATTATGATATTTCTAAATTTGAGAAAAATAGTAATTTTTATAATACTATAGAAATGTACATCTCTATTAAGAGTTTTGATTTGTCATCTATTAGAAAACGTTATATAGAATCTAGAAAAAGAAGTAGAGTGGGTAGCGTTGAAAGAAGACCTCCCTCTGAAGGAGGTATTGCGAAAATGGTTTTATCAAAAGGTTCAATAAAAGATTCTGAAATATTACATCATGTTTTAGAACCCAGGGGTCTTTGTTTATACAATGACAAACTTGTTTTTTCTAGTGAAAATAAAATTTTCATTTCAGGAGACAAAGAACATGTGATTAATAATAAATGGTTTAGTTATATTCATTCTTTAGATATCAAGAATGAAAAACTCTTAGTTTGTTCTTCTGGTTTTGATGCAATTTTTGAATACAATATTAACAACCTTAATCTTTCTTGGGAATGGTTTGCTTGGGAAAATGGTTTTAACGTAGGTAAAAATGATGACGGTTCAGACCTTTTTTTAACTAGAAATAAAATAGAGTCTGAAGAATTCAAAAAAGAAAATAAAAACTTTTTATTTATTGAGGATCCATCTTTGAATGTTTTACCTACAGCTAAAAGAGCTGCTTTTATAAATAATGCATCTTATGATTATAATAATAATATTATTTTGACTTTTTTTCATTTAGGTAGTATATATTATCTCGATAAAGAAAAAAATGTTTTAGATTTAATTATTAAAGATTTGAAAACTCCACATGGAGGTCTTGCTTATTCAGATTTTATTATGGCTACAAGTACTTCTGCTGGTTCAGTTGTTATAAAAGATGATAATTTCCAATATTTTGTTTCATTTACAAACTTGCCACAAAAAAATAAAGATTTAAAAGACATGGAATGGTTGCAAAATACTCGTTTTCACAATGGTATATTTATAACAATTGATTCCAATAGAAATTCTTTTATTATTTATGATATAGCTAAAAAGTTATATGATGTAATTCCTTATAATCCTGATTGGAGTATTCAAGATTTACAAATCAAATGTTCCATTTAATTAACTCAAAACTTTCAGCATACTTTTTGTTAATTTGAACACCTCTTACTAGAGCTAAACCCTTGAATAAATCAAAAGATTTATATTTTCTAAAATTTTGAGATTTATATTCGTTTATAGCTTTCCATTTTGCTTTTAGGTTTTTTTCTGAAATTTCAATAAAATAATTATTTATTGATTTAATGTTATTCCAAGGTAATTCGTATCCCAATATGTTATTGTTTTTAAAAGCTCTAACACCTTCATTATGTATAACTTGATGGTCTTGGTGTCTGTCGTTTGAATTTGGTAAAAAAATTTGTTTTGGTTTTATCTCTTTCCTTAGTTTAATCATGTCTTCCAGTATATCTTGTCTGTATTTGAAAAAATCTCTTACAGGGTAATTGAAAAATTTGATATTTTTTATTTTTATATTTAAATGTTTAGCTGCTTTT
This sequence comes from Flavobacteriales bacterium, assembly GCA_002706465.1. Classification (GTDB taxonomy): domain Bacteria; phylum Bacteroidota; class Bacteroidia; order Flavobacteriales; family SAT41. The sequence continues at coordinate 12,669 of PALO01000046.1, forward strand.
TTAAGTTCTTCAAACATAATTGTATCTTTTGAACCCTTTGGCAAAGATTTAATACATGGAGAAAATGCAGCATAGTGAATTTCATATTTTTTTGATAATCTATGTATAGATGCACCACATCCAAATTCTCCGTCATCTGGATGAGCCGCTAAAATTAAAATATTTTCTTTTTTCATAATGTTAAAATTAGATTACAAATTTAATTAATAATATTAATACTTTATTTTTAATAAATATTTTTAAATTCTTTTATCTTAATTTATTTAATTATATATTATTCGTATGAAAAGAATATTTATAGTTGGAGTAGCTCGTTCAGGTACAACTTTATTGCAGAGTATGTTAGCTGCTCATCCTTTAATAAATTCTTTTCCTGAAACTCATTTTTTCACAAAGTTTTCAAAAAATAAAATAATACGTTTTTTTTCTTTTGTTTATAAAAAAGAAAACCAAAATGTTCTTTCTTATTTAAAGAAAAATAACTTTGACAATAATGTTAGTTTTGTTCCAAAATATACTTTTTCTAAAAAAAAATGGGTTAAGAAAGTGTTAGATGTTCTGGATTTAATATCAAATGATGCTGAAAAAAAAATTTGGGTTGAAAAAACCCCCATGCATTTATATTACACTGATTTAATTTTTAGTGTTGATGAAAATGCGACTTTTATACATGTTATAAGAAATGCTAAAGATAATGTTGCTTCACTTTTTGAAGCTAGTAATAAATATCCTCAACATTTTAGACAAAACAAATTATCAGATTGCATTAATAGATATAAAAAAGAAATTAAAATTTCTAAGTCAAATAAATATTCTAAAAATCATATTTTTGTCAGATATGAATCAATAATAAAAGAACCTAAAAAAACTCTTTTAAATTTATTTTCTAAATTAAATATAGAGTATGATAATAGAGTTTTAGAATACAAAAAACATGCTGCTAAGTTAATTAATGCTGAAGAAAAGTGGAAGAGTAAAAATTCAAATGATTTAAGTTTTTCTAACAAGTACAATGAAATGTTTGATTCAGAACAAAAAAATATTATATCAAGTAAATTAAAAAATATAGATTTATCAGTATTTGATGATTAATAAAATAGCTATAATAGAATTAGACTATCATGTTGAATGTTTAAACACTTTGTGTAAAGTGTTTTCTTTCTCTAATATTGAAATTAAGATTATCACTAAAAAATCAATAGAATTAGAAATAAACAGTTCTGGTGATTACAATAAATACAAATGGATTACATGTTCAGAGGGGGAGAGTATGAGTAAGTTTATTTATAAAAACTTACACGAAGTAAATTCTTGTGATATAATACTTTTTAATACTTTGGCTTCTAATTTTAGAATTTTTTCGAAAATTAACTTTAAAGTGCCAACTGTTTTGAGAATCCATAATTCAAATAGTTATTTGAATCCTTTGAGTAATTTGAAATTTAAAATTAC
>PALO01000047.1 GCA_002706465.1 Flavobacteriales bacterium
TTATATATTTTTTCTTCTATTATTTCTTGTTTAATTTTTTGTTTTAAAATATTTTCTTGGATGTCATATTTTTGTTTTTCCTCCCACTCCTTAGATGTTCTTTTTTCTTCGAAATCTTGTTCTTTTAAAGCTTTATCGGCCTTTAATAAACGAGTTTTTATTTTGTTTTGCCTCGTCATGAATATATTGTCAAATTTTTGATTTATAATGTCTTCTTCATTTTGTTTCATCATTTCTTCTATGTCTTTTAACATTTTTTTAATTTCCTTCTCTCCACTTAATTCTTTTGTTATTTCCGAAAGCTTTAGCCTTAAAAACTCTTGTTCACTAGATAATTCAATCATCTCTTGATTGTTTTTTCTTCCATCTTTACCTTTTTTGTTTTTTCCTTTTTTCATCATCTCTTCTAGTCTTTTTTTGATTCCGTCTTGCAGTCCTTTAATATTAGAAAGACTACCTTTTCCTTTACTATTAGGGTTGTTGCACATTTTTTCACCGTCAGTCATTTTTGATAAAGATTTTTCCATTTGCAGTAAAACATCAGATAAAAGTAAAGCAAGATTATTTGCGGACTTCATTACATATTGTTGTTTTTCTTGAGCAACATTTGTTTTTCTTTCTTCTAAGCTGGCAATAGATTTATTTAAATTAATATTCATTTCTTCTATTTCCTTATTAACTATAGACTTTATTTGTATTACCCTTTTGCTTAACGCAAACAGAGAGTCTTGTATCATTAAAGAATTATCAAGTATGTTTTTTTGCTGAATCATGTTTTTGACAAATTCAGGATTATTTTTTTCTATAATATTTGTTTTGTTTATTATGTTTTCTTGATTTAAGGATAACACAATTAAATTGTCTAACAATTGTCTTAAATTATCTAGGTCTTCGTAAGTTGATTGCATTTTCATGGCAGATTGAGAAGACTGCAGCTTATTAGATAATTTATCTATTTTTTCCTTTGTAGATTTTTGTTGTTTTTGACTTTCCTGTCTCATTTTCTTATTAAGACTTTCTATGCTTTTCTCAATATCTTTTAGTATTTCTTCTTCTTCTTCTGATGTATTTTCCATTTTGTTTGGCTTAGAAAGAGAATCATTAAGTTGCTCAAGTTCCTCCAAATCTTTTTTAATTTCCTCAAATTCTTTTTTTATTTTTTCTTGTTTTTTTTCTAAAACAGAAAAGTCTTCTTTTTCTTCATTCATTTTTTGTACATCTTCTTGTTCATTTGACAATGATTTAATCTTCTCTATAGTGTTTTGAAATCTTTCTTCGAATTCTAATTGTTTAAAAAGCTCTTTGTATCTTTCTATCTCATTGTCTATTTCCTCTTTTGTTTTTTCTATTTTTTTAATTTTTTCTATAATTTTTTTATCATCATTTTCTTTTATCATCTTTTCAATATCTTCAAGCATTTTTTTTATTTCTTCATCAATTAACTTGTCGAGCATTTTTTGTAGAGCAATCATTTTTTCCTTTTCTTGTTCAGACATTAAATTTATATTTTTTTCTTTAAGTTGATTTTTAACCTCCTCAAGATTCTTTTCTAATCCTTTGTATTTTTCTTTAACCTTTTCTATTTGTTGCTTTTTTTCCCACAAAGACAATTCGTTGTTGAGTAAATTGTTTTTCATTTTATTTATATTTTCTGAAATTTCGCTGGAGCTGGATTTCGATATGTCAAGTTGGTTTTTTATCAACATATTTGATTCTTTTATTTTTTTCGTAATGTCATCTTTTTTAAACAACTTCATTGTTTTTAATTCTGTTTTTGTTTTTTTCCCACCAACTAAAGCATCGTTGTCAGTTACTTCAAAATAAAAATCAATCACAGAGTCTTTCAAAGTTTCTGTTTCAAATGAAAACTGAAAATTCTGGTATATTTTTTGATAACTTATTTTCAAGTTTTGTTTTTTAAAAACAGAGTCATTTTTGTTTTTATAAAAAAAATCGAGACCGTTAAATCCGTAATCATCACTAATAAAGCCAGTAAAATATATAGTTTGTTGTTGCTGAATAAAAGTATCTTGTACTGCTATTTTAGGAAAATAATCATCAATAACCTCTATTTTATATTTTATTTTTGATGTTTGGTTTTTAGAGTTTTTTAATGACAGGAAATAAGTTTCGTTTTTTGTTATTTGTTTTAAAAAAGACTTTGAGGCTTTTACTTTGTTTAAATCATCTCCAAAATCTATTAAAACAAAATTTGTGTTTTTTGTTTCAAAAGACCAACGAAGGGTAGAGCCCTTTAACACAACAATATTCCCTGTGTTTTTTATTAATTCTGTTTCTTCTTTTGTGTGTTTGGGGGGTGTGACTTCTACAGAGAAACCAATAAGTTCAGGATTATTAAAAACCTCTATTTTGTTTTTTTTAGAATGATATCCGTTTCCATGTATTTTAAAATAAGTTGTTTCTTGTATGTTTTTAATTTCATGCTCGTATATTAAATTTGATTTTTTTTTCATTTCAAAAAAATACCCGTCAGATGTTTCAAAAAAGCATTTTTCAGGAACTGATTCGCCTTCTAATTTGACTATTACGGTTATGTCTTCATGTTTTGCACAAGATAAACTCTCATTTAATATTATAAACTTGAAAGGAGAAAAATAATTTTTCTCATGAGAGTAGAGAGCAATTCTTTTGCCTCCATCTTTAAGTAAACTGACACCCCCAATAAAAAAAATTATTATAATAATAGATATCGGTAAAATAATATATTTTATAAATTTTTTATTTTCACCAAAATTGACAGCTTCATGGAAAGAAAAATTTTCTAATTCTTTAATTTTTTGACTTATGCTTGCTTTTAATAGCTCGTTGCCTTTTTGGTCTATTTCTTCTAACTCAATATAATTTATAAGTTTATCTTTTATTTTATCAGAACGTTCACCTATTATTTTTGCGGCAAAGTTTCTGGACATTTGTCCTTTTATTTTAAAAAGCCGCAACAAAGGCAAAAAGATATATTTTATAAAAACAAAAGAATTAAAAACAACATAAAACCAAAACAAAAAAGCTCTTCCCAAAGACTCCATTTTGCTGACATGCTCGGCTAAAGAAAAAACTATTAGCAATAACAAAGAAGAAGAAAAAAACAACAAAACCCCTTTTATTATTTTGCTTTTATAGTATTTTCTTATAAACTGTTCTATTTTTTTATATAATACTTTTTCTTTGTTCATTCTACAAAATTAACACATTATCCTTTTAATATTTAATAAACTAGGTACACTTATATATATTTGCATTATTTAAAATAAAAAATTAATTATGGTTAGAGTAAGATTTGCCCCAAGCCCAACAGGTCCTTTGCATATTGGAGGAGTAAGAACAGCTTTATACAATTTTCTGTTTGCAAAAAAAAACAAAGGAGTCTTTTTGTTGAGAATAGAGGACACAGATCAAAAAAGATACGTTGATTTTGCAGAAGAATATATAAAAAAATCTTTGGATTGGTGCAACATAAAATACGATGAAGGTGTAGATATAGAGGGGGACAAAGGACCTTATAGGCAGTCAGAAAGAAAAGAGATATATAAAAAGTATGTCAAGGAACTAATAAAAAAGGGGCACGCTTATTATGCTTTTGACACAAAAGAAGAGTTGGAGACAATGCGGGAAAATTTAAAAAAAGCAGGTGTCGCTTCTCCTAAATACGATAGTATTATGAGAGAACAAATGAAGAACTCACTTACTTTGTCAAAAGAAGAAGTTAAAAAGAGATTAATTGAAAATCAACAATATGTTGTAAGAGTAAAAATACCAAGAAACAAGGAGATAAAATTAAAAGACATTATAAGAGGGTGGGTTGTTGTAAATAGTAACACAATAGATGATAAGGTTATATTTAAATCAGATGGAATGCCTACTTATCATTTAGCGAATGTAGTTGATGACTATTTAATGGAGATAACACATGTTATTAGAGGGGAAGAGTGGCTTCCTTCAGCTCCATTACATGTCATGCTTTATGATTTTTTGGGGTGGAATAAAAAAATGCCAGAATTTGCTCACTTACCTTTAATTTTACGTCCAGACGGTAAGGGCAAATTAAGTAAAAGGGATGGCGATAAACACGGATTCCCTGTATTTCCTTTGAATTACAAAACAGAAGAAGGAGAAGTGGCAGGATTCAAAGATTCAGGTTTTTTGTCTTCGGCTTTTGTTAACATGTTAGCCTTTCTAGGATGGAATCCAGGAACAGAAAAAGAAATTTTTAATTTAGAAGAGTTAATAGATGCATTTTCTTTAGAAAGGGTTTCAAAATCAGGAGCTAAATTTGATTTTGAAAAAACAAAATGGTTTAATCAGCAGCATATAAGACTGTTAAATAACAAGAGTATATATGAAATTATAAAACAAGACTTTGTTGAACATAAAGAAGAAAAAATAATAAAAATAATAGAATTAGAAAAAGAAAGAGTCTTGTTTTTAAGTGATATAGTGTTTAATTCTAAAATTTATTTTACAGGTTTAAATATAAACTACAAAGAATATGTGTTTAAAAAAACTAATAAAGAAATAAAAGACATTTTATGTGATATTCTAGAAAAGATGATGAAAATAAATGATTTTAAAAAAGAAAATATAGAGACAATAATCAGAGAATATATAGATTATAAAAATCTTAAATTTGGAGACCTTTTACCTTTGTTAAGGTTTGCTTTAACTGGAGAAAAAAGAGGACCATCCATATACTCTATAATGGAAGTTATAGGTAAAGATATTTTAAAAAACAGAATAAATAATTTTTTAAAAAATGTTGAATAGAATAGAGATATCAAAATTAGAAATTTATGCTTTCCATGGCTGTAACCCAGAAGAAAGAAAAAAAGGAGGTCCTTTTACAGTTGACGTAGAGGTTGACTTTGATTTTATAGAATCTGCAAAACAAGACAATTTGAAATTAACTTTAGATTATGCTCAAATTACAGATATAATAAAAAAAGAAATGAGCAAGCCTGCCAAGTTAATAGAAAGTGTAAATAAAAGAATTTTAGATAACATTATATTGTTAGGAAAAAAAAAAGGTATAGGAATAGAAAGACTGTTGGTTAGAGTAAATAAAATAAAACCACCTTTAGAGATAAAGTCTTCAGGGATATCAAGTGTTATTATTTATAAAAACATTTGAAAACAAACTATAAATTTATAGATTTGTTACCTTGAATTTTTGGTCGGATGGCCGAGCGGTTAGGCAGTGGTCTGCAAAACCATCTACACCGGTTCGAATCCGGTTCCGACCTCAAAGTAGTTTTTCTCCTAAAAAAAAACTAAATTTGTTGAAGGATATTTAACAAGTTTCTAATCATTGCTTGTTTTGTTTTTTTACTATGAAAAAGATTTTATTTTTTATTACATGTATTCTTGTGTCTTGTTTTACAAAAGCTCAGTATTGTTCTTCTGCTGCTACGTCAACAAGTGCAAGTGAAGTTATTGCCAGAGTATTGTTTGGCTCAAATACACCAAACGGACTGCCATCTTCTCCTTGGGATCCAGCAACAGATATTATAAACCCATCTACAACAGGCTATAGCACAACTCCTTGTTCAGGATATGGAGATTTTACACAGGGCAATAATGGGACAACAATAGGAAATTTAAATGGTCCAAATTGGGTTAGCGGTTTCGGTCCTGGGGACAGGGCATTGGTAAAAAAAGGAGACACGTATAATTTTTTTATAGCAGGGAACAAATGTGCTGGTTGGACAGGAGGCTCTTTTAATAAAGGTTTAAGGATTTGGATAGATTGGAATGCAGACAACAACTTTGATCCAACAGAAATAGTTTACACATCAATAGGTAATCAAAGTTCTTGGTCTACAACATATTATGGAGCAGTTACTGTTCCTATGACAGCCTCTTTAGGGATTACTAGAATGAGAGTAGTTTATCAAAGATTAACCCCCCCATTTGTTTCTGCTTTCCAAATTCAACCTTGTGTTTCTTATCAATACGGAGAAACAGAAGATTTTACAATCGAAATAACAGGTTTAATAAACAGCGTTTCTTCTACTAATTTAAATTGTAATGGCATCAATGACGGAACAGTCACAATAGTTCCTGATATAACACCTCCTATTAATTTAGTTTATTCTATAGACAATGGTGTAAGTTGGAGTACTAATAATGTGTTTACGGGATTGTCAGCGGGAGCTTATAACATAATTGTTCAAGATACATCTACAGGAGAAACAGAATCTTATGCCTCTAACCCTGTTATAATTACAGAACCTTCTTTATTAACATATTCTTCTTCTATCACTTCAAATTATAACGGAGCAGATGTTTCTTGTTTTGGTGCTACTGACGGTGAAATAACAGTTAATGCGATAGGAGGTAATCCTCCCTATTCTGTTTCATATGATAATGGTGTTACTTTTCCTGTTAACGGAAGCTCTCCATTAACAAANACAGGAACAGTATTGATTAATGCTTCTACGTATGANATACAGGTAATGGACAATAACGGATGNACTTCGCCGGTAACACAATTAACTTTAANCAATCCTCCAGCTTTATCTTTTACTCAGTCTGTTTTAACTAATTATAATGGATTTGACGTAAGCTGCTTTGGTTCTTCTGATGGTTCAATTGAAATAATAGCTTCAGGAGGAACAGGCAGTTATTTATATTCAAATGATGGATGTAGTAATTATTCTAGCATAAACACATTTAACTCTCTTTCGGCTGGTAATTATGATTTGTGTGTTCAAGATGATAATGGATGTACATTGAGCATATCTTCAGCAATNACATTAAATGAACCGCCAGAATTGTTAGTTTCTTCATTAAANGTTAACTCTGATTATAATGGNTCTCAAATAAGCTGTTTTGGTTTTAATGATGGAGAAATAGCTATTGTTGTGTCAGGGGGAACAGGTCCTACGTTTAATTATTCAATAGATGGGGGATCTACTTATATTACTAACGGAGGAGGGTCTTTGTTAGTGGGAGGCTTAGGTGCCGGCACATACGATGTTGTGGTTCAAGATNTTAATGGATGNACATCTTCTTTAGGCTCAAACTTTATAACNCTTAATAATCCTNTAGAATTAAATGTAAACGGAGGCGTTACTTCTAATTATAATGGATCACAAGTATCTTGTAGTGGAGGTAACGACGGAGAGATAACTTTAAATTCAATAGGAGGAACAGGTACATTAACCTATACTTGTTGTGGTCAAATTAATTCTTCTACAAATATATTTTCTGGTCTTTCAGCAGGCACATATACNGTGACTGTACAGGATGAAAATAATTGTAATGACACGGAAACAATTACAATTTTAGANCCTANGCCCGTAAATGTAATAAACGCAACAGTAACTTCAAATTATAATGGNTCACAGGTGTCTTGTTATGGATATTCTAACGGAGAAATTACNGTTTCAGGNCAAGGAGGGACAAGTCCTTATAATTATATTGACGTAAACGGCTTGTTTAGTTCAAATTCTTCAGTTGTTGGCGGTCTTTCAGCTGGCAGTTATAATATAGCTATTATTGATGCTAATGGATGCCAAAGTGTTTCTTCTGTTAATGTAAACATATCTGAACCTAGTCAGGTTGTANCTTCGGGTCAGGTTGTTTCTAATTATAATGGNTCTCATATTTCTTGTAATGGTAATTCAGATGGAGAAATAAGTATTTCTGGATTAGGAGGAACAGGCTCTTATGTTTATTCATTAGATAACGGCACATCTTTTCCTTATTCAGGCAACCCTCCTTTAATAGCAACAGGATTATCAGCAGGTAATTACAATCTTATAGTACAGGATCAAAACAATTGTATTAGTTCTTCTTATTTAGTTACNATAACAGAACCTGCTTTAATAAACTTANNTATGAATCATTTAGACGCAGGATGTAATGGTTTTGCAGATGGATCGGCTTGGGTAGATGTAACAGGAGGAACAAACCCTTATAGTTATGTATGGTCTGATGGTCAATTAAATATGACAGCAACATCCCTTGTNGCTGGAAGTTATTCAGTAATAGTTACAGATNTAAATGGTTGTTCTATGTCAGAATCAGTGATAATAAGTCAACCNATAGCACAAACATNATCAATAAACTCTACTTGTTTTGGTTTAGACGATGCCTCTATTACAGCTAGTGTGCAAAATGGNAATGCTAATTATTCTTATTCTTGGGATGACTTAACAAATCANCAAACAGCAACTGCNNNNAATTTNTCACCAGGAGTNTATACTGTTACGATAGTTGATCAATTTGGGTGTATTTTAACAGCAACAGATAGNGTTATTGAACCAGAAGAATTGTTGATTTCAATAATTAACACACCTATATGTTATCCTGGAGATTTATCTACAGCAACTTTGGTTGCAGATGGAGGAGTACAGCCTTATGTTTTTACTTGGAATACAGGAGAAATTACAGCTTCTATTAATAACTTATTACCTGGAAACTATTCTATTGATTTAAATGATGATAACGGATGTAATGCTCAATTTAACACAAATATACCTGCGGCAAATGTTATGCAAATATCATTCACAAACACAGAAGCTTCTTGCAAGGATAATGATGATGCAATGATTTATACAACAATACAAGGAGGTGTTGCTCCTTATGATTTCATATGGTCTAATGGAGCCGATACCCAGGACAATTTAAATGTTATTTCGGATTTGTATTATTTAGAAGTTATAGATGATTTAGGCTGTTTATTAGAAGCATCAACNTTTGTTGATGCAAACCCTCAAACTTGTTTGTATGTTTATAACGCTTTCACGCCTAATGGTGANATAACTAATGANTTTTGGTGGATAGAAAATATAGATTTATATCCTGATGCTTTGGTTGAGGTTTATAACAGATGGGGGGATAGAGTTTTTAGTGCAAAAAATTATAANAATTCATATGANTCTGCNTGGGACGGAACATATAAAGGAGAAGTATTACCTTCAGCAACATATTATTATGTTATTACTTTAAATAANGAAGAAGCNCCTTATACAGGAACNGTTAANATTATAAGATGATACAATTATTTAAAATATTTATTTTATCTTTTTTTATTTTGACTTTTAGTGATCTTAAATCTCAACAATCACCCATGTATAGTCAATACATGTTTAACGATATAGCAATAAACCCAGCATTAGCAGGCTCTACCCCTTATTTTCCTATAAGAGCAAGTGTAAGAAATCAGTGGTCTGGATTTGAAGGTGCTCCAAAAACAACAACATTATCTTCTCATGGGTCTATTTTAGATGGCAATATAGGTATTGGTGCTTTATTGTTTCAAGATGAAACAGGACCGGTATCTCAAACAGGAGTGCAATTAGCATATTCTTATCATATAGAATTTTATAATTCCGCTTTATCTCTAGGTCTTGCAGGGATAGGTTACAATTACTCTTTAAAAGAAAATGAACTAGATTTTCATCAAACAGAAACACAAATAGGCAGTAGCACATATAATTCATTTGTTCCTGATGCCGCTTTTGGTTTGTATTATTATAGTGAAAATTTTTATTTAGGGGCATCTGTTTATCAGCTTTTTCAAAATACTTTTAGAGAGTCTATTCAGGATGTTTTTGGAGAAAATAAAGGAGTTAGACATTATTTTCTTTCAGCTGGATTAATTAAAGAGATAAACCAAGGTCTTTCTTTTGAACCTTCTGTTTTAATTAAAACGATAGACGCAGGACCTTTACAAGCAGACCTTAATTTCAAGGTCTTTTTTAATAATTCTTTTTGGACAGGGGCTTCTTTCAGAACAGACAAGTCTGCTATAGCTCTTTTAGGATTTCAGGTAGGTGTTCTACATGTATCTTACGCTTTTGATTATTCTTTTATGTCAATAGGTCAATATTCTTCTGGGACACATGAAATATCGGTAGGACTTAACTTACCAGACCCTAGAAACAGAAGGCATATTTATTATTGGAATTATTAATGTTATATGATTTAATAATAGTAGGTCAAGGAATAGCAGGAACAGTTTTATACGATCATTTAAAAGATAAATTTAAAAACATTGTAATAATATCTAATACTAATTTTGTTGATTCAACAAAAGTGGCTTCAGGTGTTTATAATCCAATATCTTTAAGAAGGTGTGTTTTGTCTTGGAAAATAAATCAAATAATGCCAATTTCTTTGAGTTATTATCAAAAATTACAGAAGGAAATAAATCAAAATATAATTTTTCCACTAAATATTATAAAACTGTTTTTTAATAAGTCAGATTTAGACATGTGGAAAGTGAAACAAAATAACACAGAAGTTGGAAAATATATAAAAGAAATTTATAATAAAATAGATTACAAAAATTTAAATAAAAATTTAGGAGGAGCCCTTATTTCACCATCAGGATATGTTGACATTAATTTAATCAGAGAGTTTTTTTTAAATAAAATGAAGGAAAAAAATATTTTTTTAAACGAAAAGTTTGATTACTCTAGTCTTAAAATAAATAGTAGTATAATTAAATACAAACATATACAGGCAAAGAAAATAGTTTTTTGTGAAGGAGATAGAGGGCTATTAAATCCTTTTTTTAATGAAAAAATGTTCAATCCTTGTAAAGGAGAAGTTATAACAATTAAAACAAGCAAAGATTTTTCTTTAAAACATATTCTAAGTAAAGAAGTTTTTATTTTGCCAAAAAAAACAAACGTTTTTCAAATAGGGTCTACATATGACCGAGATTATAACTCTAGAAATAAAACAGATCAAGCAAAAGATTTTTTGATAAAAAAATTAGACAAAATATTAAACTTGGACTATAAGGTTATATCACATAAATCTTCGATTCGACCTACAGTTATAGACAGAAGACCAATCATAGGATCACATAAAAAACACCAAAACATGTACATTTTTAACGGTTTTGGTTCAAAAAGTGTTACGTTAGTGCCTTATTTTGCTAAATTGTTTTCTTATAATTTATCAATTAATAAACCGATGATAACAGAAGTAAATCCATATAGATTTAACGAAAAACTAACATTTTAATGTTAATGAATAAATAATGTTAAAATTATTGTCAAAACACAAATTGTTATATATTTGCAACAGTATTAACTAACTTTAATAGCTATGAGAAAAGTGTTACTTACTTTAACTGCAGCTATCATGATGGTGGGCTTAAGCGCACAATCTATAGGTTGGGCGAAATTAGCTAGCGTTGACGCAAACGGTGTAAATTGGAGCAATCCTTCTGTTGGTGTTAATGTTGGAGGGGACTTTGATTTAGTTCTTTCTTACAGCGATGAGTTTGACTTTGCAGTTAGAAAAGCAATGAGCTTTGGATTCGTAGAAGTAGGCGGTTTTGGAGATGGTGACGATATGACTATCGCTTTCGGAAGACAATTCTCAGCACTAATGGATGGAATGATGTTTGAACCTACTTTAACGTGGGCTGACGACGAAATGTCTATGTCAATGGGCGTTACCGTTGCATTCTAACATTACATTTCATTTCATTTTATAAAAAGGCGGTTTTTTTACCGCCTTTTTTTATGTATTTATTATGAAAAAAATAGACCATATAGCAATAGCGGTTAAAAATTTGAATCAGTCACAGGATTTATTTAGTAAGATTTTAAATAAAGACCCTGACAAAACAGAAGAAATAAAAGAACAAGATGTGAGGGTATGTTTTTATAAATTAAACAACGTAAAGATAGAGCTTGTCGAATCAATAAATAAAAAAAGTGTTATATCAAAGTTTATAGAAAAAAGAGGAGAAGGATTACATCATATTTCTTTTGAGGTCAATGATATAGAAAATGAAAAAAGAAGGCTTATTGATTTAGGTTTTGAAATTTTAGAAACATCCTCAAAAGGAGCAAATAAAACCAAAGTTTGTTTTATAAACCCTAAACAAACAAACGGAGTTTTAATAGAGATGAATGAAATAAATTCATAAATATTTATTTATTATAATAAATTGTTTTATTATTGAAAATGATTTAGGGCCCATAGCTCAGCTGGTTAGAGCACTTGACTCATAATCAAGGGGTCGCTGGTTCGAGCCCAGCTGGGCCCACCAAAAACAAACCCACTCAAATGAGTGGGTTTATTTTTATATCTTAGCTTTTGTAAAATCATAAATACATAAAAATTAAAACACATTATGAGAATAAATGGACACGGACATATATTGCCAGAGCCTTCTCAGATTCCCAGGTTCATGAAGGACAAGAAATTGTTTTGGATTGATAAAGAAAAGAAGTTTATGAGACAAAAGGATTGGTCTAGGCCAATCACGGATCCTAGTTTTTTTATTAAAGAAAAAATAGAATGGATGAGTAAACATAATATTGATCACGGTGTTATGTTATGTTTGTCACAGTTATATTGTAACGGATGGGAAAAACAAGACTGTTTTGATGTAATTCGTTTTCAAAATGATTTCAACGCTTCTGTTCAAAAAGATCATCCAGAAAAATTTACTTGTGGTTTTGTTGTTCAGCCTCTATATATTGATCATGCGCTTAAAGAGATAGATCGTTGCGTAAATGAACTAGGCCTAAAATTACTGTGCTTGCCAACACATTTTTTAAACACAAGTGGAGAATGGATGTCTATTGCTGAAAAAAGCGTTGACCCTATATTTGATTTAGCAAATAAATATGGCTTAGCGTTACAAATTCATCCTTATGATGGAGAAAAAATGATTGCTTTAAAAAATCAATATTGGAGATTTCATTTGGTTTGGATGATGGCTCAATGTGCCGACACAATACATCTTTTTACTCTTAGAGATTTGCCAAATAAGTATCCAAACTTAAGAACTAGTTTTGCTCACGGAGGAATGTTAGGAATAGCGAATTATGGAAGAAGAGTTCAGGGTTTTGATGGACGTCCAGATATATTTGAAAATTTAAATGACCCTAGAAAAACACTTGGACACAAAAACTTATATTTTGACACACTTGTACATGATTCACATACCCTTGATTTATTAAAGAAGCGAGTAGGTTCAAGTCAAATTATAATGGGTTTAGACGACCCTTTTCCATTAGGGGAAATGGAAGGAGTAGGAACTTCATATCCTGGAAGAGTTGTAGAGTACGCTGTAGAAGTTGGTATTTTGAGTAAAAAAGAGGAAGAAGATATATGGCATAAAAATATTCTAGATTGGCTAAGAATAGATCTAAAAAAATAAAAATTAATTATTTTTTGTATTTAATAGCATTCTTCAGGTTTATAGGTTTTCACACATGTTTTTTTGTTTAATAGAGACTCTTCAACCATTTTTTTAGCTAAAAATTCAACCGGTAAAGGCTTAAAAGATTTTAGAAAACCAAATTTATTTAAAATCTGAACAAATTTTATACTTTTTTTTTCAGAAGACCTAATTAGATCAGTTTGTCTAATTAAAGAAGGGGGTCTAAATATTTGAATCTTGTTAAAATTAAGATTTTTAACAGCCTCCTCTAAAGCGCCTTTAATTTTAGGATAAAAGAAAATAGAATTTTTGTTTGCCCCAACGGAAGAAATCAAAGAGTAACAACCAACTTTGTTTTTTGATGCAAAAACAGCAAATTCATATTGATATGTGTAATCTACCAAATATTGATTTTTTTTATTACCAGCGGCTTTTCTAGTTGTACCCAAACAAGAAAACAAAACATCTCCTTTTAATAAACCTTGATATTCATTTATTTTTGAAAAATTAATTTTATGTATAATTAGTTTTTTGTGTCTAAGATTGGTTTTTTTTCTAACGAAAATAGAAACTTTATTAAAGGAAGCGTCTTTTAATAAAAACTTGACTATTTCTTGGCCAGTGGCCCCAGTAGCCCCTACAACTAAAGCGTGCATTTTTTTCATTAATATAAAAATAATTAATAATTGTATAAATCTTAATTTGGTGAAAACTTGTCGTTAGATTTTTTTTCAGCAATATAAAAAACTCATAGCTTTTTATAGACTCTATGGAGTTATAATATTTTAACTTAATACAGTGTACTGTTAACATTAAATTAACAATACGTTACATTATAATATAATATATTACGAATTGTAAAATAGATTAAAAATCATGATTGTGTCGTTAATGTTTTGTTCGGGAATTATTATTATAATGTGTCAAGTTTTTAAAGACAGAAAAGAATACTTTAAACACCACTCTAAATATAATTAAAGACATTGCTGTCACGTCTCATCCTGTTCCAAA
>PALO01000001.1 GCA_002706465.1 Flavobacteriales bacterium
ATAAAAAAAACAAAAAAATGAAATTAATAATATCATTAAGCTCTGAATTCAATATATCATTTCCAAAATATTGCAAAATAGAAACAATAGATGTATGAAGGAAATAATAAACAAAATAAGCTATTAGTATTTTTGACAAAAAAGACATTTTATTTTTACTCTTAAAATAAAATACAGATAAAAAATAATTAATTAAAATTGCAAAAAAACATACTGGAGTTAATATTCTTAATAAATAAATATTATCTCCTGCTGAAAATAATTCCATTGTGAAAATAGAAGACAAGAAAAAAAACAATAATATTTTCATGTTTTATCAATATTTTCTTTAATTAAGTTCACGTATTCTAAATGAGAAAATTTATCAAACACTTGTTCTCTTATTCTTTGCCTATCGAAATTAATCTCAAAAACATCTAGCATAGCTGCACTGATTTTGTTTTTTTCGTTTTCACACAATATACCATTCTTAAAATCAGTATTATTAATTATAATACTTTCAGGGCCACCGCAAAAAGTAGAAATTACTGGCAAACCACAACTCATTGCTTCAATAACAGAAACACCAAAAGTTTCATGTAAGCTAGTCAAAATAAAAAACTTAGAACTATTTAAATATTCTGCTATTTTTATTCTAGATAATTCGCCTTTTAAAAAAACTCTTCCATGTAAATTGTTATTATAAATAAATTCATTTAGTGTCTTTTTATTTGGGCCATCTCCAATTATAATTAAATTCTTAGAAGAAGGATGTGGAAAAGATTTTAAAAAAGATTTCATTAACATTAAATGATTTTTGTTGTTATCCAATCTTCCTACATTAATGAAATCAAATTTGTATTTATTTTTTTTTTCGTAATTAAAAAAATTAACATCTATTACGTTTGGGAAATATTTGAATTTATTTTTCAAATTTACAAACCTGCCATTAAGATGATTAACAAAAGAATGACTTACAGCATAATTAGATATACTATTAGAATATAAATTAATAGCTAATTGCATCTCATACTTACTAAAATGATTATAATAAAACCCCGAATTATGCTCAGTTATTATATAATTAACATTAAACTTATTCTTTATCCAAACAGGCAATTTCCCTGTTAAAAAAGAATGCACATGTATTAAATCTGGTACCCAACCTGAATTTAAAATAAATGAAAATATTTTTTTACCAACAAAAAATTTCAAAAAATAATTTAATCTTTTTAAAAATGGTAAAGAAATTATTTGACAAGTATACACTTTGACACCTTCTTTACCTAAATAATATTTAAAACCTATATCTATCTTTCTTTGTTTAAAAATTTCTTTTATAGAAATAGGTATAACTGATAAGACAGCAACATCGTAACCAGATCTTTTAAGAGATATCGCATAATCCCAAAAAAAAGTAGAACTATTTTTTTTATATGAATTCTGAAACAAATAAGTTAAAAGCAATACTTTTTTCATTTCTTATTTACAAAATTTAAAGAATAAATAATCCAACCAACAACTACAAAACAATTCAAACCCATAAAATAAGAATACATTTTAATAGAAAAATAAAAATCTTGTTTTAAATAATGGGCAAAAACAAAAACAAATAAAGACAGTAAGTTAAATATTAAACTTAATATAAAAAATTGCTTCTGTTTTTTGATGATATTTGGTATAATTGATATTGGATTACTTATAAAATTAAACAAAATCCAAGGCACTAATATAGAAGTTATTTTACCAGAAACCACCCATTCTTCTCCAAACAAAAAAGAAAATATAGGTTCAGAATATAAATATATTAAAACAAAAAAAGGCAAAGAAAAAACAAATAATATTATTGTCAATCTTTTTGTAAAATTAAATATACTTTTACCTTCTAAATAATCTTTATTTAATTTCTGATATAGCACATTTGATATTGAAGAACCTATAAGACTAATAGGAGCTCTAATTATTTTAACAGACAAAGCATAAAAACCTAAAGTAGTTGAGTTGTAAAAAAGCGTAATTAAAAAAATTACAAAATTAATTTGCAAAACATCTAATAAAGCATGAGGCGCATTATAAATTGGGAATTGTTTGTATTTTTTTAAAACCAAAAAAATACTACTAATTGAAATACTTTTAAAATGACAACTAAAAACATAAACGTATGATCTAAAAAGAAATAATACAGATAAAAAATTACCTATTAAATCCCCTATTATAAGTCCTATTTTATTAAGACCTAATAAACCAAAAAAAACTTGAAAAAAAGAACTAGAAGAAGACTTTAAAATTCTATTAAAAGTAATGCTTTTATACTTTTTAGCCCTGTTTAAACATAATACAAAAACTCTCTGTAAAGAGAATAAAAATACTGAAATAGGAAGAATATAAAGCCAAACTCCTAGTTGNTAATTGGAAAATGAAAAAACAATTTTATTATAAAAAACAACAACTATTAAAAAAAGAAGTAAAGAAGAAACAAATGACAAAAAAATAGAAAGAACAGACAAACTAAAAGCTTCTTTATCTGATTTAGGTANTATAATGGCAAATTCATANCTNCCTGTAGATATAACNGAAAANAACATCAANAAACTCATATANAAAGCCAAAACACCAAAATCTTCAGGATAAAACAATCTTGTTAAAAGAGGTGCAATTAAAAAAGGNATNAATTGAGATATTGTAGTACCTGTAAATAAAGTAAAAATGTTTTTAAAGAATTCGTTTTTATAAATTTTATTAAATAATTGCATTTTTTAATACATTACAAATATAATTTTGTTCATCCTCTTGAAGATAAGGATGCATTGGTAAACTAATTATGTTTTTGGATACATCTTCACTAATAGGNAAATCACCGAAATTATATTCTAAGTGATCACAACATCCGGTTANATGTAAAGGTTTAGGATAATAAATACCATAAGGTATATNTTTTTCTTTAAAAGATTNAATAANACTATCTCTCTTATTAGTTAAAATAGAATACTGAGCAAAAACACTAATACAATNATNTTCAATAAAAGGTGTNTTTAATTCTAAATCANATAAAATNTTGTTNTAAATTTTAGCAACTTTATTNCTCAAAANAATCTCTTNATC
Organism: Flavobacteriales bacterium; assembly: GCA_002706465.1. Classification (GTDB taxonomy): domain Bacteria; phylum Bacteroidota; class Bacteroidia; order Flavobacteriales; family SAT41. Next base: position 3,082 of record PALO01000001.1, read on the forward strand.
AAAATATTTTAATTTTATATTCAAAATAGCNGCTTGAATTGTATCCATTCTACCATTTATCCCAGTATATGCATAGTTGTATTTAGAAATTTGGCCATGATTCCTTAAACTTACCATTTTTTCTGACAACTCTTGATTATTAGTGAATANAGCGCCCCCATCTCCAAAACAACCTAACGGTTTAGCAGGGAAAAAACTAGTACAAGCAATATCACTAATATTACAGCTTTTGTTTTTTTTATAAATTGCTCCAAAACTTTGAGCTGCATCTTCTATAACTTTTAAGTTATATTTTTTAGATATAGCATTTATAGCTTCCATATCTGAAGTCTGTCCAAATAAAGAAACAGGAATAATGGCTTTAGTTCTTTTAGTAATAGCTCTCTCTATTAATTTTTCATCTATATTAAATGTATCTTCTCTTATATCAATAAATACTGGTTTTGCTTTTAACAATAAAATAACTTCAACTGTAGAAATAAAAGTAAAAGGAGTAGTAATTATTTCATCTCCTGGGCTTATATTTAAAGACATTAAAGCAAGCAATAAAGCATCTGTTCCACTACTACAAGAAATAGCATGCGCTGATTCAGTATACTGACTTAAATTATGTTCTAAATCAAAAACATCTTGACCCATTATAAATTGTCCTTTTGACATGACAGATAAAACAGCTGAATCAATCTCTGACTTCATTTTATTGTACTGTTTTTTTACATCTATAAAATTTATTTCCATAATAATATTAAAGTAACAAATTATCGTTTTATCCTAATCTTATTTTTTCTATTAATTCAATCGTAGGTTCAACATCTTCTAACGTAAATCCTCCTCCACTTAGTATTTTATTATAACTTATGTCATGCAACTCCGTAAATCCAGTTGAAAACTCTATTTCTTCTTTATCTATTGTGATAGACCTATATGGTTTCCATTCATCCCAAGGTAAATCTTCTTGTTTTATGCTTAAATTATAACTAACCTCTGCGTTATTTAAAATTAAAACACCTTTTGAGTTTTTATCTGTATTAGAAACTTGATATTCTTTTACTTCTCCAAAAATCCACAACAACATATCAAAAAAATGGACACCTATATTTGAGGCCAAGCCTCCTGATTTATCAATATTACCCTTCCAAGAAGAATCATACCACAAACCTCTAGGTGTTATATAGTCTAAACTTATTTTATGAATTTTGTTTGTTTTTGAATACTTTTTTTTCAATTCAATTATTGTAGGATGATGTCTTAGTTGCAAAATAGTATTCACCCTCTTTCCTGTTTCTTTTTCTAGTAATTTTAAATCTTTTATTTTTTCATGAATTAAAACTAAAGGTTTTTCACATATAACATTACAATCATTTTTTAATGAAAACTTTATATGTTCGTAATGCAAATGATTAGGTGAACATATAGAAATATAATTCACTTCATTACCTGAAACTCTTAAATCATTTAAATGTTTTTCAAATGATTTTAAATCTTTAAAATAAGCTGCTTTAGGATAATGTTTATCTATATAACCTATACCATCGTATGGGTCTAATAAAGCGACTAAATCATTATGTGATTTTTTTATTGCTTCTACATGTCTTGGAGCGATATAACCGCTAGCTCCTATTAATGCAAATTTATACATTTTTATTCTTGATGATTTTATCTAATTTATCTTTTATTTTTATTTCATACTTATGAGGCATTCTCCTTTTAGGCTCACAATATTCATTTGATATAGGTTCTAATTTAGATTTTTTTACATCTTCTATAGCATCTGCTAACATCTCAATTTCAATTTGATATTGCCTGTACGCTACACTATGAAAAGTGTCCCATTGATATAAAGGTAGTAATTGTTTTTTAATAAGCCATCCCGTNTCTACTTCTTGAGATATAATATGAGTGGTTACACCTATAGGTTGATTATTAAATATTGCCCATTTTAAAGAGTCTAAACCTCTTGTATATGGCAAGTATGCTGGATGTGAATTTATAATTTTTTTACTGTCTGTCAATTTTTTAGGAATTATTCCTGAACCGGCAATTAATGTGTACTCTGAAATATTTAATTCATCTAAAGATTTTATATTATTATATTTAAAACCTAATCTACTGCATATATCTTTTGTTAGAAAATTATAAGGTTTGAAATTTCTATGAGGAATTAATGGTTTAAAATTAGCTCTATCTTCCCATGGTGTTGCNAAAACTGTNACATCTTNGTATCCTTTTAACTTTAACTGCATTAACAAATCTTGAGTTTTTCTGTGAATCGAATTATATGTAATAACTTTTATCATTAAATTATTTTTAACAAAATATTACAATGTCCAAATTGAGTTTTTATATATNCCCTTAATATCCATTAAAAACAANTNCTTACTGTTTGATATGTTTNTNTAATCACTAATAGTTAACTTTTTAAATTGANTATGAGCAACTGAAACTATAAAAGCATCATATTTTTGATCATTTTCAAAAGGATTATCAATTAAACCATGGTGAAAATGCTTCTTTTTTTCATTTTTATTTACCCAAGGGTCATAAACATCTACATCACATCCTAAATCTAATAAATCATTTACGATGTCGATAATTTTAGAATTTCTAATGTCAGGACAATTCTCTTTAAATGTTAATCCTAAAACAAGAACTTTCATTTTTTTGATATCCATGTTTCTTTGACCTGAAAAATAAATAAATTTTTGAACAACGAATTTTGACATTTTATTATTTATTCTTCTAGATTCCAATAACAATGTTGGATTATATCCATTTTTTTTAGCTTTATAAATTAAATAATAAGGGTCTACTCCTATACAATGGCCTCCAACTAGTCCTGGTCTAAAGTCAATAAAATTCCATTTTGTTTTAGCGGCATTAATTACTTCATGAGTGTTAATTCCAATTCTATCAAATATTAATGCTAATTCATTTATTAACGCTATGTTAACATCTCTTTGAGTGTTTTCAATTATTTTAGCCGCTTCTGCAACTTTTATTGAAGAAGCTATATAAGTACCCGCATCAACTATTTCATTGTATAAATTATCTATTTTGATTGCCGAATTTTTATCAGATCCACTTGTTATTTTTATAACTTTTTTTAAAGTATGCTCTTTATCTCCTGGATTTATTCTTTCAGGACTATATCCACAGAAAAAATCTTTATTAAATGTAAGCCCTGACTTTTTTTCTAAAATTTTAGCACAAACATCCTCTGTTACTCCAGGATAAACAGTAGATTCATATATAATAATATCTCCTTTAGATATTAACTCGCCAACTATCTCTGTTGATTTTTTAAGAGGAGTTAAATTAGGAGTATTACTGTCGTCTACGGGCGTAGGTACTGCTATTATATAATAATTACAATCACTTAAACAGTCTTTATCACAAGTGAAAGATAATTTGCTAGCAGATAAAATGCCTTCTTTGGACACTTCTTTAGTCCTATCAAAACCATCCTGTAATTCTTTTATTCTATCTGGATTTATATCAAAACCTATGGTCTCAAATTTTTTACCAAACTCAACAGCAAGAGGAATACCAACATAACCTAAACCTATTATTCCTATTTTTATATTACTCATTTTAAAATAAAAAAGCCCCAAAAGAGGAGCTTTTATTTATAATTAATTATCATTCATTAATACTCCCAAAGATCCATTTCTAAGTTAAAAATTTTATTTTTTATATTTTCTGCTTCTAATAAAGCATCTAAACCTTGTTTGTATTTGTTTATCTCTCTATCATAAGGATTGGCTTCTTTAACTATAGTGCTATTAAAGTATCTCATCATAAAAAGATCATCGTAAGTCATTCTACTAGCATTATTGTTTTGATGATTAAATACCTCCCAGCCTGCTAAATAAGGTCTTGCTTCTGGAAAATATAACCAAAATATTTTAGCCTCACCCATATACTCTCCATCATCATAAACCTCTTTCATAGGGCATATACCTATAATCCTAACATCCATTACTGATCTTTGTTTATCAAAAAACCATTCTTCTTTCACTAAATACTTTGTGACTTCATTTCTATTAAATCCTGTTTTATCAATAGCAAAATCCTCTTGTTCTCTTTCATCATCATAAAAATAATTAGTATCAACTGATGCATATAAATTTTCTAACTCTTCCATTGTCATTCTTTGTTTAAACTCATCATCTACTCTAGCATTTCCATAACAAGGCAAAGGAGGTAGATTTCTACTAGGATCTCCGTTTAAAACAGAAGTCATTATAACGTCTATTAAACTTCTTCTATCTTTTAATAATCCACTCTCATCATGATAACCAAGAGGATTATCGGTATTCTGAGGTTCTGGACTAATTCTAATAGGATAATACAAAGGTTGATTCATTTTTTCTCTTAAATCTATTTCTCTCCATATAGTAGTAGACCACATAACATCTGCCTCTCTAACATGAGGATATGTTGTTTCATATTTTTTAGTTTCAGGGTTAATGCCTCTCAATACTCTATTTCTGTTATTTTCTTTATAATAAACACCTCCTCCTTGATTTTTAATAGACTGCTCTAAATTACTTAAATTAGGAGAATCTCCTTCATTTAAAACATTTTGAGAAAAACTAGTTATTGAAAATAGTATTGAAATTGTAAATAATAAAATTGTTTTCATAATATATTAATTTGTTATAGTAAATAATTTAGAGTCCATAGGTCTTGGTTTACCGTCTGGACCTTTCACTCTTATGTCAGTTAATAAAAACTTATCTCCAACGCTTAATGTTTTTAAAATATTAGCTACTTTTTTTTGATCTGAACCTCCTGTTGACAATTTGTAACCTTTAACTGAAACTTGTTCAGCATCTCCAACAAGTAAAAAAGTAAAACCAGTAACTCTGTATTTTACACCGTCAAAATCAAAACCTGAACCCATAGTAGCCTGTAATCTTGCCGCACTAGAAAGTGATTTACTTCTAGATATTTTGCCATTTTTACCTCCTATTAACTTTAATTCTGGATTAGGAACTCTCTTAACTTTAAATTCTTTTGAACCTATTGTTTTATTTTGACCATCTTGTTTTGCAATAACTTTCACAACAGCTCTACCAGTCTTTGTAGGGTATACTAAAAATTTACCCTTACCGTCTCTTTTAGATTTTATTTTATTTTTTGTTGACTTCCATTTCTTACCATCTCTAGTCATTTCATAACAAGCTATAGATAAGTTTTCCTGAGCATATCCAGGAACAGAAACTTCTACAGGATTACCATTCTTTTCGTCTATTTTCTTTTTATCAATATCTCCTTTGCTAGCCAATATATAAAAAGTATTCATCTTTACAGGTGAAACAACCACTGTTCTTTTAGCAACTAAATACTCTCCCTGGAAAGGGTAGAATTTAGTTTCATTATCTGTCATTATTTTCAATAAACCTCCATAACTTTTAAGACCTACTTTTTTAGTTTCAACCACATACTTACCTCTACCTCCTACAACTGACAAAGAATCATATGATCCTGTCATTCTATAACTACCATCTTCATTCTTTTTATAATTACCTATATATATTACAGGCTCTTTAGTTGTATCTGATGCTCCAAAGAAGACATCAGCAATAAATTCTTCTCCGCTAAAAATAAATTCTTTTTTAGCTTTAACTATAGCTTGACCTCCTGTCATCTTTATTGCTCCTGCATCTATCTCTTTTTGTAAATATTTTATAACGTCAGCTTCAACTGACAAAATATCATTTTCTAATTTAGTAAGTATTGTGTAAGCAGCTACAGCTGGCATATCTTTAAAATTTTCTGCTAACCAGCCTTGTGATTCACTTTTTGCAAGAAATGGCAAAATAGGAGTTTTTATTGATTCCTTTTTCTTTCCCTCTGTAGATAATATTTTAGTAATTGATTTTTGTAAATTATCATTACCATCTGAAAGATCTTGTAATAAATTATTCAAATTATCTATCTTTTCTTTTAAGTTTGGACCGTAAGGTATTTGTTCCTTCTTTAAATCTTTGTCCCTTAATATTGTCCAAGAGGCTTCTCTATTCTTATCATTTTGTACTGCTTTTAATTTGCCATCTTTTTCAAAACCTATTTCTTTGTCTTTAAGAGATGGATTTGCTTTAATAAAATCTGCATAAGAAATATCTTTTATTTTTTCTTTCTTAGCATCTCCATCTTCATCTACATGACCTATAAAAGATATAACTCCTTTGTCAGTTTTTTTCACTAACTCAAACTTTATTTCCTTTATCATTGATTCTATTTCGTCGACATCTGACTTTACTTGAAAAGCTTTTTCTTTCCAAGGACCAGCTTTCACTGGATTCCTTTCGGCAGCATAAGAAAACTGACTATATACTTGATCATTGTTAATGATAGTACTTTCGTTTGTATTTGACAAACCATAATTCACAGAATGGAAAGCGTTTAAAACTTCTTTTGAAACATTCAGAGCTAACAAAGCTGTTAACACTAAATACATCATGTTAATCATTCTTTGTCTTGGACTTAAACTGCCTGGTGAATTAGCCATAACTTAAATTATTTTAAAATTAAAAATCAACTATCTTCTTCTTTTATTATCTGCGTTCATTGCTGTAAGCATGTTACCGTACACCTTATTAAGGTCTCTCAAATTAGCTGTAAGTTGAGCTAATTCATTTTTAAATGTCTCTGAGCTGTCAACAGCATCAGCCATGTTTTGTAAAGAAGTTGTTTGTTTATCATAATGAGCGTTCATCTCCATCATTTTCTGAGTAGCTTTCTTAAGTTCTTTAGTGTAGTCACTAGTAGAAGCGACAACATCCACAACTTTGTTTNTTTTAGAAATTTCTGTTTTAAAACTTCTCAATCCTTCTCCTAAACTTTTTATTAAAGCTCCATCAACCTTAGCTGATTCAAACATTTTATCAAGTTCTTGAGTTGGAGTTTTTGGTCTNTCTCCAGACATGTAAGCAAGCTCTGGATACACTAAACTCCAATCGTATTCTTCCTTAGGTTTTTCAAAAGCTGAAAAAAAGAATATTATAGCTTCGGTTCCTAATCCAACTGTTAACATTGCTCCTGCACCAGGCCAATGCATTAATTTAAAAAGTGCACCTAAAATAACAACAGCTGCTCCCCAACCATATAATCTAGACATAAAAAGTTTAAATCCTTTAGAATTTGATATTTGTTCTATTCCCATTTTAATAATATTTTAATAATTAATTTTTATATTTTATCTTATATCTGNTTTATCTCTACCTAAAAAAGAAATTACATTACGAAAACCTATATAACTTTTCGCAGTATCTTGGTATTCATAAGTTCTTGTTCCGTTTTGGATAAAATAAGATATATCTTTCCATGAACCCCCTCTTATAACTTTTCTCTTTTTAATATGTGAATCTCCTTCTTTCTCATATAGAAAATCCATATCAGTGTTCATGTCATGTGTAAAAGCATAAGAAGACTCATCATATGTATTACTTGTCCACTCTGCAACATTACCTGCCATATCATACAAACCATATTCATTTGGATTATAAGAAGCGACAGAAACTGTTCTTACTCCTCCGTCAGCTGAGTAATTACCTCTTCTAGGTTTAAAGTTAGCCAAATAACATCCCTGTTCATTAACAGTGTAAGGTCCTCCCCAAGGATAAGGAGAGTTTTCTAATCCCCCTCTAGAAGCGTACTCCCATTCTGTTTCTGTAGGTAATCTAAATTCATCATGCAAAGGTTCTTCTCTTGCGATCAAAAAGTTATCTAAAATCATTGTTCTCCATTGAGAAAAAGCTTTTGCTTGATGCCAATTCACACCTACAACTGGGTAGTCGTCAAAGGCAGGATGATGAAAATAATTTCTTGTCCAAGGCTCATTATAAGAATAAGCATAATCATGAATCCAAACTAAAGTATCAGGGTAAATATTAACAGATGGTCTGTTTTCATCATAATTTCCGTCATCGTGCACTAAAATAAAAGGATTAGGTTTCGTTCTATCCCAATCTCTATTTTCTTTTTTCGCACCAGTTCTAACGTCTATGTCCTCATAAGTAAAATCTAAAGCATCTGTATTCAAAGCTTTTCTACCATAATATCTACCTTTAGCAGGAGAATTATATAATCCTGCTATTATTAATTTCTCCATCACTTCTCTGTCATCATAATCTATTTCTTTATCCCAGTTTACTCTTGCTCCTTTATCCTTATCACCAACTTTTTTATGTTTTTCTGTTGCATCATGACCTTGAAAATGAATTAAATTTAATTCTTCTGCAACCATCTGATGGTCTTTATCTTCATACCTGTACATATAACCACCGTCTTTTTTGAAATCTGTAATCCCTGATCCAGTTTCTTCAAATTCACCTTCAGGAGGAGTATTAGCAAGTATAACATGTGCTATTGAATCTCTAACCCAAAAAACAAACTGTCTATATTCGTTATTTGTTATTTCTGTTTCATCCATATAAAATGCAGCAACTGAAACTGTTTTTGATTTTCTTGCATTAGCGTAAGGAACATCCTGATACCCAGGTCCCATATTAAAACTTCCTTGAGGCACAAAAACCATACCGTAAGGGTCTGTTGGATTCCAAATAGGTCTATCTTGTATTCCAATTAACTCTCCATTACCTGAGCCTCCACACCCATAAATAAATACTAAAAACAAGAAGTAAACTGCATTATTAATTTTCATATTTATAATTATTAGTTTATAAAAAGTTTACAAAGATAACAATTTTTATAAAAACCTAGGATTTTTATAAGACTTAGGTATCCTGTCTATAGATATGTCAAAGTTATAACCAACCATAAATTCTATACTGCTTTTTGCTATTTGAGATATAGGCACGTCATAAGCAAAACCAAAATGTAAGCTCTCATTTACATTCAAACCCATCATTGCCACTATTGCATCTTCTGGTCTATAGTTAACGCCACCCCAAAACTTTTTATTGTACAACAATAAAGCGGAAAAATCTAACTGTGATGTAACTCCATCACTTTTGATAAAAAGCATAGGCCTAACACTCAACATGTCATCTATGTCGTAAGAATATCCTGCCGTAATGTAATAATGTCTTTTCATTTGAATTAAATTAGAAGAAGAAGCTATAGAAACCTCATTTAAATGAGTCATTGAAAGACCAAAGAAAACGTCATTATTATTATAATAAGCTCCCATTCCCATATCAAAGCCTGAAGCCTTATCTCCCATTTGCGGTATTGCCGGGTCGCCAGAAACTCCATTAGGAGCAATCCATTCTCCTCCCCCAATAGCATCTTGCAAAAGTCCAAAAGAGAAACCTAAACCCAAAACTCCTGACAAAACTTCTTTTCTGTAAGCATAAGAAAAAGACAAACCTAAAAATTCATTATATCCTATTTTATCAGATATTACATTTAAACCAAGTCCACCGTGTATTCCAGGAACAGCACCTTCTACATTTAAATTTAGTGTAGTAGGAGCTCCTTCAAAACCCATCCACTGTGTTCTGTGTACAGCAGTAGCTCTATATTGATCATTACTACCAAAACTAATTATTTTTAATTTCATAATCATAAATTTATGCAATTGGATCAATCTTAATTAGTCATTAATTTATTTCATTAATACCAATTGGTTATAAGAAAATTATAAATCGTGAACATAATCTTATGTGATTTGTTTTTATTAATTTATTATCCATCAAAAATTTACTTTTAGTAGAGATATAGACGTTTTGACTAGTAAATTTACGCTTTTAAAACCATGTTTCAATTTGAAGAGCTAATCTACTGATTTATTACCCAAGGTTTATATTCTTCGCTAAAGGTAAAACACAAGTCCCCTTCGAAATGTTTTACTAAAATAAATTATTTATATTTTTCTGATTAAAATAGACTTATTAAGGGAAACAATTCTTCTAAATTTTCTTAAATAGAAAAGAACAGATGATATTAAATATTTAATATCTTTATAAATATTTAT
>PALO01000002.1 GCA_002706465.1 Flavobacteriales bacterium
ATAAAGATAGAGCTGACAGAAATTTCAATCAAATTAAAAAACTAAACAATAAAGTTTGGTTATTGAAAATTTAAAAATTAATGAAAGAATTCAAAAACAGCAAAGATTCTTTGTCGATATTAACAGAAGTAGTTTTACCCAATGACACAAACAATCTTGATAATTTAATGGGGGGAAGGCTCTTGCACTGGATGGATATAGCTGCAGCAATATCAGCATACAGACATTCTAACTCAATAGTCGTAACCGCGTCTGTGAACAATGTTTCTTTTAATCATGCAATACCCAGAGGAAGTATAGTTACTCTACACGGAAAAGTTTCAAGAGCATTTACTTCTTCTATGGAAGTATTTATAGATGTATGGTATGAAAACAGGATTGGAGAAAAAATAAAATGCAATGAAGCAATATATACTTTTGTAGCTGTAAATAAAGATCAAAAACCTATAAAAATACCTCAAATAAAACCAGAATCAATTGAAGAAAAAACAAGATTTGAAGGTGCATTGAGAAGAAGACAATTGAGCCTTATTTTAGCTGGCAAAATGTCACCTGATGAAGCAACAGAGCTGAAGTCATTGTTTATCAAATAACTTCATTTCTGCAGAAATTATTTCAATTAATTTTTGGGAATCTATTTTATCTATACAATTAAAAGAAACTTTTCTACAATATTTACCNTGCTTTGAGCAAGGTTTATGTTTATCTATTAAAGGTGTCAAAACAAAAGACTTATTTACCAAATAAGGAGTATAGCCAAAAAGCGGAGAAGTACACCCCCAAAGAGAAATAATAGTTTTGTTAAAAACTGATGCCAAATGCATCAATCCCGTATCAGGTGTTATAACTAAAAAAGNGTTTTTTAATAAAAAAGCTGATTCATTCAAAGAGGTCTTATTCACTAAATTTATTATTCTTTTATTTTCTGAGAATTTATTTTCCAATTTAATGTCATCTCCTCCTAATAACACTATATTGGTGTCAGAATNGCTTAATATATGATTTATAATAACTTTTACTGTTTTTAAATTAATCCTTTTGTTCACAAAAGAACCNCCTAAACAAATAACTATATATTTATTTATTGATTTATACTTTTCTTTTAATAAATNTATATCCGATATAAAAAAATCCAANCCTTTATTNTCTTTTTTGACTCCTATTCTTTTTAGAGGATTTAAATATTTGTCAACAATATGACTTGTTGGCATANNATTAAAACCGAAATTTATAAGTAAAAATTTCTGTAAATTATTTTTTTTATAAGTAAAAATCTTTGCACCATACCNGTNTTNATATAACAATAACTTTATAAATAAAGTTTTAGCATTTTTATGTAAATCTACTACAAAGTCATAGTTTTGTTTTCTCAATTTTGACACCATTTCAAAAAAAGAACCTTCTAAAAAAATTATATTGTCAACATAAATATTATTCTGAATAATNTGTTTGTNTTTTTTTTTAGTGACAAAATGTATTTCTGAATCAGGGAATTTTGTTTTTAAGGACCTTAAAACAGGAGTAGTTAATAATATATCTCCCATTGAACTGAATCTTAAAACTAATATTTTATATTTTCTAGACATAAAAAATATTTTAATTTTACAAAACAATGTTTATAGACAGCCATACTCATCTATTTTTAAAAAACTTTAAAAATGACATAGACGATGTCATACAAAACTCTATAAAATCTAATGTAAGAAAATTTTTGTTGCCAAACATAGATTCTACAACAATTGAACCTATGTTAAATCTTGTAAAAAGATACCCTTTGAATTGTTTTCCTACAATAGGCTTACACCCATGTTCTGTAAAAGAAAATTATAAAGAAGAATTAATGATAGTTGAAANATCATTGTTGAAGCATAAATATTACGCAATAGGTGAAATAGGAATAGATCTTTATTGGGATAAAAAATATATAGAAGAACAAAAAGAAGCATTTAAAATTCAANTACAGTTNTCTGAAAAAAACAATCTACCGGTAATTATACATGTTAGAAATTCTTTTAATGAAGTTTTTGAAGTTTTAGAAAAAATAAAAACGAAAAACACAAAAGGNGTATTTCATTGTTTTTCCGGTGATTACAAACAAGCTCAAAAAGCTATAAANATGGGTTTNAAANTAGGCATAGGCGGAGTAGTAACTTACAGTAATTCNAAACTAAAAGATTTTTTAAACAAAATTGATTTAAAAAACATTTTATTAGAAACTGATTCTCCTTATTTATCCCCTCATCCTTTTAGAGGAACAAGAAACGAAAGCAAAAACATTAAAGTGATAGCTGAAAAATTATCTGAAATTTATAAATGTGATGTGCAAAAAATAGCTAAACAAACTACAGAAAACACAATAAATCTATTTAAAATATAGATATTATTTAATCAGCAGCAGTTAAAATGCAATGATAATTTAAAGTTGAAATCAGAACCTTCTCCGTGAACACTAGAAACGAAAATTTTAGAATCATGCGCTTCAATTATATGCTTCACTATGGCTAAACCTAAGCCTGTCCCTCCTTGTTCCCTTGACCTGTTTTTATCTACTCTATAAAAACGTTCNAAAAGTCTGCCCAAATGTTTTTCTTTAATACCTAATCCGTCATCTATCACATTCACCAACATATTTTTACTATCTGCTTGAACTACAACTTTTGTCTTGCCTCCATTTTTACCATATCTTATTGAATTAGATATCAGGTTTACAAAAACTTGAAAAATTTTATTTCTATCAGCATACACGTATCTACAGTCTGTNTTTTGCAAATAAGATAAATGAATACTTTTTTCTTTTGCTTTTAGTTCAAGGTGCGCAAAAACTTCTTTTACCAATTTTTTTAAATTAATTCTTTTAAATTCTAAATTAGTGATATCTGATTCTAAACTAGTAATAGTTTCTAAATCCTGAATGATATTTATCATTCTGTCAATACTTTTATTNGCTCTTTTAAGATACTTCATGTTGATGGTTTTATCATTCAAGCCTCCATCAATAAGTGTTTGCACATAACCTTGAATGTTAAAAACAGGCGTTTTTAATTCATGTGACACGTTACCTAAAAACTCTCTTCTGTATTTATCTAATGATTTGACCATAAATATTGAAATAATTTGATTATTAATTTAATAAAAAACATAATTTGATTATAATTATTTATAAAAAATATAGCCCTACCAGGATTCGAACCTGGATCTAAAGTTTAGGAAACTTCTATTCTATCCATTGAACTANNGNGCCANANNNANTTAATATTTGATTTTTAAATTTATTATCATAAGATAGTTGCAAGAAATAAAGCCCTTTTTTATATTTTCTAAAATCAATTATAGAGTTAGAATTGCATTTTCCTTCTAAAATTAATTGTCCTACATTGTTAAACAAAGTGAACCCTACGTTTTGTCCCTTTGTGTCTAAATGCAAATAATCTGTAACAGGATTTGGATATATGTCTATATTGTGGGTGTTTTCGTGTAATGAACTGGTCTGATAACAATCAAGAGTAGTATAAATGAAATCACTTACAAAATTGATAGATTGTGAAATATTATTTAAAAAAGCCGCATGATCTCCTGTAGAAAATTCTAAAATATCATTATGTATTCCTAATTGATTTGCTTTGTTATGAATAACCTGACTACCACAAACTGTTACTAAATTAAAAATAGCTCCTATTCCACTCCAATAAACTTCATCACAATCATAAGGGACAACACCGTCAATAGCCGCATGAACACTAACTATAGGTTCATCATTTACATCTATAATATATGGTTTATATACAGCCCCAGCTATATTAATAACAGCTTTAACTTTTGAGGAATATCCAGGATTTCCACTATTACCTTCAATACCCCCATTATTAGAAATAATATTTTGTAAAAACTGAGGGGCTTCTGTAGGATTATCTAAATATGCTAAATTAACAGCAATTATAGCTCCAGCTGAATATCCTCCAATAAAAATCTGACTAGAATCTATCTTGTAATTATCTCCATTACTATAATCTTGCCTAAAGTATCTTATTGCTGCTTTAGCGTCACTAATATCTTCAATAACGGTTGTCATTATACTTATAGAGTCAGTTAATGCTGCCGGATCTGGATTTAACCTATAATCTATTGACGCGGTAACATATCCTCTCTTTGCAAATGATTCGCATAAAGTCACCATGTCTGACATGTCCCTAGTTCCGCTAGTAAAGCTACCTGAATGCATAAATATAATAACAGGTCTATTTAGCTCTGTATCACCATCCGGCTGATAAATATCCATTTGTAAATTATAAACACTGGAATATGTTACGGTTGTTTTGTTTACACTGGCAAATATCTCTGTTTCATATCTGCCATTACACTGAGTAAAACAAAAGACATAATTTAGTAAAAAGAAAATAAATAAAAATATTTTTTTCATAGTTAATTTTTTTCAAGTTTTTCTATTTGTGACTCTATTTCTTTGTCATCTATTATCCTAAATAACAACTCTGGTTTGTTTAAAATGTGATTTGAATTAAAATTTACATCTAGATCTTTCCAAAACATTTTTCTTTCCAAATTTAACATTTTTTGCAATTTAATTGAAGTAAAAGGCAAGAAAGGGTTAATTAATATAGAAATTTCTCTAATCATATTGACAGATATAAATAAAATAGTTTTTGTTCTTTCTTCGTCTTCTTTTATTAATTTCCATGGTTCATTGTCAGCTAAAAATTTATTACCTAATCTTGCCATGTTCATTACTTCACTCAATGCTTCTTTAAACTTAAATGATTGTAACTTTAAATCTATATTTGATTTTATACTTTCTGTTTTTTTTAAAAATAATCTATCGCTGTCTTTGTAAACTACATTATCTGGAATCTTGCCATCCCAATACTTATGAATTAAAACAAAAACTCTATTAATAAAATTACCCAAAATAGCTACTAATTCGTTATTATTCCTTGATTGAAATTCCTTCCATGTAAAATCATTGTCTTTTGATTCAGGAGCAGTGATACACAAAACATATCTCAAGGTATCTTGTTGTTCTGGGAAATCTCTCAAGTAGTCATCTAACCAAACAGCCCAATTTCTTGAAGTAGAAATTTTGTTTCCTTCTAAATTCAAAAATTCATTTGCTATAACATTGTTTGGAAGACAAAAATCTTTCAAACATTTAAGAATTATCGGAAATATAATACAGTGAAAAACTATATTATCTTTACCTATAAAGTTGATTATTTTAGAGTTATCTGATTTCCAAAAATCTGTCCATTCTAAATTGTTTTCTAAACAATATTTTTTTGTAGCTGAAACATATCCTATTGGAGCATCTAACCAAACATAAAGAACCTTGTTTTTATAATTNTCTAAAGGNACTTTTACTCCCCAATCTAAATCTCTTGTCATTGCTCTAGGCTTTAAGCCTCCATCTAACCAAGANTTNCATTTNTGACAAANCTTGTTTTCTCCNCTTAGAAACCTCGTGTTTTTCTTTACCTTGAANTTTACCTTTANTTAACCATTCTTTTAACCATTCTTCATGATTTTGCATAGGCAAATACCAATGTTCTGTTTCCTTCACAACTGGCTCCTTACCACTTAAGGTAGANCTTGGNTTTTTTAAATCATTAGGATTTAAAGANGNACCGCATTGTTCACACTGGTCACCATAAGCTTCAAGATAACCACATTTAGGACACTCTCCTTTTATATATCTGTCTGCTAAAAACTGATTATAGTCTTTGTCAAAAAATTGATTTGATTTTTTTTTNAAAAAATATTTGTCGTTATTTAGTTGAGTAAAATATTCTGAAGAAAGATNGTGATGATGTTTTTCTGATGTTCTGTCAAAAATATCAAAATCNACGCCTATGTTTTTAAAAGAAGATTTGTTTTTATTGTGATAATAATCTACTATTTCTTTAGGTGTTTTGTTTTCTTTTTTTGATTGCAAAGTGATTGCAGCTCCATGTTCATCTGAGCCGCAAACAAATAAAACTTTTTCTTTTTTTAATCTTAAAAATTTAGAATATATATCAGCAGGGAGATAAGCTCCCGCTAAATGACCTATATGAACGGGACCATTCGCATAAAGCAATGCTGCTGTAATTAAATAATTATTATTTTTCATAAATTTATTGTAATTATATTTACAAAGATAATTTAGTTTTTATTAATTTGTTTATGATTACGCCTCCTTTTTTAAATAAAAAAAAAACTATTGGAATAATATCTACTGCTCGCAAAATAAGCAAAGAAGAATTNTCCNCTTCTATATCTTTTTTTCAAAAAAACAACTTTAAAGTTATTCTTGGNAAAAACATATATAAAAANAACAATCAATTTGCAGGAACAGATNTNGAAAGAGCAGAAGACTTNCAAGACATGATTAATAATCCAGAAATANATGCTATCATGTGCGCAAGAGGAGGATATGGCACAATTAAAATTATTGATAAAATAAATTTTGATAAAATAAAAAAACAAGCGAAATGGATAATTGGTTTTAGCGATATTACTGTAATACATAATTATTTGAATTACTATAAAATAAAATCTATACATGGACCTATGTGTATTAATTTCAAAAAACATTCAAAAAAATCTTTAAAAAATTTAATTTCTGTGTTAAAAGGCAAAAAGATTAAGTATGAATTAAAATCAAATAAAAACAACAAACATGGTGAAGGAAAGGGTATTTTAGTTGGAGGAAATTTGTCTATTATCTACAGTATGCTTAATGATAAATACAGCTTGAACACAAAAAACAAAATACTTTTTATAGAAGANGTAGATGAGTATCTTTACCATATTGACAGAATGTTTATTGCTTTGAAAAGAGCTGGTAAATTACAATTTATTAAAGGATTAATCGTTGGTAAAATGACTAAAGTGCATGATAATAAAATTAAATTTGGCAAAAACTATATAGATATAATTAAAGAACATACAAAAGAATATAAATACCCTATATGCTTTGACTTTCCTGGTGGACATTTAAACAATAATAATCCTCTTATATTTGGAAATAAAATATCACTAAAAGTAAATCTTAAAACAAAAATAAAATTCATATGAATCAAAAAATAAGACTTAATAAATACATATCTAACTCGGGNGTTTGCTCAAGAAGAGAAGCTGACAAGTACATAAAAGCTGGATTAGTATCGGTAAATAATAAAGTTATTATAGAAATGGGATTCAAAGTCAATGAAAATGATATTGTTAAATTTAGTGGCGAAAAAATAAACATAGGAAAAAAAATATATGTTTTATTAAACAAACCTAAAAATTATATAACTACAACAAAAGACCCCAGAAACAGGAAAACTGTAATGGAATTAATAAAAAANGCTTCAAAAACAAGAATATATCCAGTAGGNAGATTAGATAGAAAAACCACAGGATTATTNTTGTTTACAAATGATGGTGAAGTCGCTACTAGACTAACTCATCCCAAATACAAAATAGAAAAATTATATCATGTTGTNTTAGACAAAAATCTTAAGAAAAGAGACTATGAAGAAATACTAAAAGGTTTAAATTTAGAAGATGGTAAAGCNATAGTTGATGAAATAGAATACGCTAATAACAAAAAAAATGAAATTGGAATCAAAATACATATAGGTAAAAATAGAATAGTAAGAAGAATTTTCGAAAAATTAAACTATAATGTGATAAAACTAGACAGAGTTATGTTAGCTGGATTTACTAAAAAAAACCTGCAGAGAGGAGAATGGAGATATTTAAATAAAAAAGAAATAGATTTTTTACAAATGATGAAAAAATGAAAAAAATATTTTATCTATTACTGTGTATAATTAGTATTCCTTTTGTGTTAACGTTTATAGTTAATGCTTTTTATGACCAAAAAATAAAAAACGAAATAATAAAAAAAATAAACT
This sequence comes from Flavobacteriales bacterium, assembly GCA_002706465.1. Taxonomy (GTDB): domain Bacteria; phylum Bacteroidota; class Bacteroidia; order Flavobacteriales; family SAT41. The sequence goes on from PALO01000002.1 coordinate 7,893, forward strand.
ATAACCCTGAAGATGATGTTGAAATTGGAGAAATTAAGTTTTCATTAATAAAAAGATTTCCTAATGGAACGCTTACCTTAAATAACATTCAATCACAAAAAAACCAAAAATTAAAAATTAAAAAAATTCATATAACATTAAACTCAAGTAAATTATTAAAAAAGGAAATAGAAATTAAAAAAATAAAAGTTTCAAATGCAGATGTTGATATTTCGGAAATTAAAATTCAAAAAGAACACACAAAAACAAACAAAATGTTAAACATAAATAATGTTATTTTTCAAAACCTGTATTTGACAAAACAGACAAAAGATAGTAGCAATCAATTTAAATTCTTTTTTCCTAAATTAAAAATACTTAATGATAGCTTGAAAAATGTTTTTCTGTTCACTTCTGAAGAAGATTTTGAAATAAAAAAACTTATATATAATAAAGAAGAATACACGCTAAAAGATAAAATAAACATAAAAGGAGAACTTGAATTCAAGAACGNCATTAATATTAAAAACGGNAAAATAAAAACTAAAAACCATACAATGGATTTTGAGTATAATGAAAAAACAAAATTATTTTTTGATTCGAAAAAAATAAATTATAAGTGGATTGCAGAGATGCTTCCTGAAAGGATTTATAAAAAAATTAAAAAACTAAATATTAACGGAGAATTTGAAATAAAACATGAAGACAGCCTTACTACTTTTAATTCTGATAATACTAGTTTATATTATAAAAAATATAAAATAGATTCTTTGGAGTATTTAATTAAACTTGAAGACTCTATTTTAAATTGTTCTTCTTTTGAAATGTTATTGCTTGAAGAACCCTTCTCAGGTAATTTTAATTTAACTAAACTAAAAGAAGATCCTGAAATCAATTTAACATTCAAGGGAAAACTTAATTCTTACAAAATAAATAAGATTTTTCCTGATTTAAAAGTTGTTTTCAAAAATGGCAAAACTTATGTTGATGGCAGCTATATTGGTAATGTTGGTTCAAAAAATAAATTCATAAATGACTTTCTAAAAGGATATAAAAAAATAAACATCAATCAAACCGCAACTTCATTAAAACCAAACAAAAATTCAAACGAAATCACTAATTTATTTGTTCAATCAAAAATTATAAAAAACAAATTTTACATTAATAAATCTTCTTTTAAAATTAAAAATTCTGATTTTGATATTAAAGGCAATATCGAAGACATAAGTCCTTTTTTAAAAAACGAAAATTATATTTTAAACTGTGAACTAAAAAGTAAAAACTTTAAACTTAAAGATTTTATTAACGATGAAACAAATAAAGAAGCTAAAAGTATAATACCCAAAAAAGGCACTTTAAATATAAAAACAAATATTAATAAATTTAACTTCAATAAATTCTTTGCAAGACAAGTTGAAGGTGAATTGTCTATTAAAAACCAAATAATATATGGTAAGGATTTTAAATTTAATAGCTGTGACGGCAAAGTAATATCTAATTTTACCCTTGAAGATAGAAACAAAAGATATCTTTTTACAACAAATTCATCAACAGAAAAAATTAACATCAAAAACATGTTCTATCAATTAGATGATTTTAATCAAGATAATTTAAAACACAATAATATTAATGGAAATCTTTCAAGCAATATATATTTACAACAAGATTGGGATTATAATTTTAACGGCAACTATGAGGTTTTTTATGCTTTTTGTGATATTAAAATAGAAGAAGGAGCACTGATAGACTACGCACCTTTATTAGCTCTATCAAATTATATAGAATTAGAAGAATTAAAACATATAAATTTCTCTACTCTGGAAAATCAAATAGAAATAAAGAAACAAAAAATAAAAATACCTTTCATGGAAATCAAATCATCGGCAATAGATATAGCTGGTACTGGGACTCACCATTTTGACAACAAAATAAAATATGAATTTAAATTATTTCTAAACGACATTTTATCAAAAGACATACAAGAAAACAAAAAAATAAATGAAGAGTTTGGTTATATAGAATACAAAGAAAACACCGGAACTGTTTTGTATTTAAAAATGACAGGTAACGCAAAAGATCCTAAAATTACTTATGAAGGTATAAAACTAAAAGACCAATTAAACAACTCTTCTAAAAAAAGCAAAAAAGAAATAAATCAAATTTTTCATAAAAAAATAAAAACAGATACTATGCAAAACAAAAACATTGATTATAATTTAATTCTTGAATGGGATGAAGATTAATTATAAAAGAAAAAAAATATGGAAAAGTTTAATTATTGTTTTTGGAATAATAATTTTTTCTTTATCTCTATTTTACACAAACGATTTAGTCAATAAAATAGAATTAGAAGAAAATAAAAAAATGGACTTGTGGGTTAAAAGCCAAAAAGAATTAATAGAAAATGAAATAGCATTTGACATTAATCCTTTGGCAATGAATATTATTCAGAACAACTCCACAATACCTATAATATGGACACAGGACTCTATTATATCAATAAACAAAAATTTTATAGTAGTCAAAAAAGACTCTATTGTAGAAAACTCTAATTTATTTAAACAAGAATTTATTGATACAATAAATAAAAATGAATTAAATAATTTTATTATTAGTTCTAGAAATTTACACCACAGTAAAAAAGATTTAGAAGATGTTTCCGAACATGTTAATTCTTTCTTTATGAAACATTTAAATATCATGTTTCAGCAAGAAAAAATAATTGAAATTTCCTTTCTTGAAGAAAAACAATATATGTACTATAAAGATTCTCTTTTGTTAAACAAACTAAGGTATTATCCTGCACTACAGCTATTGGTAATATCTATTTTTATTTTTATTTCATATATAGCTTTCAGTTATTCTAGAAAAGCTGAACAAAACAAAGTATGGGTTGGCATGTCAAAAGAAACCGCTCACCAGATAGGAACACCTCTTTCTTCTTTAATGGGTCATGTAGAAATATTAAAATCTGAAAACAATGCATTTGCAGATCAAATATCAGAAGATGTAAAAAAACTTGAAATCATTGCTAATAGATTTTCTAAAATAGGAGCTTCTCCTGAATTAAAAGAAGAAGACATTTCAAACATTATAAAAAAAGTAACTAAATATTATGAGTCAAGATTTGAAAATAAAATTAAATTCAAAACATCAAATATTAATAAAGAAATATATTGCAAATTAAACAAAACACTATTTGCTTGGGTCATAGAAAATATAATAAAAAATGGTATTGACGCAATGAAAGGTCAAGGTGATATAATAATTGACATACAAAAAGAAAAAAAACAAATTCTAATAAATATAATTGATAGTGGTCCTGGTTTAGAAAAAGGTATTAATAGTAAAATATTCGAGCCAGGGTATACAACTAAAAGAAGAGGTTGGGGCTTAGGGTTATCTTTAGCCAAAAGAATTATAGAAGACTATCATAAGGGTAAGTTGCAAATAAAAACTAATAAATTAACAACAGGTCTACATCTATGTGTGATTTTAAAATCAATTTAATCTATTTGATTAAAAAATAAAAAAAAATCTTTTTTTGGAACCCTATACTTTTCTGAAATATGTTCTATTTGTTTTATATCTTTCTTTTTTAGGGGTATGAATTTAATACTAATACTATTAACACAATGTCTAGTGTTTTTTTGTGTATATTTTTCTCCTTTGAAAACATGACCTAAGTGACCATTACAATTAGAACACAATATTTCTGTTCTAACTCTACCTAGAGAATAATCTGAAACCCTCTTAACCGAGCCTGCAATCTCATCTTCAAAAGAAGGCCAACCACATCCTGAATCAAACTTACAACTTGAGAAGTATAAACCTTGGCTACAAGCTTTACAAACATAAATACCTATATTAAAAAAATCATTATATAAGCCTGTATAAGGTTTTTCTGTGCCTTTATTTACAATAACTTCTACTTCTTTATTATTTAAATTTTTAATATATTTTTTGTCCATAATCAAAGTTTTAAATTAAAATGTCTGGCATATACGTACATATTCCGTTTTGTAAACGTGCTTGTCATTATTGTGATTTTCATTTTAGTACATCTTTAAAATACCAAAAAAAAACTATTAACTCAATAAATAAAGAAATAGAAATAAGGAAAAATTACCTTAATAAAGAAATAATACAATCTATATACATTGGAGGAGGCACTCCATCTTTAATTGATGTTAGTGAAGTAGAAAAAATAATAAAAAAAATATTTAAAGAGCATAAAACAAAAAAAGAAATAGAAATAACAATAGAAGCTAACCCTGATGACATTACAAAAAATAAATTATCAGAATACAAAAAAATTGGTATAAATAGAATAAGTTTAGGTGTTCAGTCTTTTTACGACAAACATCTTATTTACTCTAATAGGAGTCACAATTCAAAACAAGCAATAAAATCAATAGAACTAATTTTAGAATCTGGATTTGATAATTTTTCGGTTGATTTAATATATGGTTTTCCTAATATGACAAAAAAAGAATGGGAAAAAAATCTAAATTTTATATTAAAGTATAAAGTTCCTCATATATCTGCGTACTGTTTAACAATAGAAAAAAACACTGTGTTTGAAAAATATATAAAAAACAGACAAATGACCGAGCTTGAGCAAGAATATCAAAAAGATATGTTTTTGTTGTTAATGAAAAAACTGCAAAACAATAATTACAAGCAATATGAAATATCTAATTTTTGTTTAAAAAATTACAAATCTTTACATAATTCAAACTATTGGGAACAAAAAAAATACATGGGCGTTGGTCCTTCTGCTCATTCTTATAATAAATATAGTAGACAATGGAATGTGTCAAATAATTTAAAATATATAAAATCAATAGAAAAAAATATAATTCCATTTGAATCAGAAATACTTTCTGAAGAAGATAAAATAAATGAATACATGCTGACATCTATAAGAACAAATAAAGGTTTAAGTATTAAGTTTATACAAGAAAACTTTAACCAAGAATTAAATGATCATTTTGTTAAAAAAATTAAAAAAATACCTAGGAACTATATCAAGATAGAAAATGACCATTTAATATTAACAAAGAAAGGTAAATGTTTTGCAGATAAAATCACAAGAGATTTATTTTATTTAAATTAGATGTTATGTTTTGTGAAATTAAAATAAAAAATAAAAAATTAAAAATAAACTTAAAAAAGCCTATAGATATATCTATACCTGTTAAAAATAAAGGAATAAAAGGATGGGGTTTAGACTTTGCCAAAATTAATTATGTTAAAAATAGTCATTTTATAGGTAACATTAAAAAGGGTGGTAGTGTTAATTTTAATAATATTTTTTTTAACCCACATAGTCATGGTACTCACACAGAATCTATAGCTCATGTAACTAATATTAAGCACTATATTAATGACGCCTTAAAAAACTATTTCTTTTACGCTAATTTAATTAGTGTGAAACCAAAAAATAATATAATCACAAAAGAGGAAATAAAATTAAAAATCAAAAACAAAAAACATGAAGCTTTGATCATAAGAACTTTACCAAACCACCAAAATAAAAAAACAAAATTTTATAAGCTGGATGAAGATTANACGTATTTTGAAGAAGATGCTATAAAATATATAGTTAAAATAGGTGTTAAACATCTACTAGTTGATTTTTTATCAATAGATAAAATCAAAGATGAAGGTAAATTAAGAAACCATAAATTGTTTTGGGGTTATCCAAAAAACAAGAGATTAGACTGCACTATTACTGAGCTTATTTTTATAGAAAANAAAATAAAAGATGGTGAATATATTTTAAACCTACAAACAGCATCTTTTGTTAACGATGCTGCTCCAAGTAGGCCTATAATATATAAAATATACTAAATTTTCCAATGTCCAGGGATCCACATCTTCCCATTTACTCCTTTAGCCCAATATCCAGGAATCCAAATTTTTTTAAATTTTTTTTGTTTCCAATAACCATTTACCCAAACAATTTTTTGTTTTTTCTTACTCCACTTAAAATAACCATTTATCCAAACATACTTTTTGTTAAAGTTATGTTTTTGATACTTATGTTTTTGATACTTATGTTTTTGATACTTATGTTTTTGATACTTATGTTTTTGATACTTATGTTTTTGATGACCATGTGACTGTGAATTAACTGTGCCATGTATAAAAAATAAAAAAGATAAAAAAAATAAAACTCTCATAATAATATAGGATTTGGTTTTAAGTATAACGTTAGATTTATTAACTTTATTTTAATTATGAAAAATTTATTACTTACAATCTGTTTATTTATTAATTTTCTTGTTTTAGCAGACACTACATTTGTAATTGTTCACGACAATGTAGATATGACATGGCATGGTTCATATAATGCATGGGGAGAATTTCCTTCAGGACAAGATAGTTATAGGAAAATATTAATGCATTATACTCTTGGTTGTGCTTCTAGTGGTTGTAGTGGATGGGATTATACAACAAATGTGAACCTTAGAAAAAGATTTAAAGATTCTACAAACATATGCCCTAATTTTATTATTAACGGAGATGGTATTTTTAATAACACTATACAAAATAGTATCTCCTATTCTAATAATCCTACTTATAATATAACATACTCACCTAACACAGACACGTTGGTTTATACTAATCCAGCAACAGGTGTTGCGGATACTATTATTTGGGGGTCCAATGACACTTTATGGAACAATAGTAGTGAAATTATTTTCTTAGATAATAATTGGAATCATTTAGACACAAACTATGTTTACGAAAACACAAATATTACTTTTAGTTATGACTCTTTAGGTAATATAATTGACACCATTTTTTTCTNNATTGATTCAACCATAAATTTAACATTTGTAAACTCTAATACATATTATAAATGGGATATTATTGAAGAATTTGAATTAGGAAGAGTAATCACACCATATGGAACTTACATGCAAGCAGGTAACAGTCAAGGTTCTGGTTATTCTCCTGACTGGAATCATAAGTATACTTTTGATGTAACTGATTATGTTATGCTTTTAGAAGACTCAGTAGAATTAGAAGTTTTTTATGATGGATGGAGTAGTGGATTTAGTGCAAAAATAGAATTTGAATTTATAGAAGGAACTCCTCCTCACGAAGTAAAAGAAATAGAAAATATATATTATGGTATAAGTTCTTCTGGAGTTTACTCCTCAAATTCTTTTACAGAATACAGAAACGGCACAAGAGGTTATACTTATAATAACTCACAAGATTTTGAATCAAATAAAATGCCGGGTGTATACAAAAAAACTAACCTTGATTCTGATTGGTTTTACGGAAAAATTACTGTGACAGGTCATGGTCAAAGTGGTGAATTTACACCTAATATATATTACTATTTAAAATCTGACAATATAACTCAAGCAAGTAAAGAAATATGGAAAGACGATTGTGGAATGAATGGTTTNTTTCCACAAGGAGGTACTTGGATTTATGACAGAGCTAATTGGTGTCCAGGTGAACAAGTAAGAGTATATGATCACATTATTAATAATGTAAATCCTGGAGATTCTACAGAAATAAATATAGACTTAACTTCATATTCTCCATCAAGTGGAGCAACATATATATTCAGCACGCACTTCTTTGAATGCAAAGAACCTAATTTTAATTTAGATGCAGAAATTATTGACATAATAGCTCCTTCAACAAAAGATAATTATGCAAAAATAAACCCTATATGCGGAAAGCCTATAATAGAAATTAGAAATTCNGGATCTACTGATTTAACTAGCCTGGAAATACAATATGGAATTAAAGGAGGCTCTGTCAATACTAAAAACTGGACTGGAAACTTAAAGTATCTTGAAAAAGAGATAATAACATTAGATAATTTTAACTGGAATGGAACAGAAAATATATTTGAAGTAGTTATTTCTAACCCTAATGGTTCAAATGATGAGTACTTAGATAATAATGTTTTTTCTTCTACTTTTGAAAGCACCCCTGTTCATCAAAGTGAATTTGATATAGTTTTAAATACAAATAATTATTCATTTCAAAATTCATGGGTTATTGTTGACAATGAAGATAATCTTGTTTATGGAAATCCTACTTTATCAAATAACAGTAATTACACTACAAACGTAAACTTAAATCCAGGTTGTTATACTTTTAGGTTTTTTGATACAGGCAATGACGGTTTACAATGGTGGGCAAACAGTGCTCAAGGAAATGGAAGTGTACAGTTCTCTCAAATTTTTCCCCCTCCTCCATTTTTAGTATTATTCAATTCTGATTTCGGGTCAGAAATAGTACATAACTTCACAGTTGGATATAGCTTAAATATTAATGAAAAAAACGAAAATGAAGATATAAAAATATATCCTAACCCAGCAAATAAAGAAGTCAACATAGAAACACAAAATAATACAATAAAACAAATATCTATATATAACTCTTTCGGACAATTATTAAAAAATATTTATCCAAATAATAAAATAGCACAAGTCAGTACATATGATTTAAATCCTGGATATTATGTAATAAAAATCACATGTAACAATCAAGAAAAATACAAAAAACTTATAATAACAAACTAAGTGAATTATAAAAAATATTGTAATAGTCTTACACGTTTTTCTAGATTCAAAACAAGAGAAGTTAAAGTTGGGAATGTTATTTTTGGTGGTGAAAGTCCTATTAGAATACAATCCATGACTACCGTAGACACCATGGATACTATTTCTACAGTAGAAGAATCTATTAGGATGATTAAAGCTGGCTGTGAGTTAGTAAGAATTACTGCTCCCAGTAAAAAAGAAGCAGAAAACTTAAAAAACATAAAAGAAGAATTACTGAAAAGAGGATTTGATGTTCCGTTAGTTGCAGATATTCATTACACCCCCAACGCTGCTGAAATTGCAGCTAATATTGTAGAAAAAGTTAGAATTAATCCTGGAAACTATGCTGATAAAAAGAAATTTGAAGAAATAGAGTATACTGACAAAAGCTATAAATTAGAATTAGAAAGAATAAAAGAAAAATTTACTCCTCTTGTCAAAATATGTAAAGAAAAAAATGTTGCCATGAGAATAGGCACTAATCACGGTTCTCTTTCAGATAGAATTTTAAGCCGATACGGTGATACTCCAAAAGGGATGGTAGAGTCTGCAATGGAATTTTTAAGTATTTGTCAAAATGAAAATTATCATAATATTATTTTATCTATGAAAGCTTCCAACACAAGGGTTATGGTGCAAGCTTACAGAATGTTAGTTCATGAAATGATGAAAAATAACATGAACTACCCTATACATTTAGGAGTAACTGAAGCAGGAGAAGGAGAAGATGGAAGAATAAAATCAGCAGTTGGTATTGGAGCGTTATTAGCAGACGGGATAGGAGATACTATTAGAGTTTCTTTAACAGAACCTCCTGAAAATGAAATTCCGGTAGCAAAAAAACTATTAGAACATTTTGAAAAAATAAAAAATCACAATAAAATTGATGAAGTAAAAAAAACTCCATTATCTCCTTTTGAATATAAAAAAAGAAAAACAAATAAAGTATTAAATATTGGTGGAGATAACGCACCTGTCGTAAAAGCTGATTTTTGTTTTAAAAAAAAAATAACTCCAGCTTCTTTTTTTGCATTAGGTTATAATTATTCTGTCCCTTTAGACAAATGGAATATTTCAGACATGGCAGCAGATTATGTTTTTGTAGGAGAACACGACATAGATTTTGAAGTTCCTGGAACTTTGGGTATAATTTATAATTANAAAAAATGGAAAAAACATAGAAAAGGATATCCTTGTTTAACAGTAAAAGAATATTTGTCTGAAAAAACAAAATCAAATAAAATGAATATGATTTGTGCTTATTTTTCTGATTTATCTCAAGACTTAAAAGATAAACTCAAGTTAGACAAAACAGCGGTTCTTTTAATAGATACTCATAACAATAACGGTATTGCTGAACAAAGAAGATTCTTTATAGAACTAATAAATAATAACATAAAAACACCCGTTATAATAGGAAGATCTTATGAAAATTTATCTGAACAGCAATTACAACTTTCTAGCTCTGCAGACATTGGAACTTTACTTTTAGATGGTTTAGGAGATGGNATTTTTATTTATGCTCCTGATTGTGCTTCAGATCAAATAATTAATAATTTATCTTTTGGNATACTTCAAGCTACTAGAACAAGAATTTCTAAAACAGAATATATCTCTTGTCCTTCTTGTGGNAGAACTCTATTTGACTTACAAGAAACAACTGCCAAAATAAGAAAAGTCACAAATCATTTAAAGGGTATAAAAATTGGCATTATGGGTTGTATTGTTAATGGACCAGGAGAAATGGCTGATGCAGATTATGGTTATGTGGGTACAGGNAAAGGNAAAATAACATTATATAAAGAAAAAAAAATAATTAGAAAAAGCATTCCTGAAAAAGAAGCTGTAAAAGAATTAATAAGTATAATTAAAGAAAACAATGATTGGATAGAGCCCTAATTAACCTCTATTTTAATTATTTCTACTCTTCTTTCTCTTGAAGCATTAATTCCAAAAACTGATTTTTTAATATCTTTTGGGTTATCATTAATAAATTTTGGAGCCGTATCTTCACCAAAAGGCATCATAAGTATAATTAATTTTTGATTAATTAAATATTTATTTAAAATCTCTTTATTATATTTTTCTATATATTTTTTCACACTACTTATTCTTCTTTTAGATAGAAGAGTATTATATTCTTTTGAAGTTAAAGGGCTTGCAAAACCTTTAAATATTAATTTTACATTTTGACCTTTATCAAGCAAAGATGTTATTTCTAAAAGTAACTTGTCTAAACTGCGTTTACCTTTAATTATTTCTGTGTCGAAAAAATAATTCATGTTGTCAATAGCATTTTTATAAAATCTTCCTTCTAAATTTTCAGAATAAACTTCAATAAAATCATTTCTTCTTTTCAAATAATTTTCGTAATAAAACAAATAGTCTTTATTCGCAATGGTGTCATTTTTTGATTTTTCAGGTTTATCATTGTCAAAATATATTTTTAAAGGTAAAAGTTTTATGAAACTATAATTTTTTTGTTTTACAGTGTCACAAAAACAATTACTTAAAATTGTAAAACTATAAATATCGTTACAACAATGATTATCTATAATTTCTAAAGAACTGTTTCTGTTCGATGAAATAAAACCCATTTTAGTATCTCCTTGATAAGAAAACTTCATATATAAATCATTGTAATTAGAATTAATACCTTCGCCCATATTTTGTATTTTACCCCAATGATCTTTTATCCAATTAACAGAAAAAATATCTAATCCTCCAAAACCAATATGCCAATCAGAGCTAAAGTAAAATATATTTTCTTTTTTATCATAAAAAGGAGTAACCTCATCACCGTGAGTATTTATTAAAGAGCCTATGTTTTTTGGTTTTTTAAATTCTTTGTTATTTATTTCTGAATACCATATGTCAAAACCGCCGTAACCGCCTAATCTGTTTGAAGAAAAAAACAAAACTTTTTTATCTTTCCAATAAGTGATAAAGGGTTGTGTAGAAGAAAAATTTGACACATTAACATCTGAAATATAAATATGTTGATGAGGATTTTCCAAATCAGCATAATACAAGTTGCACAAAAAATTATTTTCAATTGAACTACATTTATTAAAATAAAATCTATTACTTGCTTCATCAAAAAATAAATTAGAAACATGCATTTTCTCATCTTCTATTAAATCTAATTTTTGATTTATAGAAAAAGAACCACTTTTATATTCTGAATATAAAATACTAGATTTATAATTATCATTATCATCTGCTTGAACTGAATTATAATATAGTTCTCCTTTATAATAATATGGTGATAATTCGGAAAAAATAGAATTAATGTTATTTGACATTCTTTCTACATTAATTAAAGAATCTTTTTTGTGTTTTTTAATAAACTTATTTGATTGTATTTCTATTAAAGCTTTTGAATATAAGGTGTCGTTTAAGTTTTTGAAATCTATAAATTGATGTAAGTATTTAATTGACAAATCATGCTGAGATAAATTTTTATATAAAACTCCAATCCATAATTTAACATTTAAGTAAGTTTCATTAATTTCATGAACTTTCTTGTAATATTTTAAAGATTCTTCATAATTATATGTTTTTCTTAACACTTCGGCATATTTATAAAGTAATTTTATATTGTTAGGCTTTTTATTTAGAGCTTTTTTATATATATAAATAGCAGAATAATAGTCTTTGTTCTTTGACAAAAAATCTGCTTCTTCTACAATGTTATTAAAAGATTGAGAAAATAAAAGATTACAACAAAAAATTGAAATTACTATAAATAATCTGGACATATGTGTTTTTTAAATTCTACATTTTTTTTATTGCCAAATAAATAAACAAAACCTACTTCTACACCCCCTTTGTAATTACTAGCATTAGATAAATTAGATACGTTTAAATCATAAAGAAAATCAACAGCATAATTTTTTGAATTAAACCCAAAGTGTAAAATAACTGCATCTTTATTTCTGTAACCTATTCCGGGAGAAAATGAATATCCTAGAGGAGTGTTTATTCTATAAAAAGAACCTATTTCGATTTTACTAAAATCTCCTTGATCAACTATCTTAAAAGAAGAGACTATGTTGTTGTATAAAAAAGAATATGTCATTTTAAACTTATATATATATTTTGCACTTAAATTGTTTTCGGAATTATTAGATAAAGAGATTAATGGTGAATTAATGTGACTAACAGAAAAACTATTTTCTAATAATATTTTTTCATTTAAATTATAATCATGTTTTATCCCCAAGCCTAAGTCTAAATAATTTACACTTGATATAGAAAATGCCTCATAATCTAAAAGTGAAAGATTTGAATAATCTATTTTCAACTGACCTATACCGCTATAAATACCTAAAAAAATTTTTGACTTTGAGACATTAAAAGAACCTGAATATACTACATTGAATTGATTTGTTTTTAAATTTAAATCACCTGATTTATCTTGAAAAAAATTAAAACCCAATGCCCCAGACAAAATTTTTATTTTATTTTCAAATCCAAAATAAAATGTTTTATATGGAACTGACACTGACCTCCATTGATCACGATTTATAAAATTTATTTTTGATAAACCTTCGTGGTTACCTATGTAAGACGGATTTTCATAAGAAATATCATTATAAAACTGAGAAAAGTGAATGTCTTGAGATTTAATTATTGTTAACTGAAAAAAAATAAAAAATAAAACAATCAATATTTTTTTCATTTTATAATTGTTATGTTTCCTTTAATAAAAGTTCTTTCAAAATCTAAACACTCTATATCCATGAAATAATCATAAACATATGTTATTTCTGTTTTTTCTTTGTAAATGCCATTCCATGTAAAATTTTTATCAAAAGAAGAAAAAACGTTCTCTCCCCATCTGTTAAAAATATTTATTTCAAAGTCTGTAATTAAATCAAAATCATCGAGTATTTTAAATACATCATTTTTGCCGTCTGAATTTGGTGTAAAAGCATTAGGTATTATAATATTTTCTCCTGAACAACAATTTTCAGATAAATTAATATTAATTTCTTTTATATCAGTACAGCCATTTTCTGTTGCTTGTAAATATAATACTCCTGGAAAAGAAACAATAACACTGTCTGCACTACTAAATGGATTTGAAATATTGCTATTATAAGACCAAATAAAAGAAGTTGTATCTGTTCCTTGTGCATATAAAACAACATCATTTAAACAAATACTTGTGTCTTGTGTTACATTGAAGTTTACTTTTTTAACTCTAATATTACTAAGTATACTGTCAATACAATTTTCAAAAGAAACTATTAATAAATAATCTGTGGTGTCTTCTGGGTTAACATTAAAACTACTGTTTGTGTTAGAATGAATTTGACTATTAACAAACCACTGATATGTTGAATTAAAATCATCGTAAAAAACTGACCCATTGTCAAGTAAAATCTGTTCTCCAAAACAAATATCTAATGTATCTGACAAAATAATTTTATTATCTCTAATTATAATTGTTTGACTAGAAGTATCACGTAAATTACAACTTTGAGAATCGTCAGTTATTAAGGTAACTATATATTGTCCTGTGTCTAAATAAGTGTGTGTTGGATTTCTGTCAAAATAAAATGTTCCATCACCCATATCCCAAATATAAAATGTTGAATCACTCCCTATACTATAATTATTAAAATCTATTGTATTATTACATGATATGTCCGGAATAAAAAAATCTGAAATTGTCAAAGGTAAATCAGGATTAAATTTAAAAACAGCATTATTACATCCAAAGCTGTTGTTTGTGTTAGAGTGAGCATTTGGTGTTGTGGGAAAATCTGAGTTAGCTTGACATCCAGCACAAACTGATTGATATATAATTCCTTTTTTGTCAAATCTACTTGTACCACCGTCAACATGTTCAGCACTGATATTTCCACCATAAAAAGTAGCATAAGTTAAGCTACTTGCATCTTCTTCCATTATTAAAATATAAAAATCACTACTATCAGTGTTTGTTTGTACTGCATCACTAGTGACTAACAAACTTCCAGTGTTTCCTCCTCCTCCATAAGGAGCTGCATTTGTTAATCCTCCCCAACCTGATATATATATTCTGTTACAAACATCTACCAAAAAAGCTGTTGGAGCAATATCTGGGGTTTGAGAACCTGACCCAAAAACAGTAGACATTTCTAAATTTGTTAAATCAGGATCAAATTTTGAAACAAATTGACCACTATTAGCTTGAAAAAAATTAGCATTTTGCACAAAAGTAAAACCACTAGCTTTTGTTTGTCCAAAAACAAAAACATTGTATTCTTGATCTAAGTCAATAAAATAAGATTGGTCATATTTATCAGAACCATAATATGTAGATGTTATATAATTTCCATTATTATCTAACCTAAAAATACATGCGTCTGCAATACCGCCATTATTTGAAGACTGATAAGAGTTGGGCTGAACAACTAAATTAGATGACACTGTTCCTCCGCAAACAAAAACATCTCCTTGCTTATTAAAAGCTAAAGAGTATAATGCATCATCCATGCTACCCCCAATATAAGTACTCCATATTAATGTTTGTAAATTATTTGAAAATTTAGCTACAAATCCATCTAAACCTCCATTTAAAGAACCTTGAAAAGAATTTAACATTGGTAGATCTCCTGACCTAGTACAAGAAGCAATATAAACGTAACCATCATTATCTATATCAATCTCTCCTCTTATTTCGTCCGCATAATTAAATTTTAATTGATTAGACGTATTAAGTCCATCATTGTATATTCCTCCAAAATATGTTGACCCTAGTAAGTTTGATCCACTATAATTAAATTTTGTAATTATAATATCTGAACCATTGTTATAAGTTACTCCTATACCATTTGGAGTAAAGGGTAATCCTCCATTAAAAGAAGGATCAAAAGATCCTTGAGATATTGGAAAATCATTTGACCCTGTTGTCCCTAATAAATAAAGTTCTCCTCTACTGCAAACTAAACTATGCGGAACTTCATCTCCACTACCTCCTAAATATGTTGAATAAACCAAAAAAGAACCAGAAGTGTCATATTTTGAAATTACTATATCTGTTCCAAAACCGACAAACATATTACTGCCTCCTGCAAAATTAGTCTGATAAGCTCCAACAGTAGTTGGATAACCTATATCGAAAGTAGTTCCTGCTGAATACAAAAAACCTAACTCATCGTAAGTTGAAGAATATCCAAAATTATTAGAATAAGATCCGGAATAAGTTGAAAAAACTATAGGGTCTATAACTAAATCATATTTTTTATTATAACTAGATTTAACACTAAAACTAACAACATCATTCTGTAGTTTATACTCACAATCTATAAAAACAGTATCTCCTTTAATTAATTGATAAACTAGAGGTTTACTTTCTTTAATCAGTAAAAAATCCAAATCTATGTTCAAATCATTTCTTTTATCCAAGTTTGGATTAATTCCTTGATAAGACAATTTAATATCTTTTATATCTCCTCCTGGCTTAATAATAAAATCATACTTCAAGTTATTATGTTGAGAATAAAAATTAATATCTATGTTTTCATATATTGAACTATAAAGTACTGAGTAAAATGCATTTACTTTGCTTTTATAACTTGTTTTGTCATTGCCGTGATAAAAATTATAATAATTTTTAGTTTTTGAGTACCCCGTAACATTAACATTTTTATTTGCGTTTTTAAAAACAACTCTATAAGAATGTCCAGAAATATTATCTAATTTTTCTCTTTTTTCATGAAAACTCGAAAATCTTTTTTGATCATAAAAATTATAAGTTATAGAGTTTGATTCTAAAAAAACTTTACCCGAATGAATATCTCCATAATATTTTATTTTATCAATTATTTGTCCTTTATTCTCTATAAAGCTAATTTGACAAAATAAATTGCTTGACAAAAGAAAAAATAAAATAAATATTCTGAACAACATTATAATATAACTATATCTTATCTAAGATATTATATAAACTATCTGCAATAATTTTAAAATCATCTATATAATCCTTTGATATTGGTTCCGCTTCAGGTAATTTTTGTTTATAAGGGTCAACTTGTCTGCCATTTTTCCAAAATCTATAACACACATGTGGCCCTGTAGCTAACCCGGTTTGACCAACATAACCTATTACATCTCCTTGTTCAATAAATTGCCCAACTTTAACATTACTTTTTCTCATGTGTAGATATTGAGTGTCATAGGTGTTGTTGTGTCTTACTTTTACATACCTCCCGTTTGATCTTGTATAACTGGACTCAATAACAGTTCCATTAGCGGTAGACATAATAGGTGTCCCAACTGGAGCTGCAAAATCAGTCCCTT
>PALO01000003.1 GCA_002706465.1 Flavobacteriales bacterium
TGATAATGTAAATCCAAAAAAAGAATCTTCTGGATCTCAGTTTTATATAGTTGAAGGTAGAAAATGGACAAAAGATGAACTTATAAAATTAGGTGATTCAAAAGGAGTTATGTTTTCTGAAAAACAAATTGAGGTTTATACAAGTTTAGGGGGTTATCCTCCTTTAGATCAAAACTATACTGTTTTCGGAGAAGTTACTGATGGTTTAAGCGTTGTGAATAAAATTATTAATTTAGAAAGAGATAAACACAACAGACCTTTAGAAGATGTTAAAATAAATATAACAAAATACTATGATTGATAAATTAAAAGAAATAAAAAAACAAATAATTGAATTTGAAATCAAAACATCTGAAGATTTAAATAAATTTAAATCTTGTTTTTTGGTGAAAAAGGGGGCTATTAATGAGTTTTGGTTGTTAATTAAAAAAGATGTTTCTGTAGACAAAAGTGTTTTTGGTAAAAAAATAAATGAAATTAAAAGTTTGGCTTCAGAAAAATATCAAAAAAACATCTTTCTTTTAGAAAACAAATCAAATAAAACAGAAAAAGACATGTCTCTTTCTTCACATATGTCTTCTTTGGGTGGNAGGCATCCTTTGTCAAAAATCAACAACAAAATAGTGTCTATTTTTAACAAAATAGGTTTTTCTATTGTTAATGATAGAGAGATAGAAGATGATTGGCATAATTTTACTGCCCTTAATCTAGAAGAAAATCACCCTGCAAGAGATATGCAGGATACTTTTTTTGTAACAAAAGACAAAAACATACTATTAAGAACACATACTTCTTCTGTACAAGTAAGACATATGACAAAAAACAAGCCTCCTATAAAGATAATATCTCCTGGTAGGGTTTTTAGAAACGAAACTGTTTCTTATAGGTCTAATTGTTTTTTTCATCAAATAGAAGGATTGTATATAGATGAAAATGTTTCTTTTTCTGATCTTAAAAAAACAATAGATTATTTTATAAAAAGTTTTTTTGGTGAAAAAACAAAAACAAGATTTAGACCTTCTTTTTTCCCTTTTACAGAACCTAGCGCAGAAGTTGATGTTTATTGGGGTTTAGAATCAGAATCCGATTATAAAATCACAAAAGGAACTGGNTGGTTAGAAATCATGGGTTGTGGTATGGTTGATCCTAATGTTTTGGAAAATTGTAATATAGATAGTNAAAAGTATTCTGGTTTTGCTTTTGGGATGGGTATAGAAAGAATCGCTATGTTAAAATATCAAATCAATGATTTAAGACTGTTTTTCGANAATGATTTAAGGTTTTTAAAACAGTTTAATTANTAAGTTTTTTTATAGGCTTTTTTGTCTTTACAGAATTAATGCTCCCAGTTGTAGTTTTCTATATTTTGAACACAAAGCTCTAACATTTTTATAGTTTCCANAACATCTTTTTTGTTAACGCTTTCAACATGAGAATGTATATGTCTTGTTGGTATAGAAAGTGCTCCAGNTATTGAACCACCTGGTCTCATTCTTTGTATTCCTGCGGTATCTGTGCCGCCAGCTGTTAATATTTCTTTTTGAAATTTTATTTTATTTTTTTGTGCCATTTGAGTCATGTAGTCTATCATTCTGTAATCGCAAATTGTTGAAGAGTCCATTATTTTAATTGCTACACCTTTTCCTAATTCTGTTATTTTTTGATAATCCTGTGAACCTGGTACATCAAAAGCTATTGTTGTGTCTAATCCAAAGCCGTAATCTGGTAAAATTTCTAATGTAGATGTCATGGCTCCTCTAAGCCCTACTTCTTCTTGTACTGTGAAAACACCGTAAAAATCATGTGGTGGGTTTTTTATTTTTTTCAAAACTTCTATTAAAATAAAAACAGAAATTCTATTGTCTAGAGACTTGCAACTCACGCAATCTCCTATCTCTATTAAATTACATTTTCTTGTTATTGTGTCTCCAATAGAAACATATTTTTCTATTTCTTTTTTAGTCATTCCTGTGTCTATAAAAAAATCTGTTGTTTTTGGTAGTATTTTTTTTTCTTCTGGAGACATAACATGAACTGGTTTGGTTCCCATTACACCTACTATGTCTTTTTTGCCGTGAATAATAACTCTTTGAGCTGTTAATGTTTTTGGGTCAAATCCCCCTAAAGTGTGAAATCTAATAAAACCGTTTTTGTCTATGTGTGTTGTAATAAAACCTATTTCATCCATGTGTGCGGCAACCATTGTTTTTTTACTTCCTTTGCCTTTAATCTTGGTTACAAGATTACCTATGTTGTCTATGTAAAACTCGTCAACATGTTTTTCTACTTCTTTTATTATTACGTCTCTTATTTTTTTTTCATATCCTGGAGCACCTGGGGTTTCACATATTTTAGATAAAAGTTTTAAATCTATCATTTTACTTTACTTAGTTTAACCATGTTTGTCATTCCTTTTTTCTTTAAGGGCATACTTGCAACGTTTACTACGTAGTCTTGTGTTTTAATGAGTGTTTTTTGTTTTAACATCTTTTGAGTGTCTTCTATTGTTTCGTCTGTGCTTCTTGTTTTGTTATAGTAAAAACCTCTTACACCCCAAACTAAATTTAATGTATTTAATATAAAATGGTTTTCTGTAAAAGCGTATACCATACAAGGAGGCCTTGAGCTAGATATTTTAAAGGCACTGTAACCTGAATGAGTCATTGTTATAATAGCTTCTGCTGAAACTTGTTCAGCTAACAAACAAGAATGGTGGCAAATGGTGTCAGTTACAGATCTTTCTATGTCTTTTTGAATATTAAAATTAAGTGAGTTTACCGGAGCCCCTGTCTCTACGTCTTTTATTATTTTTCTCATTATTCTAACAGACTCTGTTGGGTTTTTACCGGAAGCTGTTTCTGCGCTTAACATTAANGCGTCTGCTCCATCTAAAACTGAATTAGCAACATCATTTGCTTCAGCTCTAGTTGGGTTTAATTTTTCAACCATGCTCTCTAACATGTGTGTTGCTATAACAACTGGTTTTGAATGTTTGTTGGATATTTTTACTATGTCTTTTTGTATTAATGGTATTTTGTGTAGTGGTATTTCTATACCTAGGTCTCCTCTTGCAACCATTATAGCATCTGAAACCTCTACTATTTCCTCTATTCTTTCTACAGCTCTATTATTTTCTATTTTTGATATAATACATGATTTTGATTTATTTTTATCTAATATTTTTTTTAAATCTAAAACATCTTGTTTGTTACTTACAAAAGAGAGGGCTATCCATTCTATTTGTTTTGATAATATATACTTTAAATCTTTTTTGTCTTTATAAGAAAGAGCTCCTTTGTTTTTGGTTTCGTCTTCAAAGTTAACACCTTTGTTTGATTTTAATTCTCCTCCATTTATAACCCTGCATGTTATTTCGTTTTTACTTAAAGATTTTGATTCTATTTTTAAAACAATTTTACCATCATCAATAGATATTTTTTTTCCTTTGTTTAGAGTTTTAACTAGGTTTTTATAACGTATTTGTATTTTATTAGAATCTCCTATAATTTTTTTTTCTGTGATTTTTATTACTTTGTTTTTTTCCAAAAAAGTGTCTTCTTTTACTTTTCCTATTCTAATTTTTTGTCCTTGCAAGTCTGCTAAGATGGCTGTATGTTTATTGAGTTCTTTGTTTATTTCTTTTATGTTATCTATTATTTTGTCGTAAAAAAAAGTATCTCCGTGAGAAAAGTTCAACCTGAACACGTCTACCCCAGCCTGAATCATTGCCTTTAAAACACTTTTACTTGCTGATGAAGGTCCCACTGTCGCTACTATTTTTGTTTTTCTTAAAAACATGCTAAAATGTATTTGTTTTTAAATTTTAATATTTGTTTTTGTGTTATTTTTTGCAAAAAAACATATTCTTTTATTTTTTTTAATTCTGAAATCAACCTTTCTTTATGTTTAATGGGTGTCCAATTAAATAAAAATAAAAAATCGAACTCTTTCAACTCTGAAACCAAAAAACCATCTTTATTTTTATTATAAATTATTGTAGTGTTGTTATTGTTTTTGTCGTCTTTATATTGATTAAAATAAATTTTTTTACTTAATTCTTCTGAGTAAAAAGGTATGTCTTTTTCTTTCCTGTAATTAAAGTTTGTGTTTTTGTTTAATTGCCAAACTAATTTATAATCTTTAACCGTACAACAAAAAGCATATAAAAATTGATTGTTTTGGTCTATTTCTAATCCTATTTTTTTCATTTAATCTGTGTATTTTTTAAATATAACAGATGTGTTGTGGCCGCCAAAACCAAAAGTGTTACATATTGCTGTATTTATTTTTTTTTCTTTTCCTTTGTTTAAATTTAAGTTTAATTTAGGATTTATTTTAGAGTCGAGTGTTTTGTTGTTAATTGTTGGAGGGACGTAGTTTTCATTTATTGATTTTATACATATTATTGATTCTATAGCTCCCGCAGCACCTAAAAGGTGTCCTGTCATTGATTTTGTTGCGCTGATTTCTAAACTATAAGCGTGATCTTTAAAAACATTTATAATCGCGTTTATTTCTGCTAAATCTCCTAAGGGTGTGGACGTCCCGTGTACGTTTATATAATCTATTGATTTTGAATTTATTTTTGAGTTTTCTATAGCTTGTTGCATAACTTTTTTTGCTCCTCTTCCTTCTGGATGAGGTGCTGTTATGTGGTGGGCGTCAGCATTTGAGGCGGACCCTATTATTTCTGCATATATTTTTGCTCCTCTTTTTTTAGCGTGCTCTAGTTCTTCTAAAATAAGACATCCTGCGCCTTCTCCTAAAACAAAACCATCTCTATTTTGATCAAATGGCCTAGATGCTGTTTTTGGGTCATCGTTTCTTGTAGAAAGAGCATGTAAAGCGTTAAAACCTCCTACGCCCATTTCTGTAACAGAAGCTTCTGAGCCTCCTGTTATAAAAATATCATAATTATGGTTTTTTATATAATTATAAGAATTTATAATTGCATGTGAAGATGAAGCGCATGCAGAAACGGTTGCGTAATTTGGTCCTTGGAAGTTGTATTTCATTGATATTAAGCCTGCTGCTATATCTGATATCATTTTAGGAATAAAAAAAGGACTCATTCTTGGTGAGCCNGTGCTTTCTATTAAATTTTTTGCTTCTTTGTAAAAGGTNTCTANGCCTCCTATACCTGAACCCCAAATAACCCCNGCTTTTTCTGGTTCTATTTTTTCTAATTGAACGCCACTGTCTTTAAAAGCTTGTTTTGTTGCNGCTAAAGCAAAAACTGAAAATTTATCTAATTTTCTTAATTCTTTATTGTTTTCTATATACTCTAAAGGGTCAAAGTCCTTTACCTCACAAGCAAATTTTGTTTTAAATCTGCTAGCGTCAAATACAGTTATAGGCCCAGCACCACTCTGACCGGACTTAATGTTTTTCCAAAAAACATCAACACTGTTTCCAATTGGAGTTATAGAGCCTAGTCCTGTTATAACTACTCTTCTGTTTTTTGTCACTATTTTAAAGTTTTAAAGTTTTCCCTCTATATACTTTATAGNATCTTGCACCGTTGNTATTTTTTCAGCCTCATCATCTGATATTTCTATATCAAATTCTTTTTCAAACTCCATTATAAGCTCTACTACATCTAAAGAGTCTGCTCCTAAATCATCACTAAAACTTG
Organism: Flavobacteriales bacterium; assembly: GCA_002706465.1. Taxonomy (GTDB): domain Bacteria; phylum Bacteroidota; class Bacteroidia; order Flavobacteriales; family SAT41. Next base: position 5,636 of record PALO01000003.1, read on the forward strand.
CTTCTGGGCTTACAGCCTCTGCGTCTACTGATAGTTTGTCCATAATTATGGCCATAACTTTTGTTGCTATTGAATCTGTCATTTTTAAAAATTTTATTCTTAGCAAAGAAAAATATTATGTTATTAAAAAACAAATAGTTTGTGGTTATGCTTGTGTAACCTTTTNCTTTCTATTATTTTTAAATTATGGAAAAAACTTTAGCTGTTTTTGCGTCTGGNAATGGAAGTAATTTTGAAAAAATAATAGATTATTTAAGGAACAATAACAGAAGTTTTAGGTGTTTTTTNTTTTGTAACAATAAAAGTGCTTTTGTTTTGAAAAGAGCTGAAAGTTTAAATATAAAAACGATTGTTTTTAACAAAGAGGAGTTGAAAAATGGTGTTGTTTTTTCTATTTTAAAAAAAAACAAAATTGATTTTATTGTTTTGTCTGGTTTTCTTTTTTTAATACCAAAAGAAATTGTTAGTTATTATGATAAAAAAATCATCAACATACATCCTTCTCTTTTGCCTNTGTTTGGAGGTAGGGGTATGTTTGGCGAAAATGTACACAAAGCTGTTTTAGATTCTAAATCTAGAAAATCTGGAATAACAATACATCATGTGAACAAAGATTACGATAAAGGTTTGTGTGTGTTTCAAAAAGAATGTTTAGTTGACGAAAATGATGATGTTAATTCTTTAAGTTTAAAAATACAAAAACTTGAACATTTATTTTACCCTAAAATAATCGATGAACTGTTTTTTGAAAAATAAAATCATGAAAAAAGAAATAATTATGTACACGGANGGTTCTGCTTTAGGTAATCCTGGTAAAGGGGGCTTGGGTGTTGTTTTGTTATATAAAAAACACAGAAAAGAAATATCTGAAGGTTATAGGTTTACCACAAATAACAGAATGGAACTTTTAGCTGTTATAAGGGGTTTGGAAAGCATAAAAGAAGAAAAGTGTAAAGTGACAATATATTCAGACTCTACTTATGTTGTTAAAGCTGTAAATGAAAAGTGGGTTTTTAATTGGGAAAAAAAGGATTTTAAAAAGAAAAAAAACAAAGATTTATGGAAAAAGTTTTTATTNTTGTATNGTCTTTTTGAANTAAAATTTATTTGGGTTAAGGGTCATGCAAATATAAAAGAAAATGAAAGATGTGACTTTTTAGCAGTAAATGCGGCAGAAGGAAAAAGACTTTTAATTGATTCTGTATATGAAGAAGAATCTAATTAAGGTTTTTTGTTATTGTTTTTATCCTTTCTTTTAATTCTTTTTTATTAACGTTTATAATGCCTTCTGGTCCAAATTTTTGAACACAAAAAGAAGCTATAGCGGACCCTTTAACTAAACCTTCTAAAACGTCTTCTTCTGTTATTTTTTCTTTATTAACAAGATGTCCTGTTAGTCCTCCAGCAAAACTATCTCCCGCGCCTGTCGGGTCAATAACGTTTTCAACAAAAAAAGAAGGTATTNTAAACTTTNTATCTTTATAAAAAAAACTTGCCCCATCTGAACCTTGTTTAATAATAACATATTTTGGTCCTTTTTTTTGTATTTTTTTAGCTGCTTTTTCTATTTTTTTTTCTCCTGTTAATTGAATAGATTCTTCGTCGTTAATCGTTATAAGATCTGTGTTTTTTATATTTTTTTGTAAGTCTTCCCAAAAATGATCCATCCAAAAATTCATTGTATCTAATATTGTGATTTTTGGTTTTTTTGATAAACTGTCTATGACTTTCTGGTTGTTTGTTGGCATTAAATTTCCTAGCATTAATATTTTTGGCTCTCTGTGTGTTTTTGGTATGTTTGGGGTATAGTTGTCTAAAACGTTGGTTTGTGTTTCTATTGTGTCTCTAACATTCATGTTGTTTTGGTATTTTCCGTGCCAATAAAAAGTTTTTCCTTTTTCTTCTATTTGTAATCCTGTTAAATCTGACTTGTGTTTTTTTAGTATTTCTATATCCTTTTTTTTAAAATCTTTTCCGACAATAGAAACTAAATGTGTTTTATTACAAAAATAAGACGAAGATATTGTTATGTATGTTGCTGATCCGCCTAAAATTCTTTCTCTTTTATCAAAAGGTGTTTCTATTGTGTCGTAAGCTACTGTTCCTACTACTAATGCTTTCATGTTTTATTGCTTTTATTTTATTGCATATTTAACTTGTTTAAGTTAATATTGCAAATTATATCACAATATTCCTCCTTAGCTCAGCTGGTTAGAGCATCTGACTGTTAATCAGAGGGTCCTTGGTTCGAGTCCAAGAGGGGGAGCAACAAATAAAGCATCTATGAAAATGGGTGCTTTTTTTGCAATTACTTTTTATATGTTTGATTATTTTGGTGTTTTTAGTGAGTATTTGAGTATTTGTAAAATAGATTTGAGTTTGTTTATATAAAGGTCTTCTTTATTTTTTTATTATTATTAAACCTGATTTGATTAAAGACTCTATGCTGTCTTCCATTGTTTTTTTAATAGGTTTAAATTTCATGTTTAGTTCTTTTTTTATTTTACTGTTGTCTGCATTAAAAGGTATGTTTACGTTATTTAAAACAAAGCTTCTACTAAAAACTTTGTCAAACATTGATCCAAACAAAAACAAAAACCATTTTGGTATAGCTTTTTTTGGTAGAGGTATTTTGTTTCCATACTTAGGGATTAATAATCTTGATATCTCTAAAAAGTCTGTGTTGTGGGCAGATGTAATATACCTTCCTTTTGCAGAAGGAGTGAAGCCCGCCTTAATGTGTGCCTCTGCCACATCCCTAACATCAACAACACCTACTCCTGATTTTGGTGCTCCTATTTTCATTGAACCGTTTGTCATCATTTCTAAAATCTCCATTGTTCCTGAAGTGTTGTTTTTTGTATTTATTGATGGTCCAAAAACAAGAGAAGGGTTGATTACAACCAAGTCCCATTTTTTTTGTTTTTTTGATATCTCCCAAGCTTCTTTTTCTGCTATTGTTTTTGAATAAGAATATGGTTGGTATTTTTCTGTTGCTTTTGTGTTCCACACATCTTCTGTTAATTTTTTTTTAGGTGTTTTTATTGTGTCTATAGCGTCTGCGTACATTGCAGCGCAACTACTTGTTAAAACAACTCTTTTAACTGATTTTATTTTTGTTGCAGATTTTAATATGTTTTTTGTTCCTTTTAATGCGGGCTCTATAAAATCTTTTTTTGGGTTTTTAGTTTTCATTTTAAATGGTGAAGCTGTATGAAAAACCAACTCGCATCCGGTCATTGCTTTGTCATAAGAACCTTCTTCAAGAAGATCTGTTTCAAATAAAATCACTTTTCCTTTATTGTTTTTAGTTAAATCTAAAAGATGTTGAGTTTTGTTTTTGTTTTTTACCCCCCTAACACAAGCGTGAATTGTTAGGTTTTTTTGTAGTAATTTTTTAACAATCCAACTGGCGATATATCCGTTTGCCCCTGTAACTAATACCGGTTTGTTGTTTTTTATCTTTGTCACAAAGAAAATTGTTTGACTTAATAATTCTTCCTAGGCCAATCTTTATACCAAGGTTTTATGCTTTGGTGATTGTAAAGGTTTAGGTTTTCTTCTTTTTTAACATCGTTGTCATGATCTGCTATATACTCTTTCCAGTCATATTTTATTTTAGACCTTTTGTCTTCTGATTCTGCAGATAAAACAGAAACAGTTAAACAAGATTCAACGTTGTTTTCTTTGATAAATGGTTTATTAGGCCATTTTTTACACCAACCTACGGGTATATCATAAGTATATTCTCCTGTTGTTTTGTGAAATTCTGTTTGATTAACATCGTATGTTATCGTAGCTCCGTCTGTTTTTATTTTTGCTTGATGAACATATAAACCATATATGTGCTTATCTCTTGATTCTTTGTTTGGGAAAAAGTCTGAACAAATTGTTGTGTTTTCTTTCCAGTCTGTTTTATATTCCTTCCAGGAAATGTTTTTTTTATTTTCCTCTTCTTTAATTGACTCAAGCCACTCTGTGTATTCAAGCCATTCTTCGTGTGTCATATAAGGTGAGTCTAATGAATTTGTGTTTTGCGCAAAAGCAAAAAAAGAAATAAAAATAATTAATATAGTTGTGTTTATTTTTTTCATGTTTTTATGTTTTATATGTTACAAAATTAATCTTTTTTCTTGTAAGCCCAAGGAAACCAAGCGGAAATACCTATACCTATAAAATCAAATTTTGTGTTTGTTGAGTTAAAGGAAAAGTTTTGCTTTTTATAAAAAACCTCGTAAGTTGTGTTGGGAAAAGAGCTTGATATATTATAACCTATACCTATCCTCAAGTCGCTTCCTGACCAAATATCAAAAGGGTTTGTTTGATAAACCCAACTTCCTTCGTTTATGTTTTTAATAAAGTTTGTTCCTGCTGAAAACAAAACATACATTTTTGCTCTTCTAAACTCTGTTTCTATTTTGTTGATATTTATTTGTGACTTAAGTGTAAACAAAACAGGTACTCCTTCTTCATTTGTTCCGTAATCTGTTAACGTGTATAGGTCTATTCCCACGAAAGGCCCTAGACTAAATTTAGAAAAATGATACATGCCTCCAAGTTCCACAGAAGAATATAAATTCATGTTATCAATTGCTAAAAGCTGGTTTCCTTGAAAAACAAAAGAAAAAAGATGGTCTTCTTTTTCTTGTATTTCTCTAGAGTTGTTTTGATTTGAACCAATAAAAAATTGTGCTTGTATTATGTTGGGTAATATTAAAATTAACAATATTATTTTTTTCATGTTTTTTTGTTTTTTGTTGCCAGTTGTCCACAAGCTGCGTTTATGTCTTCTCCTCGACTTTGTCTAAATTTAGCTGTTATTTTGTTATTGTCAAAGGTACTTAAAATCTCTTCTACTCTTTTTTTATCTGTTTTTTTGTATTGTGTGTTTTCTACTTCGTTATATTCTATAAAATTAACCTTTGATGGTATTTGTTTACACAGTTTTACCAATTGCTGAATTTCTTCTTTTGTGTCGTTGATACCCTTTAAAAGAACATACTCAAATGTTGGTTTTATTTTTGTTTTTTTATAAAACTCTATTAATTCTTCTTTTAGTGATTCTATGTCGTTTGTTTTGTTTATTGACATTATCTCTGTTCTTGTTTTGTTGTTTGCTGAATGTAAAGACAATGCTAAGTTTACTTTTAGTTTTTCGTCAGAAAACCTCTTTATTATTTTAGAAATACCTGATGTTGAAACTGTTATTCTTTTTTGGGAAAAACCTAAACCGTGTTTTTCTGAGTTTATTTTTTCTATAGATTTTATAACATTTTTGTAATTTAAAAAAGGCTCCCCCATACCCATGTAAACAATATTTGTAAGTTTAGAAGAGTACTCTTCCTCACAGGCTTTGTTTATCAAAACAACTTGGTCGTATATTTCCTGATACATTAAGTTTCTTTCTAGTTTCATTTTTCCGGTAGCACAAAAAGTACAATCTAAACTGCATCCAACTTGAGAAGAAATACAAGCAGTGTATCTTTGTTTTTGTGGTATTAAAACCCCTTCTCCTATTTTACCATCAAAAAAAACAAATAAAAATTTTATTGTTCCGTCTTGGCTTTTTTCTTTTTTTTTAAGTTTTGTTTGGTTAAAATAGAAGTTTTCTTCTAGTTTTTTTTTTGTTTTTGAGCTTATGTTTCTCATTGAATCAAAGTTTGTTTTGGATTTTTTCCAAATCCACTCAAAAACCTGATTAGATTTATGTGATTGTTCGTTTAAAGAAACTATTTTTTGTTTTAATTCTAAAAAACTTATGTTTCTTATGTCTGTTTTTTCTTGTATTTTATTTGACACGTGTCCATGTGTTTGTTCTTCCTATTAAGCTAACGCCAACATAACCCCTAAGGTATAGTTTTTTGTCTTTTATTTTTGCGTAAAGCTTGTATGTTTTTCCGGTTTTAGGGTCATATATTGTTCCCTTGGTCCATTCTTTTTTAGAAAACTCTAGGTTTTTTATTATCTCTAACCCTAATATAGTTTGTTTTTGTTTTTTAGGGTTTGGGTTTTTAGTGTCTTTTTTAGGGTTGCCTTTTTTGTTTTTTGGATTTAATAACCAAATTATTTCACCGTAATATTTATTGTTTTTTTCTGTTATTTTAATTTCGGCATCTTTGTCTTCGTTTAACCAAACGCCTGTTATCTCTTTTTGAGAAAAAACATTAATTGATAAAAAAACAAAAAATATTATTATTGTTTTTTTCATTTTTATTCTTGGTATTTATATTTGTTTTTTGTCGCGTAAACTAGTTCTTCGTCTTCATTGTAAACCAATGTTTCTTTAATGTTTTTGTGTTTATCTCTTTTGTATGTTGTTTTCAGGTATTCTGTTTTTTGATTTAAAAAATTTATTTCTTCTTTTTTAAAAACATTTTTATCGTGTTCTTTTGACCAATTTGTTGTTTTGTTTTTAGGTTCTAGGTTTTTCTCTTTAACATAAAATGTTTTTTTTTGTTTTGTTTTCCAACCATACTCTGTTTTTGTTTTTTTTGTTGTTGTTTTTATTATAATGTTATTTTTGTTTTCGTCTTTTTGTTTATAGTAATTATATTCTATTAAAGAGTCTTCTTTTTCTTCTGTTAAAAAATATATTGTTTTTATTTGTTCCCCATCATAAATATACCTTTCTTCTGTTTCTTCTTCACCCCAATTTATTTTTATTCTTTTTAACCTCCAAGGATATTGTTTTTCGTGTTCTTTTATTATTTTTCCATCTAACTCTTCTTTTGAGTTGTACCAAAAAACGTGTGTTGTTTTACAGGTGTTTGAGTCTTGTTTTAAAACGTCTCTGTCTCCGTTTTTGTATTTTATTGTTGTTGGTGATTGGTAGCATTTTTGGTTTTTAAATTCTTTTTCTTGTCTTGATACTGTTGTGGTCTCTCCATCTTGGTATTCTTCTTTTTTATATGTTTTGTTTCTTCCATATTTATCATATGTGTATGTTGTTTTTTCCAACAACTCTTCTTCATAATAAATATATGTTTTACTTTTACCGGCATCAACAAAAATCATTATTGTGTCTTTTTGCCAAGAGTTTACTTCATTAAATTTTATTTCACCAATATATGTTGTTTTTTGCTTTATGTTTTTTTCGTCCCAGTTTATTTGTTCTTTGTTTTTAACCCAATTTAAATTTGTTGTGTATTTTTTAAAAACATATCCTGTGTCTTGATTTTGTGTTATAACTTTTGCCCAGTTTTCTTCTTCTGATATTTTTATCAACTTTTGGTTTTTTCTTAATTTTTTTACAACAAGAGACGTGTCGTTGGGTTCTTTTCTTAAGTTTAAGTATTCCGATGAAATCTTTACCTGTAAAAATGTTTGTGAGAAAACAGTTATAGGTAAAAAAACAAAAACCAATATTGTTTTTTTCATTTTTAATTTATTATTTGTTTAAAGGTTTTTGTTTGATTTTTGTTTGTGATTTTTAAAAAGTATAGTCCTTTTTCTTTTTGATTAAAATCTATTGTTGTTTTTTGGGAATTGTTTTTTTGTTCTAAAATCTTTTTTCCTTTGGTTGTGTATATTTCTATTTTTTCTATTTTTTGATTTGAATCTATGTTTACAAATCTTGTTGTAGGATTAGGAAAAACCTTTATGTTGTTTTTTGTTTCTTCTAGGTTGGTTGTGCTTGTGTTAAGTAAAACCAAAGGAAGCCTGACTGTTTCTAATGTTGTTCTCATTATGTCTTTTTGTCCTTTTGTAAACATGTTTTGACATTCTTCTTCTGAATAATCCATGTAGTTTTCTATCATGTCTGGAAAATTGTATGGAACATCTACGCAGGTGTTTTTTGTAAAATCACATTGAAAGTCTGCTTGTGAGTCTGACCTTGGGGTATCGGTTATCCCGTCGTCTTCTGTGCAATCTCCGTCACCCCATATATGTCTAAGTCCTAAATAATGTCCTACCTCGTGAACACACACCCGTCCCTTGTCTGCGTAAATAGTTGTTCCCCCAAAGTTAAGGGTTGAAAGAGGGTTATTTTCCCCAAAAACCTCGTAATGAACAACAACGCCGTCAAACATCGGGTTTGTTGGCGTAGATCCTGGTGGCCAGTTTGAAACACCTACTGGTGGATAGGCAAAACCTAAAACAAATGGCGCGCTAGTCCCAAAAAGACTTATAGACAAATCACAAACCCATATGTTTAAGTAGTCTTCTACGGGCCACGCATCTTTCCCTCCTGTTGATGCGCTTTTTACTTTATCTAAATTAAAAGTAAGATCTATAAAGCTGTTTTCTGTTGTTGGTGTTCTTGTTATTCCTGTTGTTGGTTGGCCAAAAGGGTCTGTTGTGGCTAAAAAAAACTCTATTTTTGTGTCAGCTGCTATTGTGTCAAACTCTATTCTTGTGTTTGTTGTGTCTGAGTTTTGTCTCCTAAAATCTCTGTTTAGTGCGTTTATTTGGCTTAATATAATATTGTCACTTATGTTTTCCGTTATGTTTTCGTAAACAACATGAACAACCACCGGTATCCTTAAGATGGTGTCACTTTGTTTTTTTGTTTTTGTTATGTTGTATATGTTATTGAGTGTTTTATTTGTTGCTTGTTTAAAATGTGTGTTTTTTTCAAAGTGGTGTTGGTTTCCACATTTTTCTTGTTTTTGTGAAAAAACAAAAAGAGGTGTTATTAATATTATTATTAAAAGTTTTTTCATTTTTTATTCGTCTTTTACTGGGACTCTTTTTATTAACGCTATATCCCACCAAGATTCGTTTGGCTGAAAACCTTCCTCGTTTGCTTCACCCAGAGAGGTTTGCCATTCTTTTTTTCTTGTGTCTTTGTCATTAACCACTGTTACCGCGTTTCCTTTTGTTGACTTATAGGGATATTTGTTTTGAAAATAAAACTCTATTTTTTTTAATTTTAACAGCTTTGCTTTTTCTCCTTTTTTTAGTTTTATAAAGTATTGGTTTTTTTGTTCTTTGAATATTTCTTCAGCAAAAGCTGCGAATTTTTCTTTCTTTGTTTGCCTATAATATTCGTATACAACCACTTTTAACTCTACCCCTGATGTGTCTTTTTTTGTTTCTGTTATTTGGTATATTGGCCAGTTGTATGTTTTTTCTTTTTTTGAAAAAGAACATCCTGTAAAAAACAAAACCCAAAAAATTAAAAAAAATATGTTTTTCATTTTTTTAAAAAATAATTAACCCTAATGATGCCCCCAGGTAGCCTTTGCTGTATTCGTTTATTCCTCCATTTGGCTCTTGAAACCCTTTTTCGTTAACGCTAAACATGGTTAAAAAAAGGTTTTTGTATTTTACCTTAAAGCCTATTTCTGTGGAAAAAGAAAGAAAAAGATCATCTCCTGAGCTAAAAACAAACCTTCCTATGCCTGGTCTTGCTCCTAAAAAAACAGTTATTTTAAAATCCTGTTCTTTAAAAAAACGACTAAAAAAATCTCCTTCTGCTTTTAGAACACCTGAAAAAGAATTATACCTTCTGTTTTCGTCTATTTTTGCTTTAGAGTAATTTAAACCTGTATTAATGTTGTAGTTTTTTGTTGTTTTAAAAACAACACACACCTCTCCTTCTGTTCCGTTTTCTAAATCAAAAACGTTTTCTTCTGTTCCATTAAAAATTGTTGTTTCTCCTGAAAACATTTTTTTTATTTCAATTGAAACGTTTTGTGAGATTGAAGAAAAAGAAAAAAAGAAACAAAAAACAAAAAACAAAAACTTCATATCACAAATATATGTCTTAAAAACCATATTCTTTGTTTTTTGTGCTTATTTCATTTTTACTGTATTTTGGGTTTATTTTTATGTTTTTAAAAATATATTTTTCGAAAATTTTATTATTTATATATATGTTTATTTGAACAGGTATTTTTCTTTCTTTTTCTACATATAACTCTACTTTTTCGCAATAATATGGGGGTATTTTTATTTTTGTGTTTGTTAAGTCTTTTTTGTTTTTTATTACTTTTTTGTTTGTTTTATAAACAAAATAATAATTAATATTCTTTCTTAAACAAACATCTCTTAACGTTTCTTTTGGTTTTATTTTATATTCTTTTAGTTTAAACTTATCTTGAATTATTGTTATTTTAAAAACTTCTTTTTTTTGTATAATAGTGTCTTTTATTTGTGTTTGTTTTTTTATTGTGTCTTTTAACATGCTGTTTGTTATTGTGTTAAAAAAAACAAACCCTGATTCAAAAATTGTGTGATGCGTCCCTGTTGTTGCTTTTTTTGACAGGGGATCTATTTTTATATTTTTATAAGGAAATCCGTTTGGGTTTACTATTATTTTTTTTTGTTCTTGGGTATATAACAGCTCTATGTTGTTTTGTTTTTTTGATTTTAAATAAACCTCGAAAGGATTTTTTCTCATTTTAACAAACATTTCGTTGTATTTTGTTTTTTTTCCTTTTGTTTCCCAACTAAAAAGACTGTATTCTGTTGTTTCTATTTTGTCAATTTTTTCTGACATTTCTTTTATTATTTTTTCTGTTTTTGTTTGAGAAAAAGAAAAATAAAAAGAAAATAGAAAAACGATTATTATCTTTTTTTTCATTTTATTTTAGGTAATATTTTTTTTTCAAAAAGGTTTTTTTCTTTTCTTTTTTTGTGTTTCTTTTTTTGTGTTTTTTTAAAAAATTGTTTCTTTTTTTTTGTTTTTTTCTTCTTTTCTGGAAGTTCACAACTTATCGTTGTACAATTTTCTTGTGTCGTACAATTATTTAATAATGATAAAATGATTATAATTGCTATTATTTTCATTATAAAATGTCTATACAAATTCTATTAAAAGAGAAAATTAAAAAAATATTTTTAAATAATCCTAAACAGGCTTATAATTACAAAAAAATTTCTTTCTTGTTAAATGATTATTCTTTTTCTAAAAAGAATATAATTAAATCTTTAGTTAAATTAAAAAAAGAGAATTTTTTAGAAGAAAAAAGAAAAGGTAATTATCTTTTATTAGATTCTGTTTTTATAAAAAAGGGTTTTGTTTCTATTCTTTCTAAAAAAATATATGTTTTAGATGAAAAAGAAAAAAAATTTTTAACTGAAAAAAATAATAACATAAAAGTTTTGGATGGAGATTATGTAGAATTTATTAAAAAAAATAATAATTTTTTTATCAAGAAAATTATAAAAAGAAAAAAAGACTCTTTTATTGGTTCTTTTATAAAAAGAAGAAAAAATATTGTTTTTGTTGCTGATAATAAAGATTTAAGATTTAATATTTTTTTAAATAAAAAAATAACCGATTTTGAAAATAAAAAATACATTGTAAAAATTATAAATTGGGGAAATAGAAATATAAAACCGAAGTGTAAAATAATAAAAGAATTAGGTTTAATAAATAATCGTTCTGTGGAGTTTTTTTCATTAATAAAAGAAAATGAAATAAAAATTGACTTTAAAGAAGAAACTTTAAAAGAAGTAAAAAAAATAGAATCTTTTAATTTTAAAAAAGAAATAAAAAAAAGAATTGATTTTAGAAAAACAAAAACTTTTACAATAGATCCTGAAAGTGCTAAAGATCATGATGATGCTATTTCTGTAAAAGAATTAAAAAATAATTTATGGGAAATAGGTATTCATATAGCTGATGTTTCTTTTTTTGTAAAGAAAAATACTTGTTTAGATATAGAAGCTTGTGAAAGAGCTTTTTCTTTATATCTTGTTGATAGAGTTATTCCTATGCTTCCTGAAAAAATAAGCAATGAAATTTGTTCTTTAAAAGAAAAAAAAGATTCTTTTTGTTTTTCTTTTATAATAACAATAGATGATTCTTTTAATATTATTAAAAAAGAATTAAAAGAAACAGTAATAAACTGTGATAAAAAACTTTCATATAAAGAAGCTTTTAATATTATAAAAAATAAAGAAGGTTTATTTTTTAAAGAGCTTTCTTTATTAAATTCTTTTACAAAAGAATTAAAAAATAAAAGAATAAAAAATAATTCTATTTCTATAGAAAAAAATGAATTTGTTTTTTCTTTAAATAAAGAAAATGAACCTATAGATATTATTAAAAAAGAAAGAAATGATAGTCATTTTATAGTTGAAGAATTAATGTTATTAACTAATAATTTATTATGTGTTTTTTTAAAAGAAAAAACAAAAAAAATAATTTATAGAACACACGATTATCCAACAAAAGAAAAAATAGAATCTTTAATTTTAAATCTTTTAAATCATAATATAAAAGAAAATTTAAATAGAAATAATATAAGAGAAAAAATAAATTTAATTGTAAAAAATAATAATAGTGATATAATAAAAGAAATAATTTTAAAATCTATGTCTAAGGCTTTATATAGTACAAGTAACATAGGTCATTTTGGATTAAACTTTGATAATTATTTACACTTTACTTCTCCTATAAGGAGATATTCTGATTTAATTAATCACAGATTATTAAAAGAAGTTATAGGTTTAGAAAATTATAACTATAAAAAAAATACTTTAGAAAAAATATCTAACAATATAAGTAAAATAGAAATATTATTTAAAAAATATGAAAGGGAAGATTTTAAAAACTTTCAATTAAAATTTTTAAAAAATAAAATTAATACTATTCATGAAGGATTTATTACAGGTTTTAATGATTATAAAATATTTATAACAATAAAAGATGTTTTTGAAGGTTTTGAAAAAATTAAAAACATAAATAATAATTATTATTACAATAAAGAAAATAATACTATAAGTAATTATAAAAATGAAACTATATTTTTCTTAGGTCAAAAAATAAAAATTATTATAAAAGAAGTTAATTTTATAAACAAACATATTATATATAATATTATATAATTAAATAAATATATATATGTATATATAGTGTTAATATGTTAATAAATAAAAAAATAAAAATATATAATAAGAGAAATAAACAAAAAAATAAAAATATGTTAATAAATATAAAACAGTTAAAAAATAAATATTGTTAAGAAAAAGAATAATATAAATAAAAAATGTTAATAATTAAAAATAGAAAAGACGTTAAAAAAGTTTTAATAAAAAATAAAAAATAAAAAGAAAAAAAAAATAAAGATAATTACATATAAAAAAAATACATATATAGTTGTAAATTATTAATAATTATTAAAAGAAATAAACAAAAAAATTAACAAAAATGAATTTATATATAGGAAGTGACCACGCAGGTTATCAACATAAAAAACACATAATAAAATACTTAAAAAGTAAAAAAATAAAAATAATAGATATGGGTCCAGAAACAGAAGAAAGTGTAGATTATCCAGAATATGCCCATAAAGTTTGTAAAAAAATAAAAGAAAAAAATAAAGGTATATTAATTTGTGGTAGCGGAAACGGTATAAGCATGGCTGCAAATAAACATAAAAACATAAGAGCAGCTATTTGTTGGAATAAAAAAATAGCAGAACTTGCCAGAAAACATAACAACGCAAACATTTTATCAATACCCGCGAGATTTATTAATGAAAAAGAAACAATAGATATATTAAATGTTTTTTTAAAAACAGAATTTGAAGGAGGAAGACACCAAAGAAGAATAAAAAAAATAAACACATGAAAAAAACAATACTAATTATATTATTATTTATAAGCATAAGTTCTTTTTCTCAAAACAAAAACATCAAAGAATCTAGTATTTGTTCTAATATAGAAAAACTTTCATCAGATGATTTTTTAGGAAGAGAGTCAGGAAAAGAAGGAGAAAAAAAAGCAGCAGAATATATAAAAAACTTTTTTATTACAAACGAAGTACCAAAAATAGGACACAGTTATTTTCAAGAGTTTATAGTAAAAGGGAAAAGGTATAATTATAGAAACGAAAAAAACAAAAAACCATTTATTCAAAGAGCAAAACAAAAAAACAATAAAATAAAAGGAAAAAATGTTATAGGATTTATAGAGGGAACAGAAAAAAAAGAAGAAGTTATTGTTGTTTCAGCTCATTACGATCATTTAGGTTTTAGGGAAGAAAAAATATATAACGGAGCAGACGATAATGCAACAGGAACAGCAGCTGTTTTAGAGGTATCAAAAGCACTTTCAAAATATGTAAAAGAAGGAGGAAAGCTAAAGAGAAGTGTTTTGTTTATTTTAATGTCAGCAGAAGAAAAAGGACTAATAGGATCAAAACATTATACAGACAACCCAATAATACCATTAAAAAAAACAATAGCAAATCTAAACATAGACATGATAGGAAGGAAAGATAAAAGACACGAAAAAAACAATTATATATACATAATAGGTTCAGACTTTATAAGTAAAGAACTACACGAAATAAACGAAAAAAATAACAAAAAAGTAGGACTCGAATTAGATTATAGGTATAATAACATAAGAGACCCAAACAGATTTTATTTTAGGTCTGATCATTATAATTTTGCTAAAAACGACATACCTTGTATTTTTTATTTTTCGGGGGTTCATGAAGACTATCACCAACCAACAGATACGTTTGAAAAAATAGATTGCAAAAAAGTACAAAAAATATCACAATTAGTTTTTTTAAACATAATAACAATAGCAAACAAAGAAAGAAGATTAAGAAAAAATAAAGACTAAAGCTTTATTATTTTTTTTATATGTTTTTTTTCATAATCTTCTACAGAAAATAAAAATAAACCAGAAGGAAGGAAGTCTAAGTTTAAACAGGAAAAAGAAAACACTTTTTTTGAAAAAAGCAAAACACCGTCAAGACTGTATACGCAAACAGTTTTAGGAACAGAAGAACAGAAGTTTATTTTATTTTTAAAAGGAACAGGATAAAAAACAAAGTCTTCTTTTTCTGTTTCTAAAACGGCTACACTCGGAAAAGACATCTTAACAAGTCCTTCAAATTGAGTTGCAAGCCAAATGTTTTGTCCTTCAACAATAACATCTAAAATAAAATTATCAGGAAGATCAGAGTTAGAAGAGTCTATAGACGAAAAAGAAACTCCTCCAGACAAAAGGTCTAAAACAATTAAACCCCCTCCCTTTGTTCCCAGGTATTTTATTTGAACAGAATCAGAATCAATAGAGGTCACACTATTGGAAGGCCAACCAGAGGTGGATAAGGTGTTTATAAAATACCAACCACTACCCTGCAAAAAAACCTGTACACCTCCGTAAGGAGAACACCCCCAAATATTATTTGATTCATCTACAAGAAGGTCATCAAAAGAATTGTCAACTATTCCTCCTATAGGAGAAATATTAAGCCAAGAACAAAAACCGTTATAAATAAAACCTATACCCCCGTTCATGGTTCCTACAACAACACTGTCTCCTTTAAAAGAAATAGAACTAACATTTACAAAGTTTTCCAGAGAAGAAGAGTCCAAAACAAGACTAAAAGAGTTGTTTTTAAAAGAAAACAAACCATTAACTGTTCCAAACCAAGGATCATCCTCGTTATCAAAAGAAATACAATTAATTTGCTCGTTTAAAGACTGAAAAGGAGGTGTAAAAAAACGCCACACAGAATCGTATTTACAAAAACCAGAATTTGTGGCAACCCAAACATTACCTTTTCTGTCAACAGAGACATCCCTAATAACAGGGCTGTTTACAGAGTCTGAAAAATCAACCCAAGAAAAACCATCATAAGAAACCAAACCATATTGAGTGCCAACCCAAAGAGTATTAGAAGAATCTATTTCAATAGAATTTATTCTGTTGTCAGGAACAGGAGAATTAAAGTAATTGTATACCTCGACACTTTGTCCAGACAAGTAAAAAAAACAAAAAAAACAAAAAAGAAAACTAATGTTTAACAACCTTAAACACGCTAACATTTCCGTCTATTTCAACATTTAAATAATAAATACCTTATGACAAGTCTTTTGTTGAAAAAGAACCATTTATTTTCTTTTTACCTAAAAAAGAATCTTTTAAAACAACAGAACCAAGAGAGTTTTTCAAACTAACAAAAACATCAGAGTTGTTTTTTAATTCAACTTCAAAGTTCAAAATATTTTTTGTTGGGTTAGGAAAAACACTAAGATTACTAATCACATTAGGGTTTTCAATATTAGAACAAGAAATAACAACAAGCTCAACAGGAATCCTGTTCGACTCGCAAACATACTCAGGTGCTTCAATTTCCCACTCATAGAAGTAATAATAATAATCACCCCCATAAGGAGAATCTTTTATAGAAACAACACCAGCTATTTCATAAGGATAAGACA
The DNA here is from genome assembly GCA_002706465.1 of Flavobacteriales bacterium. Classification (GTDB taxonomy): domain Bacteria; phylum Bacteroidota; class Bacteroidia; order Flavobacteriales; family SAT41. Next base: position 21,775 of record PALO01000003.1, read on the forward strand.
CCCCAGAATTAGACCTCTGAAAAACAGGAGAGTTGTCACCAAAGTTAGTGTAATTTACAGCTCCATCTGTAGTTAAATAATAATCGCTTCCAGCAGGAACACTAAAGTTTAAATTAATGGTTTGAGAAAAAGAAGAACTATCAATAAAAACATTTAAATCTTGTAAGATATTGCCGTTAGCATCTTCTAATAAAATTCTTCTATCCCCCGGCGTATCCGTGTACACGTTAACAGAGCTTATAACTATATCAGAGCTAACATCAAAAACAACACCAGCGTTATATTGAGAACCAGAATAAAGACTAGAGCCGGTATGGTCTGGTCCAACAGAGTAAGAAGAAGAGTTTCCGCTCTCAGTGTTACTTACATAGTACGTTGTAGAAGAAGAAACACCAGGAACAGTTAAAGAGCTACCCGTAGATATAGGAGATCCCCCACTAGGTAAAAGATACCAACTAATATCACCGCTTCCGTAAGCGCTTAAAACACCCGTTCCATTTACACAAACAGTGTCACCAATAACACTGCTAGGCAAAGAAGAAGAGTTAACACTAAAACTAACAGTATCAGATGTTGCTGCCGCAGGATTGCCGTTAGGGTCTAGGCAAATATTGTTTTGAACCGTTACCCAATAGTCTCCAGGGTTCGTAACAGAAATACTTTGCGTTGTTTCCCCTGTGCTCCACAAATAAGAAGAACCCCAACTAGCTGTAAGAACAGAGCTATCACCACTACACAAACTAGACCCTCCATTAATATCAAAACTAGCGGTAAAATTAACAGGATCAACCTGCTCTGTTAACGTTATAGGAAACAAAGTATAGTTGTTTACCTCGTTAGATTCTATTATAACTTCGTTTGGGTCTACCTCTAAAATAACCCAATAATCACCATTACAAGTGCCAGGAGGAATATTAACCCACATACCATCTAAATGTTGTCCATATATATCTGTGTGACCAACAGAAATTCCTTGTTCTATCGGAGAACACCCGTAACCCCCGTCAAGATTGTAGTTGTTTCCCCAATAAGAAGAACCAAGAACATTACCTTGTCCATACACAGTGTTATCATCTTTACAGTCACCAAAAGAAGCATCACAATCAGAAAGATCCATTATACAAAAACCTAATTTAGCACCATCACCAACTATAGGCCAATTTAAAGGGTTTGGTTCGTTAGGGTCTTCAACCCTTAAGGTCAAAACCGTCCAGTCGTTAAAATGCATGTGACCATGAGTAGGGTGGTATGTCATTGTTCCACTCATAACATAAGAAGAAGTCATTGTTCCGTCACTATTTTTGTGATAAATTCTTTGCCACGCTATATGATCAGGAGTCGATCCATCAGCGCAATAAGTTTCGTCGCTAAAACTAGGGTCGTATATAGAAAAAGTGTCTCCAATACCAGTAACGGCATCATAACAAATATACCACTTATAACCATACTCATCTATACCTCTCATAGTAAGAGGGCCCCATCCAATATTAGGAGTGTTTCCGTCTACCCTTAACCTACCATCATTGCTTCCGTTACCAGTTTGAGAATACTCAGTGTGACCATTTAAACCAGCCTCCCAAGAAACAGTCAGATCAGGAAGTAAATCACAGTCATTCAAAGCAGGGTCCTCACAAGAACAACCAGAAGAGTTTGTGAAAGTACAAGGCTGCTGAGAGAAGGCAAAAAAACAAGAAAAAACAAACAGGAACAAAACAACATTTTTCATAAAGCATAAAATTTAATAAGAAAGCAAAAATAATAAAAAACCACTAATTAAACAAAGCCCCTTGCTCTATCCATTTTAGAATTATTTTTCTTTGATATTCCGGAAGAGGAGAATAAGGGGGTTGAGGCATTATGCTCCCAGGAGCTGTCCCCTCTATTTTAAGGTACAAAAGACTGTTTAAAGGGTTTATTGTGTCAATGTAATCAGGGTAATCTGCGTAATCTCCGTTTGTGCTAACACCGTTAATAAGATTTTGATAACCCTCTAACAAGGGAACAAGAGAAACATATTTAGAGTTTTTGTAATGGCAGTTTGAACACATGTTTTCCCATATAGGAAAAATTTCGGCAGAATAACTAACAAGAGAAGGTTTTTTTTTATACACAAACCTAACCAAAGAGTCACCGTTAATTGTTTTTTTAGAAAAAGAAAATCTTTCAAACCCTAAATAACTAACACTAAAAACCCCATTTTGTAGTGTTTTGGATGACAAAAAAAGAGAATCACCTGTAAAAACAAAGTCTCCAGAATCTTTAACAAACTCCCCTCCCATTTTGCCAACAGAGTAAAAGACACGACTATATGCGCCTTGTTGGTAAAAAACAAAAGTATCAGGAGGAGAAAAAACAGAATAAGTTTGAAAGTTTTTTAAAAACAAAGAATCACCAACAATACCATAATAATAGACAGTGTCTCCTGTCCACTCACCTAAAACAGAAGGAGTGGGACTAAGCTCAACAAAACTATCTTTCACACAAGAGTTAAAAACAAAAAACAATAAAACAACAAAAACTCTAATTAAAACCACCATGATCTTTTTATATTAAAACCAAAAGAAAAACCAGGACGTTGATGTTCGTAAAAATCAACAAAAAGCTCCTGCGTTCTTATGTTTTGGTTGTTAGACACAAAAACCTGAAAAACATGACCAGCTGTACCCCACTCAAAACCAAAAGACAAAGGAAGATCAGAGTTTTCATAATAATCACTTAAAAAACGTTTTTCAAAAAAACCATATTCAAAAATAAAAGCAGAAGAAAAAGAGTATTTGTAATAAAAAGAAACAGGACAAAAAACATAATGTCTAGACTCTTTTTCAAGGTCAATAAGATTTTTATAAATAAAACCAGGGTTTACCTGAATNTAAATTTTGTCAGAAACATTTTTAGATAAAATTAACTGATAAGCATAATCAACTCTGTGAGAAAACTTATACTCAAAAGGAGTTNNAAGGTCTTCAAAAAAAGTATTATTACTGAAACNAGGAAGAGACCCTGTCTTTACACCAANAGAAGCATAAAAAGACAAATTAACAGGAAAAAAAGAAGACTCCAGCATTAAAGATTTTTTATAACCAAAACTAANAACTTTGTTTTTTTTATATCTAAACAAATCTAAACAANCATTGTTTTTTAAAGGTTTAGTAAAACCAAAACTTATATTTCCAGCTAAATCAGTACCAAAAAAATCATCAATAATNTTTTCTTTTTCTATTTTTCCAAAACGGTGTTGCACAATAAAATCAAAACTGTTTGGAACAACATGGGTTTCAAAGTTTATCAAAGAACGACTTTTTATTATGTTGTTTTCTTGAGCAAAACAAGGAACAAGGAACAAGAAACAAAAGACAAAACAACTAATCCTCATAAAAACTTTTTAAATAATTAACCAACAACCACCTTTGCTTTTCGCTTAAAGAATGTTTATAGGGCATCATCATTCCTCGACCATTACTTATTTTATAAAAAACAGCACCATCTGTTTGTTTGTTAAATTCAAAAGAATTAAAACTAACAGGAGAAGGTTTTAGTCCTTTTGAGGCAGGACCCTTCCCGTCACCATTTTTACCATGACAAGTCCAACATTGTTTAAGGTAAATTTTTTCCCCTTCTTCTATAGATTCTTTTACAAACACATTTTTNTTTTTTATTTCTTCTTCAGGAACAACCCATTCGTTTTGTGAAAAAGACAAAAAGGGTAAAAAAAATAAAACAAAAAAAATCATAAGTCAAATTTTATACCTTGAGCTAAAGGCAACTCATCCGTGTAATTTATCGTGTTAGTCTGTCTTCTCATATAAATCTTCCAAGCATCTGAACCACTTTCTCTCCCTCCCCCAGTTTCTTTTTCTCCTCCAAAAGCACCACCTATTTCAGCACCAGAAGTACCTATATTAACATTTGCTATTCCACAATCACTACCCGAAGACGACAAAAATCTTTCAGCCTCTTTTAGGTTTTTTGTCATAATAGCAGATGACAAACCCTGTTTAACATTGTTTTGTTTTTCTATAGCAGAGTCCAAATCAGAATATTTCATAATATACAAAATAGGAGCAAAAGTTTCTTCTTGAACTATTTTATAATCGTTTTCTGCTTCAATAATTACAGGTTTAACATAACAACCACTCTCATAACCTTTGCCAGACAAAACACCACCTTCAACCAAAACATTCCCTCCCTCTTCTTTTGCTTTTTCTATAGCATTTAAATACGTTTTCACCGCTTCTTGATCTATAAGAGGACCAACATGGTTTTTTTCATTTAAAGGGTTTCCTATTTTTAATTGAGTATAAGCCTTAGACAGCTTGTTTTTAACTTCTTTATATACAGACTCATGAACAAAAAGTCTTCTAGTAGATGTACATCTTTGTCCACAAGTACCAACAGCGCCAAACAAAGAACCAATAATAGTTATATCTAAATCAGCCTCAGGCGTAACAATAATAGCATTGTTTCCACCTAACTCTAACAAAGATTTACCAAACCTTTTCGCGACTTCTGCCCCAACTATTCTTCCCATTCTTGTTGACCCTGTTGCAGAAATTAAAGGCAAACGTTCATCAGATGTCATCATTTCTCCCACTTTATAATCACCATTCACTATACAAGAAACACCTTCTGGAAGATTGTTTTCTTTTGCAACTTCACGCCAAATGTTTTGACAAGCAACCGCACACAAAGGAGCTTTTTCCGATGGTTTCCAAACACAAACATCTCCACAAACCCAAGCTAAAGCTGTGTTCCAGTTCCAAACGGCAACAGGGAAGTTAAAAGCAGAAATAACACCAACAACACCTAACGGGTGATACTGTTCATACATTCTATGTCCAGGGCGCTCAGAGTGCATTGTAAGACCGTGAAGCTGTCTAGATAAACCAACAGCAAAATCACAAATATCTATCATTTCCTGTACCTCACCCAAACCCTCTTGTAGGGATTTACCCATTTCATAAGAAACAAGCTCCCCTAAAGGTTGTTTGTTTTTTCTTAGTTTTTCACCAAACTGCCTAACAATCTCTCCTCTTTTTGGAGCCGGCAAAACTCTCCATTTTTTAAAAGCAGCAGCAGCACAAGAAATAATTTTTTCATACTCTTCAGTAGTTGTTTCTGTAACAAAACCAATTACTTTGCCGTCAACAGGAGAAACAGATTTTATTTTTTTCCCTTCACCAAAAGAAAACAAACCAGTTGAACCCCCATCGTTAATTTCTTTAACACCTAAAACAGAAAGCGATTTTTTAATATCTATCATGTTTAAATTTATTTAAAAAGCCTTAATATATCATTACCGTTTGCCCAAATAACCAAACCAAACAAAANAATCATACCAACAACCTGAGCATATTCCAAAAACTTTTTATTAGCAGATCTACCTGTAACTATTTCATAACANAAAAACATAACATGACCNCCGTCTAAAGCAGGAATAGGAAGCATGTTTATAACAGCAAGAATAACAGACAAAAANGCNGTCATTTCCCAAAAAACTCTCCAATTCCAAGCAGAAGGAAAAATCTTACCAATTGTTATAAAACCACCAATAGACTCAGGAGATTTACCAATAAGTTTGAATTGTTTTGTGTAATCAAACAAAACAGTAAAAGTTTTTTTAAAACCCATAACAAAAGATTCAGAAAAAGTATATTTAGAGGTGTCTGTTTTTATAAAATCAGTGTTCCAACTAACACCAAAAACCAAATCTTTGTTTTTAACATTAATATTAAAATCAATAGTGTCATTAAAACGAACAACAGAACAAGCAATATTTTCGGAGTCTAAACCTTTTGTTTCTTTTACAATATCAGACGAAAAAACAACAGGGTTGTTGTTTACGGAAATTATTTTATCACCAACCATAATACCAGCTTCTTTTGCATTAGAGTTTTCTTCAAAAAAAGACACAACCGGAGATAAAGCTATATTAAAAGGAATAGAGTTTTCTTTTAACAAAGAAACAACACCATCTTCTTGTAGTATAATTTTATCTAATGACCCATTTCTTTCTACACCAACAAACTTAACATCATCTAAAAGTATTTTTTTCCAAATAATATTATAGTTTTTTATTTTTTCATCATCTAAAGAGATTATTTTATCACCGTCCTGAAAGCCTAAATTTTTCGCTTTTTCAGAAAAAACCAAACCATATTTTAAGCTCTCATTTTTTATAAAAGAATCACCATGTTTTTTTAAAAGACAACTATATATAACAAAAGCCAAAATAACGTTAAAAACAACACCGCCAACCATTATTATAAGTCTTTGCCAAGCAGGCTTCGCCCTAAACTCCCAATCTTCAATAGGTTTTTCAAGCTGTTCTTTNTCCATAGACTCATCGATCATGCCAGCTATTTTNACATAACCCCCTAAAGGTAAAATACCAATACCCCAAACAGTTTCTCCTATTTTTTTCTTAAANAAAGCAAAAGGCCAATCAAAAAAAAGAAAAAAACGCTCGACCTTTGTTTTAAAAAATTTAGCAGCTAAAAAGTGACCAAGCTCATGTATTGTTACTAAAATAGATAAAGATAAAATTAATTGTATTGCCTGTATCATTTAAAATTTTTTAAAAAGTTTTTTACTTCAAAATCAGTTTTCACTAAATCCTCTATACTAGGATTAGCGACAAAATTAATATTTTCTAAACAAAGGTCAATTATTTTATATATATCTAAAAATTTTATTTTTTTATTTAAAAACAAATCAACAGCAGATTCATTTGCGGAATTAAAAACACAAGGAGAATTCCCTCCTCTTTCCATAACCTCGTAAACTCTTTTTAAAGAAACAAAAACATCTGTATTTATTTTCTCAAAAGACATAAAAGGATTTTTTGTAAAATCAAAAGAAACAAAAGAAGAAGACTTTCTTTCAGGAAAAAACAAAGCATAATGTATNGGTAACTTCATACTAGGAACACCNANTTGAGCTATAATAGAAGAGTCCTTAAACTCAACAAAAGAATGNACAATTGATTGAGGGTGTACAATAAAATCAATTTCATTTGCCTTTAAATCAAACAACCACTTAGCTTCAATTATCTCTAAAGCTTTATTCATAAGAGTNGCGGAATCTATTGTTATTTTTTTACCCATAGACCAATTAGGATGCTTTAGAGCTTTTTCTAAAGAAACTTTTTGTAAATCTTTAAATTTAAAACCCCTAAAAGGGCCACCAGAAGCAGTTAAGATGATTTTTTTAATTGAAGATTCTTTTTCTCCTCTTAGGCATTGAAAAATAGCAGAATGTTCTGAATCCACAGGTATTATTTCCCCACCAAACTCTTTTTGTATTTTTTTAATAATATGACCACCAACAACNAAACATTCTTTGTTNGCCAAAGCTACTTTCTTTTTGTTTTTTAAAGCAAAAANAGTTGGCAACAAACCAGCAAAACCAACAATAGCCATTAAAACGACATCAACTTCTTTTAAAGAAACAACTTCACAAAGACCAGATTCACCAAAAAGAACTTTTATTTTATATTTTTTTAAACCAAAAACAACTTTTTTGTAAGATTCTTCATCTGTAACAACAACATATTTTGGCAAAAACATTATTGATTGTTTTATTAAAAGATCACTGTTTTTGTTTGCAGACAAAACTAAAACATTAAAAACATCTTTGTTCTCTTTTATTATTTCTAATGTTTGTGTCCCAATAGAACCGGTTGACCCAATTACAGCTATGTTTTTTTTACTCTTCATTATTTATNAATAAAATTTGTTTTGCAAAAATATTATTATTGCTAATTCTTTGTGGTTTGTTTTGCCCACCTAAACGGTTGTTTTTTTTCATAAACTTATTAAAAGTACCTTTTTTTACAAAAACAACACTTAAATCACAAATAACACCACCCTTTAAAAGGTCATCATAATACGAGTTTTGTTTCGCTAAAGAATCTTGAATAGATTTTTCTAAGATTTTTTTATTTTTGTTTTCACCCTCTATTACACAAACATGACCTCCTTTNNNCTNCCCANTCAACTCAGGGTAAAGATGAAANTCTTCTATAATATCGTCATAAACAAACTCAGACACCTTTATAGCTTTTTCTATTTCTTTTATTATTAAATGTTCCCCAAAAGCAGAACAAAAATGCTTTATTCTACCCGTGACTATTATTTTATAAGGCCTTAGAGAAACAAACTCAACAGTGTCACCAATTAAATAACCCCACAAACCAGCAGAAGAATTCACAATTAAAGCATAATTTGTCTTTAATTCAACGTTTTTTAAACAAATTCTTTTTTCAGGAGAAACATCAAGATCTTCTGTTTTTATAAATTCATAAAAAACATTGTTGTTTAAACACAAAAACATACCTTCTTTTTCGTCATTTTGATAAGCAAAAAAACCTTCTGACGCGGGAAAAATCTCTAAAGTGTCCACAGGAGAACCCAATAAGGTTTTTATTTTTTTTTCGTAAGGCAAATAATTAACACCACCGTAAACCAAAAGAGATAAGTTAGGAAANACTTCTTTTATTGTTTTATTTTTTATTTTTTTTATTTTTTCAAAATACATAATTAACCAAGGAGGAATNCCCGCCACAGCTGTCATGTTTTTGTTGATCGTTTCCTTTGTTATTTTTTTAAGTTTTTTTTCCCAATCTTCTATAGAGTTTGTTTTAAAAGAAGGCAATCTTCTTGATTTTAAATAAAAAGGAACATGAAGAGCAACAATACCAGACAGTCTTCCGGTTTTTATTTTGTTTTTCTTATTCAAAACAGGAGAACCCTGTAAAAATATCCAAAAACCACTTAAACAAGATATGTTTTTAGTTCTATAAATATAAGAAAACAACGCATCTCTCATACAAACAATTTGTGTCCTTAAAGAGTCTTTTGTTAAAGGAATATATTTTTTACCAGAAGTTGTTCCAGAGGTTTCNCAAAAATACAAAGGCCTACCAGGCCACAANACGTTTTTTTCTCCAAAAGATATTTTTTTTATATAATAACTAAAATCTTCATAATCCCTTAAAGGAACAAGTTTTTTAAAATCAGAGTAATTTTTTATTTTCGAAAAAGAATGATTTTCACCAAACAAAGTAGAAGTACCTTTTTTTATTAAAAAATCAAACGTTTGAGTTTGTCTTTTTAAACACTGGCCTTGTTCTTCTTTTTTTTTTAAAAAAGTTTTTTTTGACCAAAAAAGAATTAATTTTTTAAACAAAAAATTCATATTAAATTTATTTTAATAAAACAAAAAATCCTCAGGGTTCAAAGCCTCTCCGTTTAACCACATTTCAAAATGAAGATGAGTACCAGTGGAGTATTCTCCGCTATTTCCAATAACACCTAAAACATCACCCGTTTTAACAACGTCACCAACAACACAACTTATCTCAGAAGCATGCTTGTAAACACTAGTTATACCTAAAGGGTGCCCAACAATAACAGAACCTCCGCCAAATTCACCCCAATCAACAAAAAGAACAACACCAGAAAAAACACTTTTAAAAAAAGAACCCTTTTCGCTAACAATATCTATTCCAAAATGTTTTGTGTTTTCGTCAAAGCCATTAGAAACAACACCCTTTAAAGGAGGAAAAAACAATAAATTTTTTATGTTTTTTATTTTAGCTTCATAATTATAATTAACATTTTCCTCTAACTCAACCTTAAGCCTCAAAATAGAGTCTTCTATAACTTTATTTATTTTATAAGACTCTAAAAAAGAATCAGATTCTATACCAAAAGAATCCTCCACAACTTCTCCAGAAAATATTTTTTTCAACACATTAAATTGATAGTTTTTAAACTCAACATCATTATATAAAGAATCTATTTTTTTGTCCAAATTTAAAATCTCTTTTTCTATTATTATTTCTTCATAATTAGGCAAGGTCTTTTTTAAAAAAGTGTATGAAAACAAAAAACGAAACCCAACCCCCAAAAACAAAAAGCTAACTAAAAGACCAAAAACCAAAAAGTATAATTTTATTTTTAAAGAAAAAACAGTCTTTAAAGACTTTTGTTCTGAAACA
>PALO01000004.1 GCA_002706465.1 Flavobacteriales bacterium
TTTAAATTATAATGATCAAAAAGTAAAAGTTTTTAATTCTTTAGGTGGGATAGTTTACTATAGTGACAATTTAGATGAAAATTTTATTTTAGATTTATCGGGACATGAAACAGGTATATATTATATATTTTTATCTATAGAAAATCATAAAATCATAAGAAAAATAGTCTTGTTAAAATAAAAAAACTATTTAAGGTCTTGCTTATCTATTACATTAAAATAAAAAAAGACTTCAATTAAGAAGTCTTTTTTTTAGTAGCGGGGGCAGGAATCGAACCTACGACCTTCGGGTTATGAGCCCGACGAGCTACCGCTGCTCCACCCCGCGGTATTAAATACAAATATAAGACATTAATTTATTTTTCATTGTATTATAATATGCTTTATTTTGTATATATGAAACATAAATCAGGATTTGTGAATATTATAGGTAAACCAAATGTTGGTAAATCAACATTATTAAATGTTTTATTGGGAGAGCAGATTTCGATAGTAACAAATAAAGTTCAAACTACTCGTCATAGAATTCATGGTATTTTAAATTCAGAAACACATCAAATAGTTTTTGCAGATACTCCTGGATTATTAGATCCTGCATATCCTTTACAGGAATTAATGATGAAGTCAGTTAGTTCTGTGTTTGAAGATGCAGATATTATTATTTTGATTTTAGACATTCAAGATAAAAATTTTGAATTTGAAGCTATTTTTGATAAAATAAATAAAATAAAATGTCCTTTATTTTTAGTGTTAAATAAAATTGACACTGTAGAAAAAGAAATTGTTTTGTCTTCAATAAAAATGTGGTCTCAAAAAATTAAAAAAGCAGATTTTTTCCCTGTCTCAGCTTTGAAAAACATTAACATTGATTTATTGTTGAATGAAATAATAAAAAAGATACCATACGGACAGCCATATTATGGAAAAGATCAATTAACTGACAAATCAGAGAGGTTTATTGTTGAGGAAAAAATAAGAGAGAAAATATTAAATAATTATCAAGAAGAAATACCATATTCTGTGCAAGTTGTTGTAGATTCCTTTAAGGAGTCAGCAGACTTAATTAAAATATATGCTTTAATATTTACTGAAAGAAAATCTCAGAAAAATATTATTATTGGTAAAAATGCTCAAGCTATAAAAAAGGTATGCACAGAGTCAAGAAAAGATTTAGAACGTTTCTTTAAAAAGAAAATATTTTTAGAAACAAGAGTAAAAGTTAGTGAGGGTTGGAGAAAAAATGAAAAAAAATTACGTTTATTTGGTTATAATTAATGTATGAGTAAAATAGTTGCTATAGTTGGAAGACCTAATGTTGGTAAGTCTACTTTTTTTAACAGACTTACAGAGTCTAATCATTCAATTGTTGATAGTATTAGTGGTGTGACTAGAGATAGAATTTATGGTAAGAGTCATTGGAACGGGGTAGATTTTTCAGTAATAGACACAGGAGGATATAATCTAAAAANAGATGAATTGTTTAATGAAGAGATAAATAATCAAGTCAATTTAGCTATAAGCGAAAGTGACATGGTTATATTCCTAGTGGATGTTAAATCTGGTGTCACTCCACAAGATGAGTATTTTTGTGACATATTAAGAAAGACAAGAAAAAAGGTATTTTTAGTTGTAAACAAAGTAGATAATAATCAAATGATTAAAAATAGTTATGATTTCTATTCTTTGGGTTTAGGNGATTATTTTTATATTTCTGCAAATAATGGTTTTGGGACAGGTGATTTATTGGATGAGCTTATTAAACATTTTCCTGATGTAATTGAAGAAGAAGAGAGTGATAAGGTTATTTTTTCTATTGCTGGTAGGCCTAATGTTGGAAAGTCCACTTTTATAAATACTTTAATAGAAAATAACAGAACTATAGTAACGGATATTGCTGGTACTACTAGAGATTCAATTTATATTAATTATAAAAAATTCGGGTATGATTTTAAATTAATAGATACAGCTGGGTTACGAAAAAAAAATAAGGTTAGTGAAGATTTAGAATTTTATTCTACCATTAGAACTATAAAGTCTATTGAAAAATCAGATGTTGTTTTTTTGTTGATTGATGCTCAAAATGGAGTAGAGTCTCAAGATTTGAATATTTTAAATATTATTATAAATAATAATAAAGGNGTTGTTATTNTAATAAATAAATGGGATTTGATTGACAATAAGCAAGAAATNAACATCAATCAAGAAAAACANAAAATAGTTGATAAAATTCAGCCTTTTAGTGATGTCCCTATTATGTTTATATCTGCTTTAAAACGACAAAGAGTATTAAAAGCTATTGATGAAGGTTTGTCTGTTTATAAGAGAAAAAATGANAATATATCTACTAGTAAATTAAATGATTTTATTCTAAAATTAGTTTCAGATTATCCTCCTCCAGTTGTAAGACAGAATAGGCCTAAGATAAAATATTGTACTCAGATTAAAAATTTGAATTATCCAAGTTTTATATTATTCTGTAATAGTCCTAAGAATATAAAAGACCCTTATAAAAGGTTTTTAGAAAATAAAATTAGAAGTCATTTTAATTACACGGGAGTTCCGATTAAGTTAAATTTTAGACAAAAATAATTTTAAGATATTTTGAATTCTTTCTTTATTCTATCTATGCAGTCTAATTTTTCCCAAGTGAAAGTTTCTGCTTTAATTTTTTTTATTTTATTGTTTGCTGCAAATTCAAATATTTTTGTTTCTGTTTCTCTTCCCATATGACCATATGCCGCAGTTTCTGAATATATAGGATTTTTTAATTTAAGTCTTTTTATAATATTGTTAGGCTCTAAATTAAAGCATCTCATATTTTTTATTTTTTTAGCAATTTCACTGTCAGTTAAATTAATTTTAGATGTTCCGTAAGTATTTACATATAAGCTTATGGGTTCAGCTATACCTATTGCGTAAGCAACTTGTACAAGTATTTTGTTAGAAATACCTGCAGCTACTAGATTTTTTGCTATATGTCTAGTTGCGTAAGCAGCAGATCTATCAACCTTTGAAGGGTCTTTGCCTGAAAATGCTCCTCCTCCATGAGTTCCTTTGCCTCCGTATGTGTCTACTATTATTTTCCTACCAGTTAATCCAGTGTCACCATGAGGTCCTCCTATTACAAATTTACCTGTAGGATTTATGTGATATTTTTCTTCTCCAAACAATCTTTTTATCTTCTTGTTGAGTTGTTTTTTCACCTGAGGCATTAATATTTTTTTTATGTCATCTTTTATTTTGTGCTGCATTTTTTTTTCTTCGTCAAAATCATCGTGTTGTGTTGATATAACTATATCTTTAATTTTTATTGGGTTATGTTTTTCGTCATATTCTAAAGTTACTTGTGATTTTGCGTCAGGACGNAGATATTTCATTTTTTTCCCTGCTTTTCTAATTTTAGANAATTCAATTAATATTTTGTGAGATATATCTAGTGATAGAGGCATGTAATTGTCATTTTCACTTGATGCGTACCCAAACATCATCCCTTGATCTCCAGCTCCTCCTGTATCAACACCTCTGTATATGTCTGGTGATTGAGAGTGTATTCTATTAATAAAACCACAGCTTTCGTAATCAAATTTATACTCAGATTTATTGTATCCTATCTTTTTGATAGTCTCTCTTGCTATTGATTCTACATCTACATAAGCTTTAGATGTCACTTCTCCTGATATTATAACTAATCCTGTTGTGACTAATGTTTCACATGCCACTTTTGAATTGGGGTCTTGAGCTAAAAAATTATCAAGTATAGCGTCNGATATTTGGTCTGCTATTTTATCAGGATGTCCCTCTGATACAGATTCTGAAGAAAATAAATATGACATATCTTTATTGTTTTAAAAGCAAAAGTAAGATTAATTAATTAATTTTTTAAAAATATTTTCCAGATTGTTATTTGTTTTTTTTAACTCGATATCTTTTACAACTTCTCCCTTGTGAATTATTATACATCTACTNCAAATTTCTTTTACTTCATTTAGCATGTGAGTTGAAATTATTGTAGTTCTTTTTTTGTGATTTCTTTTTATTATTTCTCTAAATTCTATTAATTGATTTGGGTCTAGTCCTGAAGCAGGTTCGTCTAGTAGTAATATTTTAGGGTTATGTAATATAGTTTTAGCTAAACCTATTCTTTGTTTATACCCTTTTGATAATAGTTTTATTTTTTTGTTTTTTTCTTTATCTATTTTTAATNTGTTTAAAATTTCTTTTATTCTTTTTTGACTATTTTCTATTTTATGTATTTTCGATATATAATTCATGTATTCTTCTGTGTACATATATTCATATAATGGATTTTTTTCTGATAAATAACCAATTTGTTTTTTTATGCTTATTTTGTTTTGTTTATTATCTAAGCTATTTATTTTGACTTCTCCACTGTCTTGTTCTGTAAAACAAGATATTATTTTCATCAATGTTGATTTGCCAGCTCCATTTACACCTAATAATCCAACTATTTCTCCACTTTTGATTTCAAAAGAAATATTATTTAAAACTTTTTTGTTTTCATATATTTTTGTTAAATTTTTTATGACAATTGACATATAAATATAATTATTAACAAACTTACATTAAATTTGTTCTCAATGGAAGGTATTGTTGTTAAATCAACCGGTAATGTATACGATATTATAATAAATAACAATGTTTTGGTTAAGGCTTATTTACAGGGTAGATTAAGGCTTGAAAATAATGTTTTCACTAATCCAGTTGTTGTTGGTGATAGAGTGTCTTTAAATAAAGAAGGTCAAAATTATTTTATTAATAAAATTTTTAAAAGAAAAAATTTTATTGTTAGGAAGTCAGTAAAACTATCGAAAACACATCAAATGTTAGCATCAAACATAGACCAAGTTTTGCTTATTGTAACCTTAGTAAAACCTTTTACTTCAACCAAATTCATAGATAGATTTTTAGCTTCAGCTGAAGTTCAAGGTATTCAAGTTATTTTAGTTTTTAATAAGACAGACTTATATAATGAAGAGTTAAAAATAAAATTAGAATACATTTATAGTCTTTATAATAACATAGGATATAAGTGTATTAAGTCTTCTTTTATAAACGACGACAATAAAAATATTTTATCTTTATTAAATAATAAAATCACATTAATAAGTGGTCATTCGGGTGTTGGTAAATCTTCTTTAATAAATTATTTGTCTGGAAACAATAAAATTAAAGTGTCTGAAATTTCTGAGCATTATGAACTTGGTAAGCATACAACAACTTTTTCTGAAATGCATAAGTTAGGTAATCAGGGATTTGTAATTGACACTCCTGGAATTAAGGGTTTTGGTTTAGTTGATTTGAGTTCAAAAGATTTAGCTTATGGGTTTAAGGAGTTTGTTAAATATAAAACTAATTGTAGGTTTAAGTCATGTGTATGCGTTAATGAGCCTGACTGTGGTGTCAAAAATGCAGTTAAATTAGATAAAATATCTAAAGAAAGATATTTGAATTATTTAAGTATTTTGAATGAAGATAATTTTAAAACCAGAAAGAGATGAGAGCTGTTATCCAAAGAGTTAAAGGAGCAAGTGTTAAAATAGATGGAGATGTTTTTTCTTCCATAAATTGTGGGATTTTAGTTTTTGTTGGTTTTGGTGAAAAAGAAAATGAAGAAGATTTAAAATGGATGTCAAAAAAAATTATTTCTCTTAGAATTTTCTCAGATAATGAAGGAAAAATGAATAAATCTGTTAAAGATATAAATGGGGGAATTCTTATAGTTAGTCAGTTTTCTTTACATGCTTTGTTGAAAAAAGGAAACAGGCCTTCTTTTGTAAAATCTTGTGAATATATTAAAGCTAAAAGTCTTTATGATAATTTCATAGAGTTTGTGAAAAAAGATTTTTGTGGTATTGTGCATCAAGGTCTATTTGGTTCAGATATGAAAGTCAATTTATTGAATGACGGACCTTTAACTTTTTTTATTGACACACAAAATAAAGAGTAGTTTTATTCTGATTCTTCTATCAATAAAATAATTTTATTTTTTTGCATCTCAACAACACCGCTTCTTATTTGTATTTTATCTATTTTTTTGTCTTCTTTTATAATCCTTATAGTCCCTTTATTTAAAGATGAAACTATAGCTGCGTGTTTATTTAGCATTTCAAACTCTCCTTCTTCTCCAGGAACTTTAACTGATAAAACTTCTCCTTCAAAAATTGTTTTAGATGGGCTTATTACTTGTAAAAACATATTTTATTTTGTTTCTGCTAATAATTTTTCTCCTTTTTCTATGGCTTCTTCAATTGTGCCAACCATATGGAAAGCAGACTCAGGATATTTGTCAACTTCACCACTCATAATCATATTAAAACCTTTTATTGTGTCTTGTAGGTCAACATAAACCCCTTTAAGACCAGTAAAAGCTTCTGCTACATGAAAAGGTTGTGATAAAAATCTTTGCATTCTTCTAGCTCTATGGACTATTAATTTATCATCGTCAGATAGCTCTTCCATCCCAAGAATTGCTATTATGTCTAATAATTCTTTGTACCTCTGAAGAGTTTGTTGAACTTTCTGAGTACACTTGTAATGTTCTTCTCCAACAATTTCTGGAGTTAATATTCTTGAAGTAGAAGCCAAAGGATCAACAGAGGGAAAGATTCCTAATTCAGCAATTTTTCTGTCTAATACCGTTGTTGCATCTAAATGTGAAAATGTTGTTGCTGGAGCAGGATCTGTTAAGTCATCTGCAGGTACATATACTGCCTGTACAGATGTTATAGATCCATTTTTAGTTGATGTAATTCTTTCTTGCATCGTTCCCATTTCCGTTGCTAAAGTAGGCTGGTAGCCAACAGCAGAAGGCATTCTGCCTAATAAAGCAGAAACTTCTGATCCTGCTTGAGTAAACCTGAATATGTTGTCCATAAAGAATAATACATCTTTTCCTTGACCTTTGCCTTCTCCGTCACGGAAGTACTCTGCTAATGTAAGACCAGATAAAGCAACTCTTGCTCTTGCTCCAGGAGGTTCATTCATTTGTCCAAAAACGAAAGCTGCTTGCGATTCTTTTAGTTCTTCATAGTTTATTTTAGATAAATCCCAATCATTTTCTTCCATTGCTTTTTTAAAATCATCACCATATCTAAGTATATTTGCTTCTATCATTTCTCTTATTAAATCATTACCTTCTCTAGTTCTTTCTCCAACTCCCGCAAAGACAGATAGTCCACCATGCCCCTTCGCTATATTGTTTATTAATTCCTGTATCAATACTGTTTTACCAACTCCAGCTCCTCCGAACAATCCTATTTTACCTCCTTTTGCGTACGGTTCAATTAAATCTATAACTTTTATCCCTGTAGTTAATACTTCAGTTGAAGTTGCTAAGTCTTCAAATTTAGGAGGAGTTCTGTGTATAGGTAATCCATCAGTTTTGTCTACATCTTGCATACCGTCTATGGCGTCCCCTGTAACATTAAAAACTCTGCCTCTTACATTTTCACCTATAGGCATTTTGATTGGAAATCCCGTTGACTTCACATTTAGCCCTCTACTTAAGCCTTCTGAGGAATCCATTGCTATAGCTCTAACAGTGTCTTCACCTATATGCTGTTGACACTCTAGTATAATTTTTGAACCATCTTTTTTTATTACCTCTAAAGCATCATAAATATTTGGAAGAGATGACTCAGATTCTTCAAAAGAAACATCTATTACTGGACCTATTATTTGAACTATTTTTCCTTCGTTTTGATTCATATTTTTATTATTAAATAATTAATTTCAGCAAATCTAGTATTTTTAATTTTTATTTTGCAACCAAAAAATAATATTTTTGAACAATTTTTCAATATTAATTATTTGAACTTTGAATAAATTTTTTTCAGTAGATAATTTTAAAGCAAATTCTAAGGTTTTTGCTACAGTTGGAACTTTTGATGGCTGTCATTTGGGTCATAAGTTTTTATTTAAAGACCTTAAGTCTTTTGCTGATAAACATAATGCGCAAACTTTGGTTTTTACTTTTTGGCCTCATCCTAGATCAGTTTTGTCTCCAGATTTTGATTTTAAATTACTTAATACTATGAAAGAAAAAATAGAGTTATTTGATAATTGTGGTATAGATAATTTGGTGATAGAGAAATTTAATCAAGATTTTTCTAGAATTTCTCCTCTTCATTTCATTAGAGATGTTTTAATTAATAAATTAAAAATTTCAGGTTTAATTATAGGGTATAATCATCATTTTGGCAGGAATAGAGAAGGTTCTTATGAAGACTTAAAAGATTATGCGGAAACTTATGATTTTAATTTATGTCGTTCAAGAGCTTTCAAGTATAAAGAAGAGTCAGTTAGCTCTACTAAAATCAGAAACATGATTTCTAATGGAGATGTTTTTGAGGCAAATAAATTGTTAGGTTACAATTACTTTTTTTCAGGTTTAGTGATAAAAGGTAATGGTATAGGCAGAAAATTAAAATACCCAACAGCAAACATATTAGTAGAAGACAAAATGAAATTAATTCCAGATAATGGAGTTTATGCTGTNAAAGTTANTTTTAATGAAAATGAATATTTGGGAATGATGAATATAGGNTATAGACCTACTCTTAACTTAAAGAGTTTTTCAATAGAAATTAATTTGTTTGATTTTAAAGGTGATTTATATGGTCAANAAGTTAGAGTATTTGTGATTTCTAANATAAGAGAAGAGATGAAGTTTGAATGTNTAGATACTTTGAAAAAACAAATTTCAAATGACAAAACAAAAATTGTAAATTTTTTTAAAAAACATAAATGAATTCATTACTCTAAATTCATTTTAATCATACTAATACTGTTCTGTCTAATAACTACGATAACGACTTAATCTCAGACTTCAACTTGTCAAAACAAGGTGCTACTTTTTCTTTATGATTTATGTAATTGCTTAAAATTTCACATTTATACCTANTGTGTAATTTCTAGTTGCTTNAGGAAAAACACCTATCATNTCATAACCTCCTTCTTGATTTTCTTTCACATAAGGGTCATCTGCTCTAGGGTCATGATTGTTTGATATAAAGCTGTAAACCCATCCGCTGGGTATTACGTTAACATCAAACACATTGTATATTTTAAAATTAAGCTCCAAACTACGAAACATTTTAGATTCTATTTTATANATTACGCCCAGATTGTTTACAAANTATTCTTTTAATATTCTGTCCTCAGAAGAAGTATTGTCTAGATATTGTTTNCCTACAAATTTTGATTCAAGATTTAATTTGAAGTTACTNCTAGGATGAGCACTTATTATATTTGATATTATCGTCTTTGGACTTAAAGCAATGTCAGTGTTGTTGTATTCAGTCATTCTTTGAATACCGTTGTCCCAGTTNTCAGTAAATTGTATGTAATTTTTGATTTTATTTTGAGAAAAACATGCATTAAAATAATTAGACATATATAAGCCTTTGAAGTCTACAGATAATTCTAAACCTCTTCTATAACTGTTTTTAACATTCATTCTTGTTTGAGCCCCTACATCATTAATTTCACCAGTCAATATTAGTTGATTCTCATAGTTCATGTGAAATGTGTTTGCAGATATTTTTATTTTNTCACCATTGATTTNNTAACCAGCTTCTATGTCAAATAATTTTTCAGCAACAGGTCTACTCTCAGGAGAAGAGTACCTGTAGTCATTTCTGTTTGGTTCTTGATTTGATATACCTAAAGAAACATAAGATTTTTGGTTTTTATTTATTTTATGAGTAAAGCCAATTTTAGGATTCATAAACTTCAAATCNANATTTTGGTCATCATAATTNCCTTCAGAGTTAAATCCTATAAAATTATATGATATATTTTTTTTATTTAATTCTACTAAAAAATTAAATTTTTCGTTGAACGTATAATTAAGTTTTATAAAACTATTTAATGTAGTTTTTTCTGCATTGTTATCGTAAAAAAGATGCCTAATACTGCTGTTGCTTGCGAATTCGCTCCATATTACTTCTCCAAAGTGATTCCCTTCATATATGCTCCCACTTAATCCAGCAATAAATTTTATATTTTTTATTTTACGATTTAAATTCATTGTAAATCCTGAAAAATTATTATCTAACCATTTTCTAGTTATCATATCAGATGTTTTTATTGTGTCAGCACCTATTATAACATTATTAATTGAATAGTCGTTTAGATTTTGATCTTCTTCAAACTGCTCATAATAACCTTCACCTAAGGTAGAAAATAAAGAAATATTTATATTAAATTTTTTATAATTAACGTTGTGATGTATTTGGTTGTTTAATTGTATATAATTATCTATTTGGTTTTCATAAATGTACGGGTTGTANTTTCTNAGAGAATCTATTTCAATATAGTTTATAGGCACACCGTTCCAGGCCTGGTATGTTTTTTCTTTACCAAAAAAAGATATAATTTTTGTAGAACTGTTTTTCCCCAAATGGCCTCCTGCTAAATAGANGGATTTTAGATTACTGTTTGCTCTTTCTATGTATCCATCAGAGCATATNCTAGACAAACGGCCGTCTAGTGTCCATTTTTTATTTATAATTCCTGTTCCAAATTCTATCGTGTTTCTCATAGAATTAAAAGAACCAAAGGCGTTTTTGGAATTCACATATGCTTTCTCTGTAAATGCTTTTGTTAGGATATTAATGTTTCCTCCAAAAGAACTGTACCCGTGAGTAGTCGTTCCCACACCTCTTTGTATTTGTATTGAAGTTGCTGATGATATTATGTCAGGAAAATCTACCCACCATACTCCTTGGCTTTCAGCATCATTTATAGGGACACCATTTATAGTTAAATTTAATCTAGTCATGTCACTTCCTCTTAGTCTAATATTTGAGTATCCTATGTTATTTCCTGCGTCACTGTGAAATACAACAGATGGAGTAAAATTGAAAATTTCAGGAGCACATTTGCCTAAATCTTTTTCCTCTATTTCTTTCTGGCTTAATTCTGAAAAAGAATAAGGAAAATCTTCTAAAGCCCTATTGCTTACTACATTTATGTCTTTAACAGTTTTCGTTAGGGTATCTAGTTTACCTTTAGCGTAAATTCCACTAAAAACATTCAGTATTATTATTATTATCAATGCTATTTTTCTCATTGTATTAATTTTTATTAATAATTCTTAAAATGAATTACCATTTCAAGTTCAACGGGTTTAATCTCAGCTTTTTACAGCACCCCCAACGACAAATCAAATATAGTTATTTTCAATATCATTAATTGATTATTGATTGTTTTTTTGATTTCAAAAAATCTTCACATATTTTTTCTGCCATTTTTATTCTTTTTAAACCTGTTCCTTCTAGTACAGCGAAATTTTCTTTTTCTACCTCTTTTATATTTTTATTAAATATTTCATCTCTTTTGTTTTTGCTCTCTCTTAAAGGGTCTTTCTCCCATTTTATATCATTGTTGCATACTATATATAAGTCATGTTTTCTGTTTTCGCAATTTTTGATTATAAAACTAGAACATTTGTTGTATTTGAAATTGGACCAAATTTTTATAGTCAAAAGACTTGTGTCAAAAAAAACAATTTTTTGTTTTTGATTAATAGCTTCTTTTTCTTTTTCTAACTGATGTATTGCTATTTTTTCAAGATCATTATAGTTGTAACTTGAATTCAAGTTGCTTAAATATTCCCTTGCGTATTCTTTTACAAATAAAGTTTTGTATTTTTTTGCCAAATGTTTGCATATGTAGCTTTTGCCTGTTGATTCTGCTCCAATTATAGCTATTTTTGTAACTGTTTTTTCCATTGTATGTATCCGTATATTGCTAATATTACATATATTAAATATAGTGAAGATGTTATTAGTAATCCTTTTTGAACATATATATATATAGAGAATACATTTATAGTTATCCAGTAAATCCAGTTTTCTAGTATTTTTTTTGCTGTCAAAAAAGTAGCTATTATTCCAAAGCTGGTGGTAAACGAATCTATAATTGGATAAGAAGATTTTGATAAATTTATAATTATAAATGATATTATTATAGTCATTATTACTCCACCCGTAATTATCTTTAAATGTTGTATAGGTTTCATTGACTTTATTTCTTTTTTATTTTTCTTACTCCAACTTAAAAATCCATTTAAGCTAATTGCTAAGTAAAATATTTGCAAAAAGGATTCAGCTAGTAAGTTTGAAATATAAAAAATATAAGAATAAATTATTACACTAATACCTCCGTAAAGCCAACATAAAATATTTTCTTTTGCTGCTAATATCACGTATATTATTCCACATAAAAAAGCAATTATTTCTAAAATGGTTATTAGGTTTTCGTAATGTATAAAGTAAGGATTCATGTTTTATTTTATGTAAGTTATTATGTATTTATCTTTTAATGTAAAATACACCTTGATTATGTTTTTTTTTGCGTATGCAAGAGTAAAATTTTGATTTTTTTTGATTTCATTAACTAAAATTTCTCTTTTAAAGTTCATTTTTTTATTGTCTAAATATTTACAAATAGATTCTTTTATTGTCCATATTATTGTGTCATGAGTGTTTTCGTCATATTCTTTTTTTTGAATTGTTTCAAAATCATTCATGAATTTTTTTTTAATCTCTGTTGTTTTTTTTTTGATTTTTTGAACATCTAGACCTGTTTTTTTTTTGCTTAAAATAACACCCACTAGTCCTTCTGAATGAGATATTGATATTTTCTTGTGTTTTATTAAAGGTTCTCCAGACAAACTGTACTTTATTGTTTTTATCTTAGCGACATAATTCAATAAAAACCTAACTCCCAGCCATTCTTTTTTTCTTTTTTCGTTTTTTATTTTTTTATATTCTTTTTCATCAAATGCAGTGTTTTTTTCTAACCAACATATAGTTTTGTTAATTTTCCATACAAATAACTTTGTTTCATGGTTAATATTTTTTTTATAAAAAAATCTCATTTATAATAAATACCTATTTGTATATTTGCAATATAGAAATAAAAAATGAAATTAAAATTGGAACAATTAGATTATAAAATTAAAGATATTTCTCTTCACGAATGGGGAGAAAAAGAAATAGATTTAGCTAGAGCCGAAATGCCAGGTTTAATGGCTTTAATAGAAGAGTATAAGCATGAACAGCCTTTAAAAGGAGCTAGAATAGCAGGATGTCTTCATATGACAATACAAACAGCAGTGCTAATTGAAACTTTAGTTTCTTTAGGGGCTGAAGTTAGATGGTCTTCTTGTAATATTTTTTCAACACAAGATCATGCGGCTTCTGCAATGGCACAAAGAGGAATACCTGTATTTGCTTGGAAAGGTATGAATGAAGATGAATTTAATTGGTGCATTGAAAAAACTTTATTCTTTGGCTCAGAAGATAAGCCTCTGAATATGATTTTAGATGACGGGGGAGATTTAACTAATATGGTTTTGGATAATTACCCAGAATTAGTTTCAGGCATAAAAGGTTTATCAGAAGAAACAACAACAGGTGTTCATAGGCTTTACGAAAGATTTAAAAATGGAACTTTGTCTTTGCCTGCAATTAATGTTAACGATTCTGTCACTAAATCCAAGTTTGACAACAAATATGGATGTAGAGAGTCCTTAGTTGACGGTATAAGAAGAGCTACAGACGTAATGATTGCTGGTAAAGTTGCTGTTGTTGCTGGATATGGTGATGTTGGGAAGGGGTCAGCTCAGTCTTTATTGGGGGCTGGTGCAAGGATTATTGTTACAGAAATAGATCCAATATGTGCTTTACAAGCAGCAATGGATGGATATGAAGTTAAAAGAATGGAAGATGCTTTATGTGAGGCAGATATAGTTGTAACAGCTACAGGTAATGTTGATGTTGTCGTTGGTCGTCATTTTGAAAAAATGAAGGATAAAACAATTGTTTGTAATATAGGTCATTTTGACAACGAGATCGATATGGCTTGGTTAAATAACAAATATGGTGGTTCAAAAATAAATATTAAACCTCAAGTTGATAAGTATACTCTAGATAATGGTAATGATATAATTATTTTAGCTGAGGGAAGATTGATTAATCTTGGTTGTGCAACAGGTCATCCTTCGTTTGTTATGTCTAATTCTTTTACTAATCAAGTTTTAGCTCAAATAGAGTTATGGAAAAACAGTGCAAATTATGACAATCAAGTTTATACTTTGCCTAAGATTTTAGATGAGAAGGTTGCAAGATTGCATTTAAAAAAAATAGGTGTTAGTTTAGAGGTATTAAATGAAAAACAATCAAAGTACATTAATGTTAATAAAAATGGGCCTTTTAAATCAGATAATTACAGATATTAAATTTTTTGTTTTGATTAGATATATTATTTTTTTGTTTTGTTTGTTTTTTTCATTTGATGTTTACACGCAATGTAACATAGATTATACATATCAACCAATTGGTTCTTTAAATTATGGTTTGTCTCCTGACTCGTTGCCTGATGGAGTTGTAGGTAGTTATTATTCAGAAGATTTAACTTTTTTTGTTCCAACAGACACAACTTATCAAGGTATAAACGTTACTTTAACGGATATTCATATTATCTCTATTAGTTTGCCTATTGGTTTGTCTTGGCAATGTAACATAGATTATACATATCAACCAATTGGT
>PALO01000005.1 GCA_002706465.1 Flavobacteriales bacterium
AACCCATGAAGATTTTTATTCCTGGTATTTGTGTTTTATCAAAACGCATCACATCATCATAATTTGTGTTTGTTACTCCACCAAAAAAAGAATAATTGACAAAAGATGTGTTTTTAGCTATATCAAGTTTTTTATTTAATAAATCTTGATTTATAGTTTGAGGATTTGTGTTAGGCATTTCCATGAAAGAAGTAACTCCTCCCGCTAAAGCTGATTTAGACTCTGATTTTATATTTGCTTTATGAGTTAAACCCGGTTCCCTAAAATGAACTTGATCATCTATTACTCCTGGTATTAAATATTTCCCGCCTCCTTCAACAATGTTGAAATTATTTTCTGCAGAAATACTTTTTGATATTTTTTTTATATAACAACCATCAATTAATATGTCCGATTCAAAAATCTGATTTTCATTAATTATTTTTACATTTTTAATTAAGGTAAATGACATTTAATTGTATTTTTTAAATATACTTTTGATCTTCATTTTAATAACTCCAAAAACAGCTTCTATAATTATTTTTTTACTCATTTTAGAATTCCCTAACTCTCTGTCAGTGAAAACAACTGGGACTTCTACAATGTTAAATCTATATTTCCAAGCTCTGAATTTCATTTCTATTTGAAATGCATACCCTGTGAATTTTATATTTTCAAAACCTATTTTTTCTAAAACTTTTTTCCTATAACACTTAAAACCAGCTGTAGAATCATGAATAGGTAATCCCGTAATAAACTTAACATACTTTGAAGCAAAATAAGATAATANAACTCTAGACATNGGCCAATTCACAACATTTACNCCTTTAACATATCTTGAACCTATNACAACATCTCCNCCTTCTTNAGCTGCATTATNTAATTTAATTAANTCATCNGGGTTNTGAGAAAAATCTGCATCCATTTCAAAAANAAAATCATAATCCCTTTTTAAAGCCCATTTAAATCCATGTATNTATGCTGTACCTAANCCTAACTTTCCTTTTCTTTCTTCTATAAAAAGATTGTCTTTATANTTNAACATTAATCTTTTAACTATATCTGCTGTNCCATCAGGAGAATTATCTTCTATTATAAGAATATGAAATTTTGTTTCTAATGAAAAAACATAAGAAATAATNTTTTCAATATTNTCTTTCTCGTTATATGTTGGTATTATCACTACCGATTTACTCATTTTAATCTATTTTTAATTATATCTTTAATTATAGTAGAATCTAGCAAAGTACTTGTGTCTCCAAAATTATTATTTTCACCATCAGCAATTTTTCTTAATATCCTTCTCATAATTTTACCAGAACGAGTTTTTGGCAAGTCTTTTACAAATTGAATGTAATCTGGTTTAGCTATAGACCCTATTTCTTGTTTCACAATATTTAATATTTGATTTTTATTAATTTCNGTTTTTTCATTCTTCAATATAATAAAAGCATAGATACCTTGTCCTTTTATTTCATGATTAAATCCTATTACTGCTGACTCTACAACTTCATCATGTAAATTTATCGCGTTCTCTATTTCTGCCGTGCCTANCCTATGACCTGAAACATTAATTACATCATCTACTCTACCTATAATTCTATAATATCCTTTTGAATCTCTTNTACAAGCATCTCCCGTAAAATATTTTTTCTTAAAAGNAGAAAAATATGTTTCTTGACATCTTTCATGATCTCCATAAATTGTTCGCAACATTGAAGGCCAAGGAAAATCTATACATAAATATCCTTCAACATTNTTTTCTACAATNTCTTGTCCTTGCTCATTAACTATAACTGGCTTTATTCCTGGCAAAGGTAAAGTAGCATATGTTGGTTTCAATTCTGTTATACCCGCTAAAGGAGATATCATAATACCTCCTGTTTCTGTCTGCCACCAAGTATCAACAATTGGACATTTAGACTTTCCTATATATTTATAATACCATTCCCACGCCTCTATATTAATAGGTTCACCCACAGAACCCAATACTTTTAAAGAATCTAAAATATATCCTTCAACAAAGGACTCACCTTTTGCTTGCAAAGCTCTAATAGCTGTTGGAGCTGTATAAAAAATATTCACTTTATGTTTATCTATAATCTCCCAAAATCTACTAGGGCTGGGCCAAGTTGGCACTCCTTCGAACATCATAATAGTTGAGCCTGCTAACAAAGGACCATAAATTAAATAAGTGTGACCTGTTATCCAGCCAACATCAGCTGTACACCAAAATATATCATTTTTTTCATACTGAAAAACATTAATAAATGAGTACTGAGCATAAACCATGTAACCCGCTGTTGTGTGCAAAATNCCTTTTGGCTTTCCCGTAGATCCAGATGTATATAAAATAAATAAAGGGTCTTCTGNATCCATGACTTCTGCTGGTCTAATATTATCGACTTTCTTAATTTCTTCGTTCAATAAAACATCTCTTTTTTTATTTATTTTAATGTCTTTTTGACCTTTTTTTACAATTATTACTCTTTCAACTATATCAGCACTCTCAAGAGCTTCATCTACAATTTTTTTTAAATTAATAACCTTATCTCCTCTATAACTGTAATCTGCTGTAATTAAAATTTTACAGCCGCTATCTTTTATTCTTTCAGATAAAGATTTAGAAGAAAAACCNGCAAATACTACAGAATGAACCGCTCCAATTCTAGCACAAGCTAAAACAAAAAATACTAATTCAGGAATCATAGGCATATAAAGACAAACTCTATCACCTTTTTTAACATTATTCGCAAGTAATACATTAGATAATTTNCAAACTTGAGAAAAAAGTTCGTTATATGATATAACTTGCGCTTCATCTTTGCTGTCGTTAGGCTCCCAAATTATAGCTGGATTATTACCCCTTAAACGCAGGTGTCTATCTAAACAGTTTTCTGTTATATTTAATTTAGCTCCTTGAAACCATTTAACATTATAATTATCAAAATCCCAAGATAATACTTGATCATGATCTTTATACCAAACAAAACTTTTAGACTTATTGTTCCAAAAAGATTCAGGGTCATNTATACTTTCTTTATATTCCTTTAAGTATTCTTTAAAGTCATTTATTTTTTTCAATCTTTTATTTCTTTAATTAACGTAAATTTAATAATTAGTTATTTCTTTTTATACTTATATAAATGTAATTTATATATATTTGNTTTAAACAAAAACTTATNACTATGACAATCAGAATCCTTTTAATATCTATACTTTTNCCTATATACAGTTTTTCACAAATAGTTTTTCAAGACTGTTCAGATTTATTCTTCTCAGAATATTTAGAAGGATGGGGTAATGATAAAGGATTTGAAATATANAATCCAACTAGTGATACAATATATTTAGAAAACTATGCTGTAAAAAGATACGGTAATGGTTCTCCAACAGAAACTGAGTCTTTCCCTTTAAGTGGTTTTATAGCTCCTTATGATGTAATTGTAGCTTGTAATGGTCAAACTGACTCAATAGACATGGGTACTTGGTGGTCACCTGCTGTTGACGCTAATCTACATTCAATGTCAGATTTACATGATGTTGAATATCCTGCAGTTTGTTATTTTAATGGAGATGANGCGATAACTTTAGAAANAAGTGGTTTTGCCGGATGGGATATATTAGACTGTATTGGAAAAATAGGAGAAGATCCTGGGTATGGTTGGACAGATGACGCTAGTGCTGGATTTACTGATGCAAACGGTGGTTCTACNTGGACACAAAATAATATATTAAAAAGAAAAAGCAATGTAAAACATGGTTCTATACAGTCTGTTGTTTTTAATGTGACTTTAGAATGGGATTCTTTGCCAGCTAATGACTGGGTTAATTTAGGCTCACATACTTGTGACTGTGCTCCTGTTTCATCTGTTGAAAAAATCGAAAACAATGTTAAAATATACCCAAATCCTATTACTGAAACAGATTTCATGATAATACAATCAGATGAATTTATTGAAGGTTTGCAAATAATTAATTCTAGCGGACAGGTTATACAAAATATATCACCTAAAGACAANGTGNTTTTCTTAAATGTTAAAAACTATAAAAAAGGCAATTATTTTGTTATTGTAAACACAAAAAATAAACAAACAAATACAACAATGATTGTTAATTAGAAAATGAAATTTTTTTATTTTTCTTTACTTTTTTTATTTTCNCCTCTACTTATAATTTCACAGGTTAATTTTTATGGAAATGTTTATGATAAATCATCAAAAGAAACATTAATTGGAGCCAATATTTTTGTAGACAATAAATTTATCACCTCAACAGATTTCAATGGAGAATATGAGTTTGTAATTGAAGAAAAAGAAAAATACAAAATAGAAGTTTCTTTTGTGGGATATGAAAATATAACTAAAGAANTAAATGGCTATAAAAAAGAAGNNAAAAATGATTTTTATTTATCAAATAAAAAATTAAGTGAAATTTCTGTTGTTGCTGATATCGCTATTGATAGAAAAACTCCTGTTGCTTTTTCAACTATAAATGCTGAAAAAATAGAAAGTGAATTAGCNTCACAAGATATACCTATGATATTGAATTCTACTCCTGGTGTCTACGCAACACAACAAGGGGGAGGAGATGGTGATGCTCGGATAACAATAAGAGGATTTAATCAAAGAAATGTGGCTGTAATGATAGACGGGATACCTGTTAATGACATGGAAAATGGATGGGTNTATTGGTCCAATTGGTTTGGACTCGATGCTGTTACTTCAAATATACAAGTTCAAAGAGGTTTAGGTTCTTCAAAAATAGCTATACCCTCAGTNGGAGGAACTATGAACATAATAACAAAAGGNATAAAAAGTAAAAACTTTATGAAGATAAAACAAGAAATAGGAAGCTTNGGTTATTATAGAACCAGCTTAGGTTTAAACATGAAAAATAAAAAAGGATGGGGTTTTACTTTGGCTAGTTCTTACAAAAAAGGTATTGGATATGTAGATCAAGCTTATACTGAAGGTTTATTTTATTATGCTAAAATTCAAAAACANTTAAACAAACACATAATTACATTTACAGCNATGGGGGCTCCGCAGCATCATGGACAGAGATCTTACAAAAATTCTATTGCGACATATAGTGAACAAGCTGCAAATGATTTAAATGTAGATACCAGCTATTTNCCTGAAGTATTTGACCTAGGATATGACTATAATGAGCATGTAGGTGAAATAGATCGATATAGAATAAATGAATATGGGGACACAATACATTCTTCTTACAAAAGGCTCAATACTAAAAAAAATTATTACCATAAGCCACAATTTTCAATAAGAGATTTTTGGAGCTTAGATGATAATCTTTATATTTCAAATATAATATATGCCTCTATAGGTCAAGGAGGTGGAACTAGTCTTTCAAATGGTTATAATAATATAAACGATTTAGGTTTAATAAACCTACAATCAATTTATGATAATAACATCTCTTTTATAGACGGTCTCTATAGTANTGAAGCCACAAAATCTACTTCCATTCTAAGNAGTTCAATAAATAATCATTATTGGATTGGAGGCCTTTCTACTTTGAATTATAGACCTAATGATTTTGTGTCATTATCAGGAGGATTAGACTATAGATCATATAAAGGTGAACATTACAGAGAAGTTTATGATTTATTAGGAGGAGATTATTACATAAATGAAAGCAATAAAACACAAACAAACATAATGAAATATGTAGGAGACAAAATAGATTATCATAATGATGGAATTGTAAATTGGAAAGGTGGTTTTGGACAAATAGAAATTGACAATAATGACAATTTAAGTGGTTTTATTAATTTTTCTACAGCAAGGAGCAAATATAAAAGAATAGATTATTTTAAAAAAATGGACTTAGTTCTTGAAGACACNACAATAACTCAATGTTTAGGTACCTCAAAACAAGTAGTTTATGACCCTATATCTCAGACTTATAGTGTTATTATGGTTGAAGATTCTGTTGAATATAATGGTGTTATATATACTAGAAACTCAGAGCACGCTAGACACACTGAAACTAATTGGGAGAAATTTAANAGCTATACTTTTAAATCAGGTNTAAATTACAATATAGATGANAAACACAATNTTTTNTTCAANACAGGATTAATATCTAAAGCGCCTAGATTTAATAATGTTTTTGATTACAGTAATCAATTATTTAAAAATATTCAAAATGAAAAAGTTAGGGCTTTTGAACTAGGACATTCTTACAGAAGTAATAATTTTTCAAGCAACTTAAATCTTTACTATACGATATGGGAAAATAAACCTTCTAACGGAGGAGTTATAGTCATAATAGATGATGTTACATATAGATCAAATATAAACGGCATGGACGCAATACACAAAGGTGTAGAGTTTGATTTTGCTTATAGAATAAATAAAAAATGGACCATAGAAGGTTTAGCTTCTATAGGTGATTGGAAGTGGAATTCATCTGACACAGTTAGGTTTTATGATGANGATAATAATTTAGTAGTTGATGAATTTGGAAATGTTGTAGAACAAGCATTTGACGCTGAAAATGTTAAAGTAAGTGATGCTGCACAAACTCAATTTGGATATAGTGTAAAATGGAGTCCTTCAAGAAAGTTTTGGGCAAAAATAAAAACAACTTTATTTAGAGATTATTATGCAGAATTTGATCCTCTTTCTTTAGAGGGAGAAAATAGCGGCAGACAATCTTGGCAAATACCAAACTATAAAATAGTGAATTTTCATTGTGGATATAAATTTCTAGATTTTTACAAAAACATAGACTGTGAAATCAAGATGAGTATACTAAATGCAACAAATGAAATATACATAGCAGATGCTCAAAATAATGATTCATACAACAATCCTAGCTTTAATGATTTTGACGCAAAGTCATCAAGTGTCTTTTTTGGTATGCCAAGAAGAGTAAATTTATCTTTAACCTTAAACTTTTAAAATATGAAAAATATATACTTAATAATAATGATATTTTCTTTCTTTCAAGCTCAAGCTCAAAATATACAATCTGCTAGAAATCAAGGGATAGGAACGACAGTTACCATTAGTGGAATTGTTACAAATGGGAATGAGTTAGGCATAATAAGATATATAGAAGACAGTTCAGCTGGTCTAGCTATATATGACCAAGCTCAAACTTTTATGAGTAATGTAATGAGAGGAGATAGTATTACAGTATCAGGTGAATTAATAGATTACAATGGATTACTTGAGTTAAATCCAATAAACAGTTTAACTGTTCATTCTCAAAACAACAGTCTTCCTGCACCACAAATTATAAACGCAAACCAAATGGGTGAGTCAACAGAAGGTGAATTAGTGAGAATAAATAATGTTGTTTTCGATAACGCAGGTGGTACTTTTAGTGGCAACTCAACAGAAAGCTTTACATCTAATGGTCAAAATGGAATAATATACATAAAAACTGGATGCCCTTTAGAAAATACATTAATACCTAGTTCTTACGTTGATTTAGTTGGAATATCATCACAATTTTCTTTTACGGGTTCTGGAGGTTATCAATTACTCCCAAGAGATACAAATGATATTATAACTCAAAACTCTATTTATCTTATTTCACCTGTATCACAAGAAAACATAACCACAACTTCATTTGATTTATATTGGAATACAAATATATTTGGATCTACTAATTATAAGATTGGTTTATCTCCTANTTCTCTTGTAGANTATAACATTGGAGGAANTAATATAAATCATAATATTAANATAAACAACTTNAATCCTGCAACAATATATNATATCCAATGTTATTCAATAAATGGAGCAGATACCGCTTTTTCTCCNGTAGGNNTATANTCTACGGCTTCTCTTTCNTCTGGTGAAATAAAAGTTTANTTCAATAACTCTGTAGACCACTCTGTAGCTGATGGNGTTTATGCTCAAAATATAACAACAGGATTTAATGACACAATTGCCGCTTTAATAAACAAAGCTGAATCAACGCTAGATATATGTGTTTATAATCACGCTAACTCTGTAATAGAAAATGCAATTAATGATGCTTACAACAGAGGAGTTAAAATTAGATACATAANTTGTGAAAGCACTACAAATTTAGCTCTTGGTAATATAAACTCTAACATACCTGTTCTAAAAAGACCGAACGGACAAGGAATTATGCATAATAAGTTTATAATTGTTGATGNTGACAGCTCAGATAACTCATACATACTAAGTGGATCAACAAATTGGACATCTAACAATCTTTTTGATGATTATAATAATTTAATAATTATACAAGATGAATCGTTAGCAAAAGCTTACGAATTAGAATTTAACGAAATGTGGGGTTCTGATTCATTGTTACCAAATGCTACCAATGCTAAATTTGGACCAAACAAAACAAACAACACTCCTCATGATTTTGTGATAAATGGGAAAAAAATAGAATTATATTTTTCTCCTTCAGACAATGTAACTAGTAAAATAATCAATAACATTTTAACATCAAATGATGAAATTGATTTTGCTTTACTAGCTTTCACAAAAGATGAAATTGCTGACGCNATAATTAGCATGATACCTTTTACAACAGCAAAAGGAATAATAGAACAAGCAAATAATACTGGTTCAGAATATCAAAACTTATTAAACTCAGGCGTTAACGTTATTGCCCACTCAGGTAATCCCCCAAGTACAAATAATGTCATGCATCATAAATACTGCATAATAGATGGAACTAGTTCTCAGTTTTCAAATAGNTCTAAAGTAATAACAGGGTCTCATAACTGGTCTGCAGCAGCTGAAAATAATAATGATGAAAATACTTTAATAATAAATGACTTTTCAATAGCTAATCAATATTTTCAAGAATTTTCTGACAGATTTAACAAAGTGTCAACAGAGATAAATGAAGAGTCAAATCAAATTGTAGTTTACCCTAATCCTTTTCAGGATATAATCTCAATATCATCAAACAGTGATTTTAAATTAAAAATACTACAAAACGGTAAAAAAATAAAAGAATATAAAAACACACAAAAAGTAAATTTATCAAATTTAAGCTCTGGCGTGTATACTCTCATATTTGAAACAAATTCGAAATCTGAAGTCAAAAAAATAATAAAATATTAATAATTTATTATTTCTTTTATTGTATTAACAAAACCAATAGGATTGCTTACGTGAACCCAATGACTAGCGTTCTCAACCTCTATTATATTAGAATTTGGAAAATGATTTAATATAACTTGAGAATCTTTTTTAATAATATAATCTGATTTTTCCGCTTTAATGAAAAAAGAATTTGTATTACAAATTTCTTCGGAATCAAGTTTTTCCCCAAAATAAGCAATATTATTTTTTATAGAATCAATATTAAATCTGAAAGAAAGAATTTCTTGATCTATTCGAACACTTTTAACTAAAAATTGTGCCAATGACTCATCTTTGTATATATTATTTAAGAACGTAAAAATTTCTTTTCTGGAACTAAAAATAGACATATCTAAATCATTCAAAACATTTATAATATTATTGTGCTCAATTGAGTATTTTTTGGGACATATGTCAACTGANATAAGCTTATCTAAATATTTATAATTTTTAATAGAAAATTTCATTGCTACTTTACCTCCTAAAGAATGACCCATGAGTATAANATTTGTTAAATCATNATAATTTATGTAAAATAATAGGTCTTTAGCCATGGATTCATTATTCATGTTTTTTGAATGAAAAGACCTTCCATGATTCCTTAAATCAATCAAATGAATTTCAAATTTATCAGAAATTTTTTTTGAAAAACTATACCAATTATCTGAAGAACCAAACAAACCGTGTAATATTAAAAAAGGCTGACCTTGACCTAATATTTTAGAATGTAATAACATTAACTCAACTCCTTTTTATACATTTGAATTGTATTCTCAAAACCATAATAAATAGAATCACTTATTAAGGCNTGTCCAATAGAAACTTCTAATAAATCAACAACACTNCTATTAAAAAAACGCAAATTACTTAAACTCAAATCATGACCAGCGTTTAATCCTATTCCCATTTTTTTTGCATGTTTTGATGCCATAATATATTTTTTTACAGCTGAACATTTATCGTTATAATAATTCTTGGCATAATAATAAGTATATAGTTCTATCCTGTCAGCACCTACTTTTTTTGCTTGTTCAATACTTTTAAGATTTGGTTCTACAAACAAAGAAACCCTTATTCCTTGTGATTTTAAAATTTCAATATTTTTTCTTAAAAAATCAAAATTTGATTTTATGTCCCATCCACAATTAGAAGTCAAAATATTGGGTTTGTCTGGAACAAGAGTTACCTGAACTGGGTTAACCTTAGTAACAAGATTAATAAATTTGCGCGAAGGGTATCCTTCTATGTTTAATTCTATTTTAATATTTGCTTTAATTGAATAAATATCACTATACCTAATGTGCCTTTCATCTGGTCTAGGATGTACAGTTATTCCATCTGCTCCAAAACTTTGGGCATCTACAGCTGCTTTAGTAACGCTAGGCNTACCTTCTCCCCTAGCATTTCTTATAGTCGCTATTTTGTTTAAATTAACGCTTAATTTTGTCATTGCAATTAATATTAACAATATATAAATATATTATGTTTGTATTATAAAATATATCAAAAAAAATGAAAATTGTAATATACGGATCTCCTTTCCATGAATCATACGAGATTACTTTTCAACAAATAATAAATACCTTAGAAAGAAAAAANATAAAACTTGTTTTTTATAAAGACTTTTTTTCTTTTACTAAAACTCATAAAATTAAATTTCAAAACAAAGTTGAATTCTTTGAAGATTATGAAAGTCTAAAAAAAATTAAAAATATTTCTTTTTTCCTTAGCGTAGGAGGTGATGGCACTTTCCTGAGTGCAATTACATTTATTAAAGATTTAAAAATACCTATACTAGGCATAAATACAGGGAGATTAGGGTTTATTTCAAGTATAGCAACTTATCAAGTTTATGATGCGATAAATCATTTATTAAATAATAATTTTTCTATTCAAAAAAGACACCTTTTATCTTTGAAAACAAAAAATCAAATTTTTGGAAATATGAATTTTGCATTAAATGAAATTTCTGTACTTAGAAAAGANACCTCTTCTATGATTAAAATACATGCATACTTAAATGAAGAGTTTCTTAATACCTATTGGGCTGACGGACTAATAATTTCAACTCCAACTGGATCTACAGGGTACTCTTTAAGTTCTGGAGGACCTATATTAATACCCGGAACNAATAATTTTGTTATCACTCCTGTTGCTCCCCATAATCTTAACGTAAGACCAATAGTGATATCAAGTACAGATAAAATAAAACTAAAGGTTGAAGACAGAGACGAACTTTGCTTAATAACTTTAGATTCAAGATCAAGAGCAGTACAAACAAGCAATGACNTAACTATTGAAAAATGTAATTTTCATATCAATNTTATAGANATACCTGGTCAAACTTTTATAGCAACAATTAATGAAAAGCTAATGTGGGGAAAAGACAAAAGAAATTAAAATAACTAATACTTATTAACTATATTTGAATATGATTACACTAAAAAAAATTAAAATAATAACACTTTTGTTAATNCTTCCTTTTNTTTTAAAATCTCAATCTTTTGTACAGTATGAAGAAGTAGGCTTTTTTGCTGGAGGATCTTACTATATTGGTGATTTGAATGAAGTTCATTTTAATCTAATACAACCAGCTGTAGGTGTTTTTTATAAAAAAAACTTGGACAGAAGATTCGCAATAAAATCATCTATATTTCATGGAGAGATAAGGGGCAGTGATAAAACAAATAAAGTTGATTCAACNAAAATAAACAGAAACTTACACTTTAAATCTCCTATAACAGAAATATCTGCTCAAGTTGAATTTAACTTTATGAATTACGAAACTGGAAACAAAAAGTACTCTTTTTCGCCTTATATAACGTCTGGTATATCTTTTTATAAATTCAATCCACAAGCCAGAAGATATGACACTGCAAACCCTTTTGATAATGATGGTGTTGGAACAAGTAATCCTTGGATTGAATTACAAAATCTAGGAACAGAAGGTCAAAATTCAGCAGGATATCCTGAAAGAAGTCCNTACATGCTAAGCCAATTNGCAATACCTTTAGGCGTTGGATTTAAAATGAGTTTTTCAAAAAGTTTTAGTTTTTCAGTAGANTATGGAATTAGAAAAATATTTACAGATTATCTAGATGACGTTAGTTTAACATACGTAGATCCTTCCATTTTGTATGCTGAAAACCCCATTGCAGCAGAACTATCTGACAGGTCAGTTGACTATCAAAACTGGCATTTNCAAAACAANTCTGGAATAAATTTATGGGANGAAAATATAGANAAAAACAGAGGAAATGAAAACAATTGGAATGATTGGTTTAGTTTTTGTGGTATATCAATAATATATAAGTTTAACACAACCCCTAAAGTCTGTATGTATTAAACTTATTTTATAATGTCCTTAAATCAAAAAAAAGAAAATATTCCTTCGCATATTGCTATCATTATGGATGGTAATGGTAGATGGGCAAAACAAAAATCTAAAATGAGATTGTACGGTCATTTAAATGGAGTGAAGTCTGTAAGAGAAACCGTTGAATGTGCTGCAGAATTGGGAGTAAACTTTTTAACATTATACGCTTTTTCAAAAGAAAATTGGGATAGACCTAAAAAAGAAATAAAAGGTTTAATGAATTTATTAATAAAAACAATAAAAAAAGAAATTCCTACGTTAATGAAGAACAAAATAAGTTTAAAAACAATAGGCAATACACAAGATTTACCTTTAAAATGTCAAAACAACTTAAAAGAAGCTATAGAAACAACCAAAGATAATAATCATATGACATTAATATTAGCTTTAAGTTATAGCTCTAGATGGGAAATAGTAGAGGCAGTTAAAAAAATAATCAAAAACAAAAGCATACATTCTAAAATTAATGAACAAATTTTTAGTGAATATTTAACTACAAACAAAATACCTGACCCTGAACTTGTAATAAGAACAAGTGGGGAACACCGAATAAGTAATTTTTTATTATGGCAAATAGCTTACTCTGAATTTTATTTTTCAAGAAAAATGTGGCCTGATTTTAACAAACAAGATTTAATTAGAGCTATAAATAGCTACAAAAAAAGAAAAAGAAGATTTGGCAAAATTAAGTAATTGGTACAACAAAAAATTATATTTTTGCAAATTATGAAAAAACAAATTATATTTTTTCTAATTTCTATATGCTCAACTATATCGTTTAGTCAATCTAACGATTACAATAACATATACAAAATAGGAGGCATAATAGTGGACGGAAACAAAAATATTGATCATAATTCTATAATCAAGTTTTCAGATTTAAAAATAGGGGAAAACGTAAATTTGGACGAAGATTTAGGCATTAGTATAAAGAAGCTATGGGATCAGAAACTTTTCTCAAACGTAAATATTCAAAAAGAAAAACAAGAAAACAATCTAATTTTCTTAAAAATCACTGTAGAGGAAAATCCTAAATTGTCAAAATTTAACTTTTATGGAATAAAAAAATCAGAAGAAGATCAACTAAGAGAGTTGCTTCAACTAACAAAAGGACAAAGCTTGTCTAAAAGTGATTTAGAGATAATAAAGCAAAAAACCAGTGACTTTCTAAAAGACAAAAGATTTTTTAACGCTGAAATAGATATAATAGATAATATAGAGGAAAGTAATTACATGTATTTAAGCATAAAAATAAATAAAAAAGAAAAAGTAAAAATCAACTCTATAAAATTTTCAGGCAATAATTTTTTAAATGAAAATCAGCTCAAAAGAGTTATGAAAAACACGAAAGAAAGTAAATTGTTAAGAGTTTTTAAACCTTCCAAAATATTAGAAGAAAATTTAAAAGAAGATTTAGCTTTAATTGAAAATAAATATTTTGAAAATGGGTTTTTAGATTTTAAAA
Organism: Flavobacteriales bacterium; assembly: GCA_002706465.1. Classification (GTDB taxonomy): domain Bacteria; phylum Bacteroidota; class Bacteroidia; order Flavobacteriales; family SAT41. The sequence continues at coordinate 13,934 of PALO01000005.1, forward strand.
TAGAAAAACAAGATATAAAAAAACATGAAGGCGATGATGTTGATGTTTACATAAATATAAACGAAGGAGAACAATACTACTTTGGTGATATTAAGTTTGTAGGAAACACAATATACAGCAATAAACAATTATTCAAAATTATTAACTTTAAAAAAAATGAGGTTTTTAACAGAACAAAACTAGAGCAAAAACTATACGGAAGTCCAGACGGAAACGATATACATTCTTTATATCTAGATAACGGATACTTATTTTCTCAGGTGCAATCAAATGAAATTTTAAACGGAATAGACAAAATTGATATAATTATAAATATTTTAGAAGGTAAGCAGGCTAAAATAAATAACGTAACAGTGTCTGGCAACACAAAAACTAATGATAAAGTAATATTAAGAGAAATAAGAACTAAACCTGGAGATTTATTCAGTAGATCTATGATTATGAGATCTCAAAGAGAGATTGCTCAATTAAATTATTTTGATAATGAAAAATTAGATGTTGACATACAGCCTAATAATGAAAACGGAACAGTAGACGTAAATTATATAGTTGAAGAAAAACATACCGACCAAATAGAATTGCAAGGTGGTTGGGGAGCCGGAAGAGTAATAGGTACTCTTGGAGTTTCCTTTAATAATTTTTCAACAAAAAATATTAAAGATAAATCTACTTGGTCTCCTTTGCCTTCAGGAGACGGACAAAAATTCTCCATAAGAGCTTCATCTAATGGGGCTTATTTTCAACAATATGCAATATCATTCACTGAGCCTTGGTTTGGTGGCAAAAAACCAAACTCCCTGTCATCATCTTTATCACATTCTGTACAAACTAACGGATTAGAATCAGATGACCCCAATAGAGAAACAATAAAAATTACAGGGATTAACATTGGGTTAAATAAAAGATTAAAGTGGCCTGACGATTATTTTGGTCTTTATCAGAGTATCAATCTTCAGAATTTTGACTTAACAAATTCCACATCATCGTTTACATTAAATAATGGTAAATCTTACAATTATAGTTATAATATAATTCTCAGTAGAAACTCTGTAGATCAACCTACTTTCCCTAGAAGAGGGTCAAATTTTTCGTTATCCGTACAAATGACACCTCCTTATTCTTTGTTAAATCCTAAAGACAACTATAGTGAATTAAGTGATGAAGAAAAATTTAAATGGGTAGAGTATCATAAATGGAAATTTGGAGCTAATTGGTTTAATAGTTTTTCAGACAAGCTTGTTTTAAAAACTAATTTAGAATATGGATTAATTGGAATGTATAATAAAGAAATAGGTTTATCTCCTTTCGAGAGATTTTATGTTGGAGGTGATGGTTTATATGGAATGAATTTAGACGGAAGAGACATTATAGCTCTTAGAGGATATTCCAACGGGTCTCTAACTCCATCTACTGGAGCAACAATATACAATAAATACACTTTAGAATTAAGATATGGTCTTTCCTTGAGTGCTCAATCTCCTATTTATATTTTAGGTTTTCTAGAAGCAGGTAACGCATGGGAAGAATTTGACAAATTCAACCCTTTCAATATAAAAAGATCTGCTGGACTAGGTGTAAGAATAAGTATACCAATGATGGGCATAATGGGAGTAGACTGGGGATATGGATTTGACCCTATAACAGGACAGCCAGACGCAAATAGAGGACAATTTCATTTTTCAATAAATCAATTATTTTAATTTACTATATTTAGATTATGAAAAAAATATTTATACTTTCTGTTTTTACAATATTTAGCTCTATTTTATTTAGCCAAAAAATAGCATACGTAAGTAGTGAGTATATTTTAGATAAAATACCAGAGTATAAATCTGCGACTGAACAGATAAATCAATTGTCATTGAAATGGAATGAAGAAATAGAAAAAATATACAATGAAGTCGAATTGATGTATAAGGATTACCAAACGAAACAGTTTTTAATGACTAAAGAAGAAAGAATTGAAAAAGAACAAAAAATATTAAAATTAGAACAAGAAGCTAAAAATTTAGAACAAAAAAGATACGGTAATAATGGAGACCTTTTCACAAAAAGAAACGAATTGGTTCAACCTATTCAAGATAAAATTTTAAAAGCAATAAATAATTTTTCTGAAGAAAATAGGTATGATATAATATTAGACAAGGATGGTGATTTAATTTTATTATACACTAATAAAAGAATAGACGTAAGTGATGAAATATTAAAAAAAATTGGATATTAACTAAACATTAAAATTATGAAAAAGTACATTTTAACTATAATTATTTGCACATTAACTACATTATCATATGCTCAACACAAGTTAGGACACATAAATTCAGAAGAATTGATCAGTCTAATGCCAGAAGCAAAACAAGCAGAAGCTGAATTAGAAAATATGCAAAAAAATGCTGACGCAACCTATAAAGCAATGCTGCAAGAATATCAAAATAAAGCTATAGCTTATCAAAATGATGCTGAAAATTTAAAAGGAGCTTCTTTAGAAGCTAGACAAAAAGAAATTCTAGACTTAGAGAACAGGATTGGTCAATTTGAACAATCTTCACAACAACAATTTCAAGAAAAATACATAGAATTACTTCAACCTATACAAGAAAAAGCACTAAACGCAATTAATGATGTTGCTGAAAAAGAAAAGTATACCTATATTTTTGATATTAGCAAAGGCAATATTTTGTTTTATGAAAACGGAGACAACATACTTCCTTTAGTGAAAAAGAAATTAAAATTATAATATTAAAATGGAATCTTCTCTTCCCATAGGTGTTTTTGATTCTGGGGTTGGAGGTTTAAGTGTTGCCAGGTCTATAATAAAAACTTTACCTTATGAAAAAATAATCTATTATGGAGACACAGAACATCTACCTTACGGAGAGAAATCTAATAATTCAATAATATTGTTTTCTAAAAAGATTACTAATTTCTTAATTAAGAAAAAATGCAAAATAATAATTATTGCTTGTAATAGCGCATCAACAGCTGCATACGAAGAGTTGCAAAAAATAAATAATAAAATAAAAATAATCAATGTAGTAGATCCTGTAGTAGCAGAATTAAAAAAAGTAAATAAAAAATGCAATATTGGATTGATAGGGACCAAATGCACTGTTAATTCTAAAAATTATGAAAAAAAAATAAACAAATCTAACATCAAAATATTTTCTTTATCCACACCTTTGCTAGCCCCAATGATAGAAGAAAAAATAAATGATAATTTAAGCACTAATATAATTGCCAATTATCTTTCTAATAAGAAGTTTAAAAACATACATAAAATGATACTTGGCTGCACACACTATCATTTAATTAGAGAAAATGTAAAATTGTTTTTTAAAAATGAAGTAGAAATAATTAACTCAAATATAATAGTATCGAGATATGTTAAAAATTATTTGATAACCAAAAATCTTGTAAACAAAAATAAAAAAAAGCAAAATCATGAATTTTATGTTTCCAATTACACGAATTCATTTGAAAAATGCGCTAAATTATTTTTCAAACAAAAAATAAACTTAAAACAACATAAAATAATATGAAAATAAATATTTATACAGAAATCACACCTAACCCAAACGTAATGAAATTTGTAGCTTCATCAATAATTACAGAATCTGACATTGAAGCTTCAAGAAATAAAAAATCAACAACATCTAATCTGGCTAATGAACTTTTAATTTTCCCATTTGTTGAAGAAGTTTACATATCTCAAAACTTTTTAGCAATTAAAAAAAACAATGATATTGATTGGCTAGATATAGCTAATGATATGAGAGAATTTATACAAGATTATATAAACAGTAATACTTATCAAAGTAATTCGACAAAAGTTGAAAAAGATAAATCATTAAAAAAACCAAAAGAAAACAAAAAAAATAGTGTAGATGAAGAAGAAATTAATTCAATATTAGAAAAATATATATTACCTGCTGTAAGAATGGACGGCGGTAATATAATTTTAATGGAATTTAAAAATGGAATATTGAAATTGGGAATGAAAGGAGCATGCAATGGATGCCCTTCAGCGTCTATCACTTTGAAAGAAGGTATACAAAAAACTCTAGAACAATACATGCCTGGCAAAATAAAAGAAATTCAAGCTGAAAATGTTTAAAAAAATATTTATTACATTTTTGTTATTTTTTATATCTAATAACATAAAATGTCAAAACAATAAATTTTCACTACAATTCAATTACTTGTCAAATATTATATTTCAAGAAACTCAATATAACGCAAACATATATACAATTAAAAAAAATATGATAGGTGGTTTTGATTTTGGAATGATAATAAATACAGAATTGAATTTTAAAAACAAAAAATCTTTTTTTGAATTAGAGAGTGGAATAACTTATTCAAAAGTAAAATATCTAACAACTTTAGATTTAAATACAAATTCAAAATATAATATTGAAACAAATTTCAGAACCTATAATATACCTTTACAATTTATTATAAAAGTAAAATTAAAAGATAAAGTCACAGGCAAAATGGGCATTGGTAATATAATTTCCATATGTCCTTCGGATATTTATTCTGAATATGTTGAAAATAATGATTTTATAAATAATGAATTTTATGAAATATCATACTATACAAACAGATTACAAAATAATTTGACTAGTTCTTTAGGCGTAAATTACAAAAACGACAAACATGAATTTTATTTTGGAATAAAAGTTATAAGACCGTATAAAAAAACTGAATTTTCTACAATTTATTTTGATCATATAAAAACAGGGGAACAACAAATAATACTGGATCTGTACAAAAATCTTTTTGTGTTTGAAATAAAGTATTATCTACCTTAAATACCTAATTGCTTTTTAACTTTTCCTTCTAATATTTGAGCCTCTGGGTTTTCTAAAGATTCTTTTATCTTTAGTAAAAAGCTAACTGATTCTCTTCCGTCAATTAATCTATGATCATAACTCAACGCCAAATACATCATGGGCCTAATCTCAATTTTATCATTAACAACAACAGGTCTTTTAATTATGTTATGCATTCCCAAAATAGCACTCTGTGGCATGTTTAAAATAGGTGTAGACAGCATAGACCCAAAAACACCTCCATTGGAAATAGTAAAAGTGCCATTTGTCATATCGTCTGGCATAATTTTACCATCTCTTGCCTTTACTGCCAAATCAGCTATGGACATTTCTAACTCAAAAATCTTTTTGATATTAGATTTTTTTATGACCGGAACCATCAATCCCTTAGGAGCACTGACAGCTATTCCTAAATTAATATCATTAAAAGTCACAATATCATCTCCTTCTATTATTGAATTAATAATAGGGTATTCTTTCATAGCTAAATTTACTGCCTTTGCAAAAAAAGACATGAAGCCTAATTTACAACCATGTTTTTTTAAAAAATCATCTTTATATTTATTTCGCAAAGAAATAACTTCAGATAAATCTACTTCATTAAAAGTTGTCAACATTGCTGTTTGATTTTTTGCGGCAACTAACCTACTAGATATTTTTCTCCTTAATGAGCTCATTCTTTTTCTTGTATGAGATTGCTTTTCAATATTAGAAGCAACAAAATCAATTACATCTTGTTTTGTAATTTTTTTATCTGAATCTTTATTCTGCATCTTAACTTCATCAACATCATTTTTCTGCATATAACTTCTAGCTAAAGGTGTTACAATGTTTGATTTTTTTATTTCTACTTTTGTGTTTTTTGTTGTCTTGTTTTGAATATTATCTTCTTTAATAGTATTATCTGTTTTACTTGAATCAATGTTGCAAACAATCTCACCTACAGGAACAATATTACCTTCTTTTACGAGTATTTTAATTTTACCTGAAGATTCTGCAGATAATGTTAAAGTAGCTTTGTCAGAATCTATTTCGGCAATCTCTTGATCCTTATTTACAATATCTCCATCTTTAACTAGCCATTCTGCTATTTCAACTTCTGTAATTGATTCTCCTGGAGAAGGTATTTTTATATCAACAATCATAATATCTTAAATTTAATTAAATAATTTATTAATAATTTCATTTTGTTCAATATTTGATTTTTCTTTAGAACCAGAAGCTGTAACACAACTTTCTTTTCTGGCTATAAATTCTATATTTAAAAAATTAAGCTTATCTAAAATAAATCTTCCTGCGCCCATGTTCGCAGGCTCTTCTTGTACAAAATAAAAATTTTTTATTTTATTATATTTTTTTACAAAATCCTTAACTTCTATTAAAGGAAAAGGATATAACTGTTCTATTCTAACTAACAAATAATTATCTTTTTTGTTTTTTAAAATAAAATCATTTAAATCATAATATATTTTTCCTGTGCAAAAAACTACTTTTTCTATTTTTTTATTTGAGATTTTATATATTAAAGGTTGAAATTCTCCACTAGATAATTCATCCGATTTGCTAATACATTCTTTATGTCTTAATAAACTTTTTGGAGTAAAAACAACAGAAGGTTTTTTGTAGTTTTTTTTCATTTGCATTCTTAAAAAATGAAAAAAATTAGCAGGGGTAGTACAATTATATAACTCTAAATTATCTTGAGAACACAACTGTAAGAACCTCTCTATTCTAGCGCTAGAATGTTCTGGCCCTTGTCCTTCATATCCATGTGGCAAAAACATAACGAGGCCACTCATGACGTTCCATTTGCTCTCAGCTGCTGAAATATACTGATCAAATATAATTTGCGCACCATTAAAAAAATCTCCAAACTGAGCCTCCCAAATAGTTAAACAATTAGGGTCATTTAATGAATAACCATACTCAAAACCTAAAACTCCAAATTCAGACAAAAGTGAATTATATATATTAAAATTACCTTTTTCTTGTATGTTGTTAAACAAGCTATACCTTTCACCTGTATTTTCTGTTTTTAATATTGCGTGCCTATGAGAAAAGGTGCCTCTTTCTACATCTTGACCTGACATCCTTATATTAAAACCATCATCCATTAAAGTAGCATAAGCTAATAATTCTGCTGTACCCCAATCAACCTTGCCTTTTTTCAATGTTTCATTCCTATTCATAATGATTTTTTGAGATTTATTAAATAGTGAAAATCCTTCTGGAATAGAAAATAATTTATTGCCCAAAGAAAGGAGTCTTTTTAAATCAAAAGTTGTATCAAATTTATGTTTTTTTGAATCTGTTTTTCTAACAAAACCATTCCAACTATCTCTTAAGAACTGATTAACCACTATCTTGCTTTTTGATTTAGATTTTTGAAATTTATCCTCTGTTTTATTAGAAAAAATATTTTTAATTTCATTCAAATACTTTTCATCTATTACTTTCTCTGAAAGTAACTTGTCAGCGTATATGTCACGTTGATTAGGATGATTTTTAATAATATTATAAAGTATTGGTTGAGTAAACCTAGGTTCATCTCCTTCGTTATGACCATATTTTCTATAACACAATAAATCTATAAAAATATCTTTTTTAAATTTTTGTCTATATTCAAATGCTATTTTCATAACATGTAAAACCGCCTCAACATCATCTCCATTAACATGAAAAATTGGTGATAATATAATTTTACCTATATCTGTGCAATAAGTACTAGATCTAGCGTCAATGTAGTTAGTTGTAAAACCTAATTGATTATTTATTACAAGATGAATTGTGCCTCCTGTTTTGTATCCTTTTAATTGTGACATTTGTATTGTTTCGTAACACACTCCTTGTCCAGCTAAAGCTGCATCACCATGTATAATGACAGGTAATGTTTTGTCATAATTCATTTTATCTTTATCTATTTTGCTTCTACATATACCCTGAACTACTGGACCAACTGACTCCAAATGAGAAGGATTTGGACACAGGTTAACTACCATTCTGTGATTTTTGTTTTTTATACTATTAGAAAAACCTAAATGATATATTACATCCCCATCAAAAAGATCTCCTTCAAAATCTTTTCCTTTCAATTCATTAAAAATATCCTCGTAATCTTTGCCTAGAATATTAGACAAGACATTTAATCTGCCTCTATGAGCCATACCTATCACAACATCTTTAATTTTTTCATCCATGCACATATCAAGCAAATAATCTAAACAAGGTATAATTGACTCTCCTCCTTCAACAGAAAATCTTTTTTGACCTACAAATTTTTTATGCACAAAATTCTCAAATTCAATTGCAGAATTTAGTTTGTTTAAAATTTTTCTTTTTTGCTCAAAACTAAAATTAGGTTGATTGTTGTTTTTATGCAAATATGACTTAAGCCATTCTATTTCCTCTTTGTTTCTTAAATGAGAAAACTCCACACCTATAGATTGACAATAAACAGTTTGTAAATGAGTAATTATGTTTCTTAATGTTGTAGCCCCTAAACCTACTTCATTGCCAGCTTGAAAAACTACATCTAAATCAGTATTATCTAAACCAAAATTTTTATAATCTAAATTAGGTGAGTACATTCTTCTTTTTCTAACTGGATTTGTTTTTGTAAAAAGATGCCCCCTAGACCTATAAGCTGAAATAAGATTAATTACTTTAAATTCTTTTCTTTGTTCTAATGTTACACTTTCTTCTGAAAATTCCTTTGAAGCAAAATCATAACCTTTAAAAAAATACCTCCACTGTTCATCTAAAGAATCTGGATCCTGAACGTATCTTTCATAAAGATTATCTAAAAAACTACTATGAACAGATGTAATAAATGAAAATTTATCCATTATTAAAATTTATAAACTTAAATATCTCTTCCTATTAAAAATCTAACATAATTTAAAATTATGTCTTTTGTTATTTTGTTTTCTGATTTTAAATCTAGTATTTTTTGTTGAATAATTTGGTATTCGTATTCTAATTTTTCATTTAAGATGTTTTTTAAATTTAATTTATTATAAATACTCAAAACTTGATTAATTTTTTTTTGATTATCAATAAATTTATTAGAATATAATTTTTGTAAATCTTTACTGTCTTTAGTTGAACCTAATTCTTGTGCTTTAACATAAAAAAAAGTTTTTTTATTGTTAATAATATCTTCATATATTTTTTTTCCAAATTTATGTTCACCGTATATGTCTAGAAAATCGTCTTTCAACTGAAAAATACTACCTAGACTAACTCCTATTTTTTCTATTTCTTTTATTTCTTTTTCAGTAGCTCCACCCATATAAGCACCAATCAATATACTAGACTTTATAAGCGAAGAAGTTTTATTATAAATCATTGTAAAATAATCCTCTAAACTTACTTTTTGTGTTTTTTCAAATAACATATCTTGATCTTGTCCTACGCATAATTCAAAAAGAGATTTATTAATTATTTTTACAACATTCTTAAATTTTACTGGGTCTTCGATTTCCTGCAAAACACTTAAAGCTTCATTAAATAAGAAATCTCCTGTTAATATAGCTACATTATTATTCCATTTTTCATTTATTGTTGTTTGAGATCTCCTTATTTTAGCATTATCCATTATGTCATCATGAACTAAAGTAAAATTATGCAATAATTCTATTGACAAAGCTGAAGACATACATTCTTGATATTTATTACTATACAAATCAAAAAACATTAACATTAAAACAGGTCTTATCCTTTTTGATTTCTGATCTAGAATATAATTAACTGATTGTTGAATATTTGTTTTAAATAAATTTTTATTTTGTTTTAAATCAGAATTCTTTTTAACAAGAAAATTTTTAAATAAATTTTTATAAAAATTAAACTCTTTCATTATTAACTAAAACATCTAACAAATACTTGCCATATCCACTTGATTGATACTTTTTTGATATTTTTTCAAATTGATTCTTATTTATATAATCCATTTTATAAGCTATTTCCTCTACACATCCTATTTTAACTCCTTGCCTTTTTTCTATAACTTCTACAAATTGACCTGCTCTAGATAAAGTATCAAAAGTCCCTGTATCTAACCAAGCTGTTCCTGCATCTAAAACACATACTGTTAGTTTATTAATTTGTAAATATTTATTTATTAAAGATGTTATTTCGTATTCTCCTCTTTTGCTTTTAGCAACTGACTTAGCATATTTACAAACATTGTTGTCAAAATAATACAGACCAGGTATTGCAAAATTAGATTTAGGTTTTTCTGGCTTTTCCTCTATTGAAACAACATTATTATTTTTATCAAACTCTACTACACCATAGCTAGTTGGGTCAGAAACTTGATATGCGAAAATTAACCCCCCCTCGAATTCTTTATTAGCTCTCAATAATTTTGGTAACCTATTACTGTAAAATATGTTGTCTCCTAGTATTAAAGCAACCTTATCATCACCTATAAAGTCTTCACCTAATACAAAAGCCTGAGCTAAGCCATTTGCTTCCTTTTGAACAATATAAGAAAAATTACAACCCAAATCTGAACCATCTCCTAATAGGTTTTTAAAAGCAGGCAGATCTCTTTCTGTTGATATAATTAGAATATCTTTAATTCCTGACAACATTAAAGTAGATAAAGGATAGTATATCATTGGTTTATTATATACAGGTAAAAGTTGTTTACTTACAGCTAAAGTTAAAGGATTTAACCTTGTACCGTGACCTCCTGCTAAAATAATACCTTTCATTTTAATTAAACTGTCATAATATCTGATTCTTTTAATCTCAGTAATTCATCAGACTTCTTGATATAAGAATCAGTAAGATCTTGTATTTTTTGTTCAAAACTAGAAATTAAATCTTTTGACAAATCAGAATGCTTTTTTAAATCATCATTACCTTTTCTTCTTATATTTCTGATTGAAATTTTAGTATTCTCGTTTTCAGATTTAGCTTGTTTAACCAATTCTTTTCTTCTTTCTTCAGTTAATGGAGGGATATTAATAATTAAATTCTCTCCATTATTAATTGGATTTAAACCTAGATTAGAAGATAAAATTTCTTTTTGTATTTGATCTAAAAGGCCTTTATCCCAAGGCTGAATATTAATTGTAGAGCCATCAGGAGTAGATATNTTAGATACTTGTGACAAAGGAGTTTGATTACCNTAATAATCTATTTTTATTCCATCTAAAATTTTGACACTAGCCTTACCAGCTCTAATTTTAGAAAAACTAACAGACAAATAATCTATAGATTCTTTCATCTGTTTTTCAATNTCGAAAATTATACCATTTAAAGCTTCCATTATATTAATTTATTAAAAATTTATTAGAGTGCCAATTTGATCTCCATTTAGTACTTTGCTTAGATTACCTTTATTATTAATATTACAAACTATTATTGGAATTTTGTTTTCTTCACACATTGTAAATGCTGTCATATCCATAACCTTTAATTTCTTCTGAATAACCTCACTATAAGAAATTTTAGTATAAAACTCTGCGTTTTTGTTTATTTTAGGGTCATCTGAAAAAACACCATCAACATTTGTNCCTTTTAATATTAAGTCTGCTTCAACTTCGATTGCTCTAAGGGCTGCTGCAGTATCTGTAGAGAAAAAAGGATTGCCTGTACCTGATCCAAAAATAACTACTCTTCCTTTGTCAAGATGTCTCATTGCTCTTCTTCTTATAAAGGACTCTGCAATTTGTTCCATTTTTATTGCTGATAAAAGCCTAGTATCTATTTTATTTTTTTCTAAAGATGANTGTAATGCCATNCCATTAATCATTGTAGCAAGCATACCCATATAGTCTCCTTGTACTCTATTTAAACCTTTTTCTTCGACCTGTATTCCTCTGAAAATATTACCCCCACCTATAACTATCGCTAATTCTATCCCCAAAGAAAGTATTGATTTTATTTCTTGAGCATAATAATTTAGAACTTTGACATCTATACCAAAATCCTTATCTCCCATTAAAGCTTCTCCACTTAATTTTAGTAATATTCTTTTATATTTCATAGGANTGAATATTTAATATCCTAAGCCTATTCTCTTAAAATCTACAACTTGAGTGTTTTCTTTTTGTTGACCAAGATATTTTTTAACTGTTACTCCATTATCTTTAATAAAAGGTTGATTTAATAAAGTATTTTCCTTTAAGAACTTTTTTAATCTTCCTTCAGCTATTTTATCTAATATTTGCTCAGGCTTTCCTTCTTCTTTNGCTTGCTCTAAGCCTATGTTATATTCTCTATCTAAAACATCTTTACTGACAGTCTGCTCGTCTATAGCTATTGGATTCATAGCTGCTATTTGCATACAAATATTTTTAGCCACATCTTGTTCTATATTTAAATTAAAACCCACTATAGAAGAAAGTTTATTTCCTGGATGAACATATGATGTTACAAATTCTGCATCAACAATCTCAAAAGAAGACAAAGATATTTTTTCACCTATTACACCTGTTTGTTCAATTATATTTTCTTTAATGCTTTTGCCTCCGATTTGCAATATCAAAACTTCTTCCAATGTTTTAGTTTTATTTAACAGTGCTAAAGACAATATTTGTTCGGCAAAACTTATAAAATCTGTATTTTTAGCCACAAAATCTGTTTCACAATTTAAAACAATAATTGCTCCNAAATTGTTTTCTTCATTTGTTGCTGACAAAACAACTCCTTCATTAGCTTCTCTATCTGCTCTTTTTGCTGCAACTTTTTGTCCTTTTTTTCTTAGTATTTCTATAGCTTTTTCGAAATCTCCATTAGACTCAACTAATGCCGATTTACAATCCATCATACCTAATCCTGTCTGTTTCCTTAATTCATTAACTTGAGAAGCTGTAATGTTAGTCATGTCTGATTATTTTTTTTCTTTTGGTNATTTTTTTGGTTTTGTCTCTTTTGTTGACTTTGCCTCTTTTATTGGCTTTGACTCTTTCACGTCTTCCTTGTCATTCTTTTTTTCAGAAACTTTATCTGAATTATTTTCTTTTTTAGATTTTTTATTTAATTCATATTCTTCTAAACCTTCTTTTATAGAACTCGCAATATATTTTACTATTAACTCTATAGAGTGCCTAGAATCGTCATTACCTGGTATAGGAAAATCTATATCTGAAGGGTCTGAATTTGTGTCAACAATTCCAAAAATTGGAATTCTAATCTTTTTTGCTTCTTTTACAGCTATATTCTCTCTATTTACATCAACTATAAAAATAGCTTGAGGTAATCTTTTTAAATCAGATATAGAACCAAAATTTTTCTCTAATTTTTGTCTTTCTCTTTGAATAAAAAGTCTCTCTTTTTTTGANAAAGTATTAGCAGTACCATCAGAAAACATAGTNTCAATATTGTTCATTTTCTTTACCGCCTTCCTAATTGTTATAAAATTAGTCAGCATTCCTCCAGGCCAACGCTCAACAACATAAGGCATTCCTAAAGAAGAAATGTTTTCTTCTATTATTGACTTTGCTTGTTTTTTTGTAGCTACAAATAAAATCTTTTTACCNGACTTAACTATCTGCTTAATAGCTGCTGACGCTTCCTGCATCTTTAATATTGTCTTGTTTAAATCTATAATATGAATTCCGTTTTTCTTCATAAATATATAAGAAGACATCTTTGGATTCCATTTTTTACTTAAATGTCCAAAGTGAACACCTGATTTTAAAAGACTATCAAAATTTAATTTATCCATAATTTATCTTTTAACCCATTGGAATTTTTTTCTTGCCTTCTTTTGACCAGGTTTTTTCCTTTCAACTACTCTCGAATCTCTAGTTAAAAATTTTGCTGCTTTCAAATGAGTTTTATTTTCTTCGTTTTCTTTAATTAAAGCTCTAGATATGGCCAATCTAATTGCTTCACTTTGCCCCATAATACCTCCGCCATAAACATTAATATTTAAATCATAATTTTTAAATTCTGAATTTACAACTTCAAATGGTGCTTTTATGTTGTTTCTGTGATTTAATAATTTAAAATAATCTTCTATTGTTTTACCATTAACATCTACATTTCCTTTTCCTTTTTTTAAATAAACTCTTGCTACTGATCTTTTTCTTCTTCCTATTGCTTGAAATACTTCCATAAATTTATATATCTATTTTTTTTGGTTTTTGAGCCTCATAATCATGATTTTCCCCTATATAAAGATGTAAATTCTTTAANAATTGTCTTCCTAATTTATTTTTAGGCAACATACCTTTAACTGCTGAATTTAAAATTAATTTTGGGTCTTTTTTCATTAAATCATTAGGGTTTAATCTTTTTTGACTTCCAGGATATCCTGTGTGTGAAAAATATTTTTTATCTGTCCATTTTTTTCCAGTAAACTTTATTTTATCAGCGTTAACAACTATTACATTATCGCCACAATCAAGATTTGGAGTATAATAAACCTTGTGTTTTCCNCTTATATAATGAGCTATATTAGAAGCTAATCTACCCACAACTTTATCTGTAGCGTCAACAACAAACCACTCTTTTTTTATGTCTTGTTTTTTTACTGATAGTGTTTTATTCATTTCTTGTAATTAATAAATGGTCTGCGAAAATACATTAAATTTTATAATGAACAAAAAATATAAAGATTTTTTAGGGTATTTCTAATCTATTACTTTTAGTTCTCTCCCTATTTTCTCAAAGCAGCTCAAAGCAAAATCTAATTCTTCTTTAGAGTGACATGCAGATATTTGAACTCTTATTCTAGCTTCTCCTTTAGGTACCACTGGATAAAAGAAACCTGTAACATAAACTCCTAAATCAAATAATTTATTAGAAAAAACCTGTGAAAGTTTTGCATCATATAGCATAATTGGTATTATAGGAGAGTCTCCTGCTTTAATTTCAAAACCCAATTCAATTAAATTTGTTTTAAAGTAATCTGTATTGACATCTAATTTTTTCTTTAATTTGGTGTTTTTTTTAAGTATTTCAAATACTTTTAAAGATCCTCCGATAATTGAAGGACATAATGAATTAGAAAATAAATAAGGTCTNGATTTTTGTCTTAAAATGTCAATTATTTCTTTTTTACCTGTAGTAAAACCACCCATNGCTCCTCCAAAAGCCTTACCCAAAGTTCCTGTAATTATGTCTATTTTACCAAGTAAGTNATAATAATCTGAAGTCCCTTTACCTTCCTTTCCTATAAAACCAGCAGAATGACATTCATCAATCATAACCAAACTATCATACTTCTGAGCAAGATTATATATTTTATCAAGCTTTGCAATATCACCATCCATTGAAAAAACACCATCAGTAACTATAATTCTAAACCTAGAACTACTTGCTTCTTTTAATTTTGATTCTAAATCATTCATGTCA
Organism: Flavobacteriales bacterium; assembly: GCA_002706465.1. Taxonomy (GTDB): domain Bacteria; phylum Bacteroidota; class Bacteroidia; order Flavobacteriales; family SAT41. Next base: position 29,086 of record PALO01000005.1, read on the forward strand.
CTGTGATTATACCTGAACCTTTTTGCTTTACATAATCTTATTCCATCAATTATTGATGCATGATTCAGTGAATCAGAAATTATTGCATCTTCACTTGAAAGTAGTGGTTCAAAGAGCCCTCCATTAGCGTCAAAAGCTGCTGCATATAAAATAGTATCTTCTGTTTTGAAAAAACTTGATATTTCAAATTCAAGTTTTGTATGTATGTCTTGTGTTCCGCAAATAAATCTTACTGAAGACAAACCATATCCATATTTTTCCATAATATCGACAGAAGAATTAATAACATCTTTGTTTGAGGAAAGACCTAGATAATTATTAGCGCACATGTTAACTACTTTTGATATTTTGCCAGAAATATTTGATACTTCTATTTTAGAATCTTGTCTTCCAATTATATTTCTTTCTTCTTTATATAGTCCTTCTTCCTTGATAGCCTTTAACTCTTTCTTCAAAAAATCAAAAATAGACCTACTCATACAGCCCCTTGATCTATCATAGCATTTGCAACTTTAACAAAACCCGCTATGTTTGCCCCATCAATATAATTAACATTATGTTTATTGCTTCCGTATTCCAAACAAGAATTATGTATTTTTTGCATAATTATTTTCAATTTACCCTCTACTTCATCTTTAGTCCAAGAATTTCTCAATGAATTTTGAGACATCTCTAGTCCAGAAACAGCAACTCCTCCAGCATTTGATGCTTTACCAGGAGCATATAATACTTTTGATTTTNAAAGAACATTAATAGCTTTAGGAGTTGTTGGCATATTAGCTCCTTCTGCAACTAAAAAGCATCCATTTTTGACTAATTCTTTTGCGTCTTCAAAGTTTAACTCATTTTGAGTAGCACACGGAAAAGCCAAATCACATGGTATAGACCATGGTGATTTGCTTTCATAATAATTGCAATTATACTTATCTGCATATTCTTTAATCCTACCTCTTTTTTCGTTTTTTAATTTTTTTATAAAATCTAATTTTTTAGAATCTATTCCTGATTTATCATATATAAAGCCACTAGAATCTGACATTGTAAGGACTGTTGCTCCCAAATCAATCGCTTTTTCACAACAAAATTGCGCAACATTTCCTGAACCAGATATTACCACTTTTTTCCCTTCTAAACTATCTTTTCTGTTTAAAAGCATTTCTTGAGCAAAAAATATTACGCCATATCCTGTTGCTTCAGGTCTACCCAAAGAGCCACCCCACTCTACGCCTTTACCAGTCAAAACACCAGTAAAATTATTTTTAATTTTTTTATACTGACCAAACAAAAAACCTATTTCTCTGTGACCTACACCTATATCTCCAGCAGGAACATCTGTGTTATGTCCAATATGTCTAAATAACTCGTTCATAAATGATTGACAAAAACTCATTACTTCAACGTCTGTTTTACCTTTAGGGTCAAAATCTGATCCACCTTTACCTCCTCCAATAGGAAGACCTGTCAGGGAATTTTTTATAATTTGTTCAAATCCTAAAAATTTTATTATACTTAAATTAACAGAAGAATGAAACCTTAAACCTCCTTTATAAGGCCCTATAGCTGAATTAAACTGTACTCTATATCCTCTATTAATATTAATTTTTCCATTTCTGTCGACCCAAGGAACTCTAAAAATAATTGCTCTCTCTGGTTCAACAAGTCTGGATAATATGTTTTGTTGATTGTATTTAGAATTTTTATTTACGAACGGAACTATTGATTCCATAACTTCAGTTACAGCCTGAATAAATTCTTTTTCATGACTGTGCTTAAAAGTAAGTTCTTTTACAATTGCTTCTATATTACTCATGTTTTTTTATTAAATGAAATAATTATTTAATTTGTTTTCAAATAAAAATACACTAAAATATTCACAATTAAATATTAATAAAGATTTTTGTAAATTGCAAAAAAGAAAAAAATATATGAAAATATATTTACTTACTATATCTATTATTTTTATTATATCTTCAAATTTATCTTCTCAAAGTTTTATACAAGGAAAGGTATTTGATGAAATAACTAACGAACCATTACCTGCTGTTAATATATACAACGAAAAAAATATTGGAATATCTTCAGATTTTAAGGGAGAATATAAACTAGAAATTCCTCCTGGGGAACATATTATTACATACAACTACATAGGTTACAAAAAAATCACAAAACAAATCAAAATAAAAGAAAATGAAATTTTAGAAATCAACTGTGGTTTAGTAGAGAAATCTATGGAGATAGGAACCGTTATAGTTTCTGCAGGTAAATTCGAACAAAAGATAGAAGAAATTACCGTTTCTGTAGAAGTTATAAAGCCTAATCTAATAGAAAATAAAAACACAACTGAAATACAAACAGCTATGGAGCAAATCCCTGGCGTAAACATGACAGATGGACAAGCTAATATAAGAGGGGGCAGTGGATGGTCTTATGGAACAGGAACAAGAGTTTTGGTTTTAGTAGATGATATGCCGATGGTAGATGGAGGACTAGGGCAAGCTCAATGGAGTGCAATACCAACTGAAAACATAAGTCAAGTAGAGGTTATAAAAGGAGCCGCATCTGCACTCTATGGTTCATCCGCTCTAAATGGTATAATAAATATAAGAACGAAATATCCTTCATTAAAACCTGAAACAAAAATTAAAATACATTATGGATATTATGATAATCCTCAAAATGACAATCATGTTTGGTGGTCAAAAAATCCAATAAAAAAAGGAACAGATTTTTTGCATTCTAGAAAAATAAATAATCTTGATCTAACAATAGGCGCTTTTGTATTAGAAGATCAAGGATATAGGTACGGTGAGTCTAAAAGCAGAAAAAGATTTAATTTCAATACGAGATACAAAAATCAAATCGTAAAAGGATTATCATATGGCGTGAATGGTAATTTCATGTTAAATGAGACTTATGATGCTATTATATGGGAAAGCTATGAAAATCCTTTTTATCCATTAGATGGGGATGTAATAAGTATAAATGGAAACGTGAATTCTGTGGATCCATTTATAAACTACTATAATGATAAAAAAAAATATAGACTTTCTCTAAACACTAGGTACTTACAAGTTTTTCATGAAAACGTTGATGAAGAAACTTCAAAAGAAAAAAGAAATCATTCAGACTTATATTACATGGATATGCAATACCAGAAAAATGTAGATAAAATCAACCTTAATTTTACATTAGGAACAGCTAATGACTATGTTTTTTCAGATGTTGAAGAATTTGGAGGAAGAAACTACAGGTCTTCTAATTCTATTTACGCACAATTAGATAAAAAATTTGGAGAAAGACTAAATACATCTATAGGTTCTAGATTTGAGGTTTTTGGTTTAACAACAGACTCTACATATATTATAAACGGAGACTCTATAAATACATATTATGAAAGCAAGCCTGTAATTAGAGCTGGATTAAATTACAAAATATCTGAAAGTTCTTATGTAAGGACTTCTTTTGGACAAGGTTTTAGATTCCCATCAATAGCTGAATTATTTGTTAAAACTGAGATAGCAAAAGGTATTTTTGTTTATCCAAATCCTCAATTAAAATCAGAAAGCGGCTGGAGTTCTGAGTTAGCATTAAAACAAGTATTTAAGATAAATAATTGGATGGGGTTTTTTGACGTAGCTGGTTTCTTAATGGAATATGATGATATGATGGAATTTACTTTTGGAGCCTGGGGAGACGACTTAAGCAACCCTGATGAATTTTTTGGATTAGGTTTTAAACAAGTAAATATAGGTAAAACAAGAATATCTGGGATTGAGGTTTCTATAAATGGAACTGGCAAGGTAGGTAATTCTAAAATAAACTTATTGGGAGGATACAGTTATATAAATCCTGTATCTTTAGACAGATTTTCTAGCTTCATAACAGACGCAGGTGGAATCGAAATGAATTATGTAAATTCAAGCTCAGCAGACTCAATAAACGTACTAAAATATCGTCATGAACATACAGCAAAATTTGACATAGAATTAATGAATAAAAAAACATCACAGGGTATAAGCTTAAGATATAATAGCTTTATGAAAAATGTAGATAAAATTTTCACTACAGACTTATTTGCGGAAATTGTACCTGGAGTAAATGAATCTAGATTGGAAAACTTAACAGGAGATGTAATTATAGATTACAGATTCGCTTACAACATAAACAACAACATGTCTTTTTCTGTAATAGTAAATAATGTACTAAATAAATTATACCAATCTAGACCTTGCTCTATGATGCCTATGAGAAACATAAACTTCCAATTTAAAATTAAAATTTAATGGATTTTGTCGGCATTATACCTGCACATAAAAAATCTAAAAGATTCCCTGAAAAAGCTCTTTACAAAATAAACGAATATTCTATTATACAAAATGTATATATGAGTGTAAGCAAATCAAAATTATTATCTAATATATACGTTGCTACAGACTGTTTAAAAATAAAAAAACAAATAGAAGACATAAAAGGTAAAGTGATATTAACTGAGAAAAAACACTCCAATGGCTCTTTAAGGTGTTTTGAAGCTTATGAAAAAAAAGGCGAAAAACATGATTACCTAATCAATATACAGGGAGATCAACCATTTATAAATCATCAAATAATAGATATGATGATAAAATTCGCTAAATCTAAAAAACCTAAAATACTAACAACGGGTTTTCCTGTTTTGGAAAAAGAAAAAAAAGATAATAATTCTGTAAAAACATATGTTTTAAATAACACTTGCGTTAACTTCAGTAGACAAAATATATGTGAAGAAAATGTATTTAAACACATAGGGGTTTATTTTTTTAAAGACGAAATAATAGATGAAATCAAAAATTTAAAACAAACAAAAAGAGAAGAAAAGGAAAAACTGGAACAGTTAAGATGGTTGCAAAATAATTACAAAATACATTTTAAAAAAAGTATTTACGATGTGATATCAGTAAATTCTAAAGAAGATTTACTAGATTTATAATAATGAAAAATATTCACAAAATATTAAAAAATCTTTTTTATGAGCATGATTGTATAATTATACCTGAATTCGGAGGTTTTATATTAAATTACGAAAGTGCTTATGTCAATAAAAAAACCCATTCTTTTACTCCTCCAAGAAAAACTATTTCTTTCAACAAAAGACTTAACAAAAATGATGGTATTTTAATCAACGAACTAAAAGATAATCTGGAAATAAGTTATAAATCTGCTAAAAAAATAATTGAAGAATTTACAATTGAGATAGAAAATAGACTTGAAAAATTTCAAGAATATGAATTTGAAGGTATAGGTACAATAAAGCTTGACCAAAATAAAAAATTAATTTTTATTGATTTAAAAGAAACTAACTTTCTTAGTAATTCTTTTGGCCTGGAAGAATTTAAATTTTATCCCATAAAAGAAGAAAAATCTATAAGTATAAAAAAACAAACTTTAAACGAATATAAGTACATTTCTAGAGCTGCTGCTGTTATAATGCCTTTAATTATAATTGCATCAATGGCTATAATGCAAGAAAATAAAATAGTGAAAACTATTCAAAAAATATCTACTTCAAATATTTTGGATTACAGTATAAAAAATGAAGACTATATAAAACAAGAATATTATATAAATCAAAAAAACAACAACCTTTCTTACTTATTTGCAGAAGAAATAAAAAATACAATTAATGAAACTCAAGAAGAAATAAATCGTGTTAATAATTCAAATAAAGAAGTAAAACAAAATCAAAAAAAATATAAATTTTATATTATAAATGGTTCTTTTTCTAAAAAGAAGTATGCTGTTAGGTTAAATAAAAAATTAAAAAAACAAGGATTTAATTCTTTTGTCATGAAAATAGATAATAGAAAAAGGTATAAAGTTTGTTCATTCGCTACAAATAATAAAGATAGAGCTGACAGAAATTTCAATCAAATTAAAAAACTAAACAATAAAGTTTGGTTATTGAAAATTTAAAAATTAATGAAAGAAT